>NZ_JBFBMD010000001.1:0-527383 GCF_040686915.1 Rhodococcus sp. NPDC077669 | reverse complement strand
TGCAGGTGACTGGTACTAATAGGCCGAGGACTTACCACAAAGAAGCTACGCGTCCACTGTGCAATATCTGAAACAACACACGAGTAGTTGTTCAGTAACACAACCGAATACACGAATCCGCCACCCCACACGAGTGTGGGTGACAGGTTCGCTCGTGACACTGTTTCGCAGAGTTACGGCGGCCATAGCGGAGGGGAAACGCCCGGTCCCATTCCGAACCCGGAAGCTAAGCCCTCCAGCGCCGATGGTACTGCACTCGACAGGGTGTGGGAGAGTAGGACACCGCCGAACACAACTTGAGCCAGACAACCCCCGACCATCACGGTCGGGGGTTGTTTGCATTCGAAACCACCACCCACGCAACAGTATTCACCCCTTTCGTTGAACTGAACGCGCAGGCATCGACACCTGCACCCCCAGTCCCATCACTCGTCATACGGACCGCCCGTCCCCTCGCCCCAGGGCCGCGAACGCGCGCGCACTCGCCGGACGCGAGCAGAACAGCGACACCAGACTGCGCGCACCCGACAAACGCGTGCGCGTTTGTCGGGCCGTCGAACCGGACCCAACCCCAACAAGCCAACTACTGCCCATCGAAGCTTGGCGATCGATAGTGGGCAAACTTCGATTCTGCAGACGCGCCCGCATTCGCGAGGCGCGTGCAGAATCGTCAGCGACGTCGTGAGCGTTCGACAAACGCGCGCGCATTCGCGAGGGGGACCGGGCACAGGACGGCCGAGTCGTCAGTGATGAAAACGGCAGGGGCACAGTGCACTACACGTACTGAGCCCAGCGATCGGGTGGATCAGGCGTGAACGGATTCGGCCTCGTCTGCGGAAACCTTCACGTCCTTGGGGTTCGCCAGAACTGTCTCTGCGGATCGTCCGCGAAGGGTTACTCGATCACCGAATTCCCAGCGGTCCGCTTCGTTTTCGGCAGCACCGTCTACCGCTGTCTTGGAAGCGAGTATCGCACCGGGAGCGCTCTTGGCCAGTTCCGATAGTCGCGCAGCCTCGTTTACCGGATCGCCGATGACGGTGTACTCGAATCTCGACTTTGCTCCCACATTGCCGGCAACGGCTCGGCCGGCTGCAACGCCGACGGCTGCGCTGCACTCGGGAACTTCGACCAGCAATCGGCGGGCAATGGCACGTGCGGCCGAGAGTGCCGATCCGCAGTGATCCGGAATGTCGTTCGGTGCTCCGAAGATGGCGAGCGCCGCGTCGCCCTCGAATTTGTTGATGAAGCCGCCGTGTTCGTCCACCTCGTCGACGACGACGGCGAAGAAGCGGTTGAGTAAATCCACTACCTCGGTCGGCGGTCGTGAAGCGGCCAATTCGGTGGAGCCCACCAGGTCGATGAAGAACACTGCGATATCGCGCTCCTGGCCCCCGAGTTCACTTTCGGACTGCAGGGCCTTCTCGGCTACTTCGTGTCCGACGTGTCGTCCGAACAGGTCGCGGATCTTCTCTCGATCGCGCACACCGTCGGCCATGCGGTTGAAACCGCTCTGCAGTTCGCCGAGCTCGGTGCCGTCGTACACCGCGAGTCGGACATCCATGTTGCCCTTCTCGACTTCGGCCATGCCCGCCCGCACGTTGTTGATGGGGGAGGTGGTCGCGAAACCGCCCAGGACGGTCAGGGCGAATCCGAAGACGATGGTGATGCCGCCGAGCGCGAGGATGGACACAGCGAGCTGGTTTGCACTGGTCTCGGGTCGAAGGAAGCGGAACACCGCGATCATCATCAGGCCGGAGACCGGAACGCCGGTTCCCAGCAACCACGACAGGATGGAACGCCCCATGACACCGGCGATTCGGATGCGTCGTGGGTCGCCCGCTTGCAGGGCACGAGCCGCGATGGGCCGCAGAGCGAACTCACTGAGCAGGTAGCTGAAGGCACATACAACTGTGCCGCCCGCGGCGATGGTGAACGCCACCTTCGGGATCGCCTGGGGGTCGATGATGCCGTCGATCGTGGTGAGCAGAATCAGTCCACCGGTCCACAGCGCAATCTGCATGCGCGTCAGGCGCCAGGGCATGGCCAGCGTCGCGACCTGCTCGGATCGGGTGGGCTCGCGATCCTCTATGCCCCACCGCAGACTGCTCAGCGCGCGTGTGGTGCCCCAGACGACACCGACCAGGAATGCCAGAAAGACGTACACCGGGACGACGATGAAGTTCACCCACCAGTAGCGGTCCATGTCCAGCACGTTCGGGCCTGGAACGACGACACTGATGAGGACACCGACGATCACCGCACCGATCAGGTTGGACAGGACCAGGAACACCGTCAGCAACAGCTGGATTCGGATCCGGCGTCGGCGCGGCGATTCGGTGGTGTCTCCGAGGAGCCGGGAACCCAGCGGAGCGGCAGATCGTCTGAATTGGGGCATGGTGGTCACAGAGTAACGGCCGTGCTGCCTTATGGTGGTCGAGTGCGTTTAGTTATTGCTCGTTGCCAAGTGGACTACATCGGCCGCCTCACTGCACATCTCCCTTCCGCTCGACGCCTGCTGCTCGTCAAGTCAGACGGATCGGTCAGTGTGCACGCGGACGACAGGGCGTACAAGCCCCTCAACTGGATGTCTCCGCCCTGTTGGATGGTCGAGACCACCGAGGACGAGACCATCAAATGGGTCGTCACCAACAAGGCGGGCGAAGAACTTCGCATCACGATCGACGACGTCGAACTCGATTCCAGTCATGAATTGGGGATCGATCCAGGGTTGGTCAAAGACGGTGTCGAGGCTCATCTGCAGGAGTTGCTCGCAGAACACGTCAACACCCTCGGTGAGGGGTACACCCTGGTGCGGCGTGAATACATGACGGCAATCGGACCGGTGGATCTGTTGTGCCGCAACGCAGATGGTGGCACTGTCGCCGTCGAGATCAAGCGTCGCGGTGAAATCGATGGTGTGGAGCAGTTGACTCGGTACCTCGAACTGCTCAATCGTGACCCGTTGCTGGCACCGGTCAGCGGTGTGTTCGCCGCACAGGTCATCAAGCCGCAGGCGAAGACTCTGGCCACCGATCGCGGTATTCGTTGTCTGACACTCGACTACGACGTTCTCCGCGGCACCGACAGCACCGAGTTCCGGCTCTTCTGACGTCTGTCTGTCGAAGCGGCGCGATTCTCTACACTGGATGCGTGCCTCGTCGCAATCAGCCCCGCAAAGCGAGTCGGAGTGGTCCGAGCAGTCTCGGCCCGGCTACCGATTCCGTCCTGGGCGGTAATCGCGTCGAGGTGGGTCCTGACGGGGACACGTACACGACGCGGATGATTCCCGGTGCCAAGGCCGTCAAGACCTACCGTTGCCCGGGCTGCGATCACGAGGTACGGCCAGGGGTCGCCCACATCGTGGCATGGCCGTCGGACGACTTCGGGGGAGCCGACAACCGCAGACATTGGCACACCGGGTGTTGGAGCGGCAGAAACACGCGAGGCCTCACCCGTAGATGGTCCTAGCGGGGGAGGCCGAGCGTGTGCCGCGAAGTCAGGACGCCGAGTCGGCGGATTCCTTCTCTTCGTCGTTGTCCTTCTCGGCCTTCGCCGCAGCCTTTTCTTCTTCTTTCTTGAGGATGGCCGTCGGGTCGGGGTTGTCCAGCAACTCGCTTTCGCGGTTGACCGAGGCCAGCATGGCCGGTACCGAATCGAGCTGGCCCCGGATACCCAGTAGCTGAGCGAGGACGCGACTTCGCAGCACGCGCAGCTCCTCGGCCAATTCCTTCGAGTGCGCGATGCGCCGCTCGGCCTGCTCGCTCGCGGACTGCAACCGGCGTGCGGCTTCGGTCGTCGCCTCCTCGATACGGCGAGCAGCATCGGCCTTGCTCGACGCTTCCAGTTCTTCGAGCGCGGTGAGCACCTTGGTGCGGCGCTCGGCCATCGTGATCTCGAAGTCTTCCTGAACCTCGGCGCGCTTGGCCTCGGACTCGGCAGCCAGCTTGTCGCGCTCAGCCTGTGCGGCCTCGACGACGCGCGCAGCCTCGGTGCGTGCCTGAGCCATGGTCTGCTCGTGCTCGGTTTCGAGTGCCGTGCGGCGCTCCTCGAGTTCTGCGACCAACGATTCGTGACGGCTTCGCAGGCGAGTGCTCTCCTGCTGCGCAACCGAGATCATCTCCTCGGACTCCGCGTGCGCCTTCGCGCGAACCTCGGAGGCCTCGTCCGACGCAAGTCGCAACATGCGGGAGATGCGATCGCTCATGCCTTCCGCGGTGGTCGGCGGCACCGAGAGACGGTCGATGTCCTTGCGCAGTTCGTCGATCTCGTCGCGAGCGTCGTCGAGTTGCTTGGCCAGATCACGCGCCTGTGCCGCGGCGGCATCACGGTCGGCCGTCGTCAGCCGTAATTCGGCGTCGAATCGCTCGAAGTAGTTGGTGACTTCGTCGCGATCGAACCCCTTCCGAACGATGGAAAAGGGAAGTTGCACCGTGGAAGTGCGTTCATGATCGATGGCCATGGCCGTCAATTTACCGGTGAGTCAAGTGGAGAGCCATACGGCGTAATCACCGAGTTCGGTCAGTGCGCGTTGTGGTTCGGTTCGACCAGTTCGATCAGTACTCCGCCTGCGTCCTTGGGGTGTACGAAGTTGATACGCGAATCGGCCGTACCACGGCGGGGGGCGTCGTAGAGCAACCGAACGCCGCGGGCGCGCAACTCGGTGGAGATCTCCTCGATGTCGGTTACTCGGTACGCCAATTGTTGGAGTCCGGGGCCGTTTCGGTCGATGAACTTCGCGATGGTCGAGGATTCGTCGATGGGCGCGAGCAACTGCAGTGCTGCCGACTTCTCGCCTGCCCCGGGGAACGAGAGCATCGCCTCGCGCACGCCCTGTTCTTCGTTGACTTCCTCGTGCACCGCAACCATGCCCAGGTGGTCGGTGTACCAGGCGATTGCGGCATCGAGATCGGGTACCGCGACACCGACGTGGTCGATAGCCGTCACCAGGTCGGAGCGGAGTGGGGCACCCGTGTAAGACTGCGTGCTGGAGGTCATGGACAAGACGTTAGCGTCAGCTGCGTCCCGGTGTTCCGCCAGGCTGGTATCGGTAGGAGCCTGGCGAGCGTTGATCTCGACAAGGCCGTCTTCACACTTTCGGAGGAAATCGTGACCACAACAGTCATCGTCGCCGGTGCTCGTACGCCCGTCGGGCGCTTCTCGGGTGCGCTCAAGGACTTCTCGGGTTCCGACCTCGGCGGAATTGCCATCAAGGGCGCACTCGAAAAGGCCGGCGTCGCTCCGGATCAGGTCGACTACGTCATCATGGGCCAGGTCCTCACTGCGGGTGCCGGGCAGATCCCGGCCCGACAGGCCGCCGTCGCTGCGGGTATCCCGATGACCGTTCCGGCTCTGACCATCAACAAGGTGTGTCTCTCCGGCGTCGACGCCATCGCGCTGGCCGACCAGCTCATTCGCGCGGGTGAGTTCGAGATCGTCGTCGCCGGCGGCCAGGAATCGATGACCCAGGCACCGCACATGCTGGAGAAGTCGCGGGCGGGATTCAAGTACGGCGATGTCACCATGCGCGACCACCTCGCATACGACGGTCTGTACGACATCTTCACCGATCAGGCCATGGGTGCGCTCACCGAGCAGCGCAATCAGAGCTCGGAGGCGATCAGCCGTGAGGAGCAGGACACCTTCGCGGCCGGATCGCATCAGAAGGCTGCCGCGGCGTGGAAGAACGGGGTCTTCGACGACGAGGTAGTGCCCGTGTCGATCCCGCAGCGCAAGGGTGAACCCGTCCAGTTCACTGCCGACGAAGGAATCCGGGCCGACACCACGGTCGATTCCCTCGGCAAGCTTCGCCCCGCGTTCGACAAGGCGGGCACGGTCACTGCCGGATCCGCGTCGCAGATTTCCGACGGTGCCGCCGCCGTCGTCGTGATGAGCAAGGACAAGGCCGAGTCGCTCGGATTGACCTGGCTCGCCGAGATCGGCGCGCACGGTGTGGTGGCCGGCCCCGACTCCACCCTGCAGTCGCAGCCCGCTCGCGCCATCGCCAAGGCCTGCGCGAAGGAAGGCATCGACCCGAAGGACCTCGACGTCGTCGAGATCAACGAGGCGTTCGCAGCGGTCGGAATCGCGTCGACGCGTGAGCTCGGCATCGACCCGGAGATCGTCAACGTCAACGGCGGGGCGATTTCGATCGGTCATCCCCTCGGAATGTCGGGCGCTCGCATCGCACTGCACCTGGCTCTCGAGCTGCAGCGACGCGGTGGCGGAGTGGGCGCCGCAGCATTGTGCGGCGGCGGCGGACAGGGCGACGCGCTCATCGTTCGAGTCCCGAAGAGCTGAGTCGGTAGTGGCTCTGGTCCGATGAGACCAGAGCCACTACGTTCTGTCGTAGCAAACCGGGCACAATAGCGGGCATGACGAATTTCTTCGACCTGAGCAGCACGGCCAAACGCTTCCGTTTCATTGCCGTGCTCGAAGCGTTCACCTGGCTCGGACTACTGGTCGGCATGGCGTTCAAGTACCTGCCGGCCGACGGCAACGAGATCGGCGTGAAGATCTTCGGGCCCATCCACGGTGCGGTGTTCATCGTGTACCTTGCCGTTGCCGTTCTGACGGCCGTCAAGCTGAAGTGGGACGTCAAGGCCACGCTGCTGGCGCTGGTCGCGGCATTTCCGCCGTTCGGAACCGTGGTCTTCGAGATCTGGGCCGTGCGTACCGGACGCCTTGCCGAGCTGAGCAGTGGCCGACCCGCAGCCGACGCGAAGGTTCTGTCCTGACCGCCCGCCAGTGGATGACACATCGCGTTAGTGACAAACTGTAGGGCGTGACTCGACCCGGTTCCCGTCCTCCTGTCCGCCCGTCGGCCGCCGTCCCCGCATCCATTGCCGGAGCCGTCGACCTGTCCGTTCTCAAGGACCGTCCGGCACCTGCTCCCGCTGCCGAAGCCAGTGGCGATGCGGGAGGGTTGGCTCCCATCGTCGACGTGACCACGGCCAATTTCGAAGCCGAGGTTCTGCAGCGATCGATGCAGGTACCGGTCATCGTCGACCTGGGATCGGCTCGGTCGCCGCAGTCCCAGGCGTTGACGCGTCAGCTCGGGCAACTTGCCGTCGAGGCCGGCGGCACGTGGATACATGCCCGCGTCGATGTCGACTCCAATCCGCAGATCGCGCAGGCATTCGGCGTGCAGGCCATTCCCACGGTGGTTGCCGTCGCGGGTGGGCAGCCGCTCGCCGATTTCCAGGGCACGCAATCCGACGAGCAGTTGCGTCAGTGGCTGCAGGCCGTCGAGCAGGCAACCGCCGGAAAGCTGTCCGGTCCACCCGGGTCGGCTCCCGCCGCCGAGCCGGAACCCGAGGTCGAGGATCCGCGCATCGTCGCTGCGGAAGAGGCGATCGACGAGGGTGACTTCGACAAGGCAGCGGCGGCGTATCAGGCAATCATCGACGCCGAGCCGAAGAACACCGACGCGGTCGCCGCGCTGCGTCAGGTCAAGTTCTTGGCTCGGGTGCAGAACGTTGCACCCGATGCCGTCGAGGTGGCCGACGCCGATCCCGCCAACGTGCAGGCCCGGATCGATGCGGCCGACGCGGAAATGGCCGGGCAGCAGCCGGAACAGGCTTTCGCACGGCTCATCGACGGAATCAAGATCAGTGCGGGCGACGACCGCACGGCCCTGCGTACCCGCCTACTGGAGCTGTTCGAGTTGTTCGACGCCGCCGATCCTCTGGTGGTCTCGGCACGTCGTAAACTCGCGTCCGCTCTGTACTGAATCCCTCAGCTGTAGCGCGAATCGCACAGGGGCTTGCCGCCGAGAACTCCCGAGCGGAACGCGTCGACTCGGGAGAATCCGGACGGCAGCGTCGTTCCGTTGACGTCGCTGGCGGCCAATCCGTCGCTGAGTAAACCGGAGACGGCCTCGTCGAGATCGCCGGGAGAGAGCCGGATTTCGAGAGCGGCCTCGTTGGATTCGGCGCTCAACGCTGCGGTGATGACTCCGGACAGGCATGCGGATCGAAGTGCGGTCTGCGGGTCGTCGAGCGTCTGGCCCGCTTCCTTCTGTACTGCGAGGGTGTAGCGAGACGCGAACAGTACGTACGCGCTGTAGTCACCGGATACGTTGAGTGGCAGGATGTCTCCGCGCTGAGGTGTCTCGGGTTGCCCTATTTCGGCCAGGTCCTCCACATCGACACCGATGGTGTTGGTCGACGGGCAGTACGACACCGGAGAGGTCGCCTCGGCGTCCGTGCACTCGGTGTCCGATCCCGAGTAGTCCACGGTCGGCGGATCGGCGACGGGAAGCGCCGTCTCGAACGATCGCGTGAATGCGCCCAGGGAGTCCTCGGTGACCGGTAGCTCACCGGAATCGTCGGCGCTGTCGAACTTCTGCGGCAACGACGCTCGGCGTGAATCGATTTCGGCCTCGTCGATGCGTGTGCAGGCAGCTGCACCGTCGGTGAACCCGATCTGAACGGCAGTCACTCGCTCGAATGCAGACCCGTGCACCGATTCGGGATCGTTGGGGTCCACGTCGCGCACCGCGACGGTCGCAGCAAGAACACCGTTGAGCCCATCCGAGGTGTTGATGGTGAAGTGCGGCGAATCGCCTTCTGCGACATGGCGGATGAATGCGCCGGCGAAACAGTCGGCTTGCTGCTCGGCCACGATGGTCGGGGTGTCGTCGCCGACGAGTCCCGACTGATGCTGGATCGCGTGGCCGTATTCGTGCGCGATCACCATGACCACCGACATCGGCCCGAACGCGTCGACCAACGCCGGAAGCAGAATGGTGCGGTCCCACCCGATCGAGTCGTCGCGGGTGCAGTACGCGGCATTGGGGACTCCACCGGTTCTGTCTCCACAGAACCGGATGCCGGATCCCTCGTCCTCCGACGCATCCCACGAGGTCAATGTCGAGACCGGCGTGAACGAGCCCTTGAACAGGGCCGGATACTGCTCGGCCCAGAACTGCTGGATGTCGTCGATCGCGTTGGTTGCCAAGATGTCCGAGTCGGTGCCTTCGGCGTTCTCGACGGCGATGGTCGAATCCGGTACTCCCGGACGCGGTCCGCTCGGTCCGCTGGTGACCGGAAGGCCGGCGACCGTGAACGGATTCTCGTAGATCGACACTGCATTACCGCCGACGGTGGCGGCGCACGATGTCAACAGTAGTAACCCTGCAGTGGCGGCCGCAGCCAGAAGTCGTGGTCTGCGGCCGCCGGTCATCTACTGCTCCAATTTGATCCAGATCGCCCCGTTGGCGGGAAGTGCAACCTGGCCTGATGCCGGTCGACCGTGCCACGAGTGCGATGTTGCCGTCACTTCACCCAGGTTGCCCATTCCGGAGCCGCCGTACTCCGTTGCATCGGTGTTGAGGATCTCGATCCAACGGCCTGGTTCCGGTAGTCCCACACGATAGCTGCCGTGCTCGGAACCGGAGAAGTTGAAAATACACGCGACAACCGAACCGTCGGAGCCGTACCTCAGAAAGCTGAGCACGTTGTTCTCGGTGTCGTTGGCGTCGATCCACGAGTAGCCACTGGGCGAGGTGTCCAGCGTCCACAGTGCCGGATGCGACCGGTACGTCGAGTTCAGATCTGCGACAAGCGATTTCACACCTCGGTGCAACGGCTCCTCGTCGATCTGGTACCAGTCCAGGCCTCGTTCCTCGGACCATTCGCGAGTCTGACCGAACTCCTGACCCATGAACAGCAACTGCTTGCCCGGATGTGCCCACATGTAGGCGAGCATTCCGCGCAGCCCTGCGGCCTTGGCGTAGTCGTCCCCGGGCATGCGGGTCCACAGCGTGCCCTTGCCGTGCACCACCTCGTCGTGGCTGATGGGCAGCAGGTAGTTCTCGCTCCACGCGTAGACGAGCGAGAACGTGATCTCGTGGTGGTGGTAGCTGCGGTGGATGGGATCGCGCCCGACGAAGCCGAGGGTGTCGTGCATCCACCCCATGTTCCACTTCATGTTGAACCCGAGCCCGCCGACGTTCGTCGGGCGAGTGACGCCCGGCCAGGCGGTCGACTCCTCGGCAACGGTGACGACTCCGCGGTGCTTCTTGTGCACCGTGGCGTTCATCTCCTGCAGGAAGGACACCGCTTCGAGGTTTTCTCGGCCACCGTAGATGTTGGGCGACCAGCCGCCCTCGGGACGCGAGTAGTCCAGGTACAGCATCGAGGCGACGGCGTCGACGCGCAGTCCGTCGATGTGGAATTCGTCGATCCAGTAGAGCGCGTTCGCGACCAGGAAGTTGCGGACCTCGCGTCGGCCGAAGTCGAAAACCAGTGTGCCCCAGTCGAGTTGCTCGCCTCGCTGCGGGTCTCCGTGCTCGTAGAGCGGCCCACCGTCGAAGCGGGCGAGGGCCCATTCGTCCTTGGGGAAGTGAGCGGGGACCCAGTCGACGATGACGCCGATGCCGGCGCTGTGCAGGTGATCGACGAAGAACCGGAAGTCGTCCGGACTGCCGAACCTGGACGTCGGTGCGTAGTAGGACGTCACCTGGTAGCCCCAGGATCCGCCGAACGGGTGCTCGGCGACCGGGAGCAACTCCACGTGAGTGAAGCCAGTCTCGATGATGTACTCGGCCAGTTGCTCGGCCAGCTCCCGGTAACCCAGGCCCGGTCGCCACGACGCCAGATGGATCTCGTAGACGCTCATCGGAGCCTGCGTGGGTTCGATGCCGGCTCGGGTGTCGAGCCACTTCTCGTCGTTCCAGGTGTACGTCGACGCGGTCACGACCGACGCGGTGGACGGCGGAACCTCGGTGGCGAAGGCCATCGGGTCGGCCTTGTCTTTCACCGAACCGTCGGAGCCGTGGACGCGGAACTTGTACAGGGCACCGGGTTCGATGTTCGGGACGAACAGCTCCCAGACTCCGGTGGAGCCGAGGACGCGCATCGGCCAACTACGGCCGGTCCACCCGTCGAAGTCGCCCACCAGCGTGACGCCCTGGGCGGCAGGGGCCCACACCGCGAACGAGGTGCCGGTGACGGGACCGTCGGGAGTGGCGTACGACTGCTGGTGCGCTCCGAGGATGTCCCACAGACGCTCGTGGCGACCTTCGCCGAACAGGTGCAGGTCGAGTTCACCGAGGGTCGGTAGGAACCGGTACCCGTCGGCAGATTCGGACACGTGCCCACCTGGCCAGGTGACCACGAGCCGGTAATCGATCAGGTCCTCGACCGGCACCAGCGCAGAGAAGAGGCCGTGGGCGACGTGGGTCAACTCGTGGTCGACGCCTCCGACGCGCGCGATCACTTTCTCCGCGTCGGGCTTCAGCGCACGAATCGCTGTTCCGCCCGGCACGGGGTGCGCGCCGAGCACGGAATGCGGGTTGTAGTGCCGACCAGCGGCGAGGAGATCGAGGTCGTTGTCGGACGGGGCTGCGACGGTGTCTTCGGGCGTCGTCGGATTCTTGGTCACGTTGAATCCACTCACTTTCGGTTGCCGCGGTAGGCCAGTTCGATTCGTGCCGGATAGGGAATGTGGGGGAGCGTGAATATGTGCGCCACCGAGGTCCAGGGCTCGAGTCGGACGAAGTTGGTGTGGCCCCAGTCGTAATGGATGCCGCTTACCTCGTCCTTGATCGTCAGGGTGTCCTGCCAGTCGTGACCGAGCGCGGGCATGTCCAGATGGACGGTGCCCTCCTCGGCTCCGAACGGGTTGAGGTTGATGACCACCAACACCGAGTCGCCGGTCTGCGGATCGAACTTGGAGTATCCGATCAGCGCGTCGTTGTCGATCGTGTGGAAATGGATGTTGCGCAGTTGTTGCAGGGCCGGATGCGCACGGCGGATGGAATTGAGGGTGGTGATCCACGGCTCCAGCGATTCACCGCGGGCGAGCGCACCCTCGAAGTCGCGCGGTCGCAACTGGTACTTCTCGGAGTCCAGATACTCTTCGCTGCCCTCGCGTACGGCCTGATGTTCGTACAGCTCGTACCCGGAGTACACGCCCCACGTCGGAGCCAGTGTCGCGGCCAGAGCTGCTCGCAGAGCGAACATTCCGGGTCCACCGTGTTGCAGGCTCTCGTGCAGGATGTCCGGGGTGTTGACGAACAGGTTCGGACGCGCGTCGTCGGCGCGTCGGGCATGCTCCTCGGCGAACTCGGTCAGCTCCCACTTCGCGGTACGCCACGTGAAGTACGTGTACGACTGCGTGAACCCACGTTGCGCGAGACCGTACATGCGCACCGGCCGGGTGAACGCCTCGGCCAGGAACAGCACGTCCGGATCGGTCTTCTTGACCTCGGCGATGAGCCATTCCCAGAAGTCCGGTGGCTTGGTGTGTGGATTGTCGACTCGGAAGATCTTGACGCCCAACGAGATCCAGTATCGGACCACGCGTAGCACTTCCTCGTAGATGCCACGACGGTCGTTGTCGAAATTGATCGGGTAGATGTCCTGGTACTTCTTCGGCGGATTCTCGGCGTAGGCGATCGTGCCGTCCGGCAACACCGTGAACCACTCGGAATGTGTTGCGGCCCATGGATGATCCGGAGCGGCCTGCAGGGCCAGATCGAGCGCCACTTCGAGGCCGTGCTCTCGCGAGGCGTCGACGAACGCACGGAAGTCGTCCTCGGTTCCCAGCTCGGGATGGATGGCGTCGTGCCCGCCGTCCTTGGATCCGATAGCCCACGGCGAACCGACATCCTCGGGGCCCGGAGTCAACGTGTTGTTCGGGCCCTTGCGGTTGATCGTGCCGATCGGGTGGATCGGTGGCAGGTAGACGATGTCGAAGCCCATGCGCGCGATGCGCGGCAACTGCTCGATGGATGTCGCGAACGTGCCGTGCCGCGGTGATCCGTCCTCGTTCCACCCGCCCGTGGAGCGCGGGAAGAACTCGTACCAGGCACCGTTGAGGGCCAGGTTTCGGTCGACCCACACGTTCACGGCCCGCGATCTGGTCACCAGCTCGCGCAGCGGGTGCTGGAACAGCAGTTCGGTGACCGACGATGCGAACGCCGAGGACACGCGCGCGGGCAGCGGGCGGTCGGTGTCGCGCAGGCCGGCGGCGACGTCGGCGAGCAGCTGCCTGCTCTCCGCAGGAACGCCGGTGGCAGCGCGGAGGAACAGGCGGGCCCCGATCTCGAGGTCGTTGGCGAGTTCGTGGGCGCTCTGGCCCACTCCGAGCTTCGCTTCGACGGCGTGACGCCAGGTGCTGATCGGGTCGCTCCACGCCTCGATACGGCAGATCCAGTAGCCGGGCCGGGATGGGACGAACACCGCGTCGAACGTGTCCGGCTCGTGGCCGGGCGTCATCGGGATGCGTTCGAGCTTGCCTCCCGGTCCACGCACCGACAGCGTCGCGGCCACTGCGTCGTGACCCTCGCGCCAGACGTCGGCGGAAACTGGAAACGTCTCGCCCACCACCGCTTTCGCGGGGTATTTCCCGGTCGTCGTATCTGGAAGGACATTGTCGATACCAAGTCGACCTGTCACTTCACACTCCATTCTTCGTTAGAGGTATGGCTGCGCGGGCGCAACCTCTGATCGAACCGATATTTGGTGTGCTTCTACTCGTCAACCGTAGTGCAGCAGCGCAGATGGCGCGTGCGCCGACGCATACTGCCCGCGACGGGCGCACGAGGAAATTTTCGCCGAGCGCCCCATCGACACAGGTATCCGTGGGTAGGGTTCGGCTCTGTGAAAGCCTTGCGTCGATTCACCGTCCGAGCCCACCTTCCCGCCCGTCTGAATGCCCTCGCCGAGCTGTCGACAAACCTCAGGTGGTCGTGGCATTCGGCCACGCAGGATCTTTTCGAGCACATCGATCCGCTGCTGTGGACCGAACTCGAACGCGATCCGGTGGCTGTGCTCGGTGCCGTCGCACCCGGACGGCTCGAAGAACTCGCCGAAGACGCATCGTTCCTGGCCGAACTGGACGCCGCCGAGGCGGATCTACACGACTACCTCGCCCGACCCCTCTGGTACCAGAACGAGCTCGCCGAGGGGCGAGCTCTGCCGTCGGGCATCGGTTATTTCTCGATGGAGTTCGGAGTCACCGAGGTGCTGCCGAACTACTCGGGTGGGCTCGGCATTCTGGCCGGCGACCACCTCAAGGCGGCGTCGGATCTCGGTCTACCGCTGATCGGCGTCGGACTGCTCTACCGCTCGGGGTACTTCCGGCAATCGCTGACGGCCGACGGCTGGCAGGCCGAGCGTTACCCGTCCCTGGACCCGCACGGTCTGCCGCTACGACTGCTCACCGACGACAACGACTCACCGGTGTTGATACACGTGTCGATGCCGGGGTCGCGCGTGCTGCGGGCCCGCGTGTGGATCGCTCAGGTGGGACGCGTTCCGCTGCTGCTGCTCGATTCCGACATCGCCGACAACGATCCCGAGCTCAGAGGAGTCACCGACCGCCTGTACGGAGGCGATCAGGACCACCGCATCAAGCAGGAGATCCTCGCCGGTATCGGCGGAGTACGCGCGATCAGGGCCTACACGCGCGCGCACGGTCTGCCCGATCCCGAGGTGTTCCACATGAACGAGGGCCACGCCGGCTTCCTCGGGGTCGAACGCATCCGTGAACTCGTCACCGGTAGCGGGTTGGACTTCGATTCGGCGTTGGCCGCCGTCCGGGCGGGCACGGTGTTCACCACCCACACCCCGGTGCCTGCCGGCATCGACAGGTTCCCCGCCGATCTGGTGCGGCACTACTTCGGCGGTAGCGACGGTGCACCGGACTCGGCCCTGTTGCCGGGATTGCCGATGAGCCGAATTCTGGCGCTGGGCGGCGAGAGTGATCCGTCGGTGTTCAACATGGCGCACATGGGCCTTCGCTTGGGGCAGCGCGCCAACGGAGTGTCGAAGCTGCACGGAATCGTCAGCCGCGAGATGTTCAACGGCCTGTGGCAAGGATTCGACGCGTCGGAGGTGCCGATCGGATCGGTGACCAACGGTGTCCATGCGCCGACGTGGGCGGCGCGGGAATGGGCCGAGGGGGAGACCGAGACAGGTGGGCCGTTGTCCTCGGAGCAGGTGTGGTCCACTCGAAATGCGTTGCGCGCGCAGTTGGTGGACGAGGTGCGCCGAAGGGTGCGGCGTTCGGCACTGGAGCGAGGGTCGACCGAGGCCGAGATAAGTTGGACTGCAAATGTTTTCGACCCCGACGTGTTGACCGTCGGCTTTGCTCGACGCGTACCGACGTACAAGCGTCTGACGCTCATGCTGCGCGAACCCGAGCGATTGCGGGCGATGTTGCTCGATCCCGTCCGCCCGGTTCAGCTGGTGGTAGCCGGAAAATCGCACCCGGCCGACGACGGAGGAAAGGCGCTCATTCAGCAGATCGTCAAGTTCGCCGACGAGGCCGATGTGCGACACCGCATCGTGTTCCTACCCGACTACGACATGTCCATGGCGCGCTTTCTGTACTGGGGATGCGATGTGTGGCTGAACAATCCGTTGCGACCCCTCGAGGCCTGCGGTACGTCCGGAATGAAGTCGGCGCTCAACGGCGGCCTCAACCTGTCGATTCGCGACGGATGGTGGGACGAGATGTACGACGGCGAAAACGGGTGGGCGATCCCGACGGCCGACGGCATCACCGACGACAATCGCCGCGACGATCTGGAAGCCGCTGCCCTCTACGAATTGCTCGAGCAGGCGGTGCTGCCGAAATTCTACGATCGCGGGGAGGACGGTGTGCCGGCTCGCTGGATCGAGATGGTCCGACACACACTGGAACAGCTGGGACCGAAAGTGTTGGCATCGCGCATGGTTCAGGACTACACACTCGGCTACTACGCGCCCGCTGCGCACTCCGCCCGGGCGGTGTCGTCCGACGGCTACCACGGCGCGAAGGATGTTGCGTCGTACCGCGGCCGCGTCGAGCAGGCGTGGCGCAACGTGAAAGTCACCCGAGTCGACAGCGAGGGGTTGCCTGACACCCCCGTCATCGGTGCCGAACTGTCGCTGCGCGCCATCGTCGACCTCGGCGGTATGGAACCCGGTGCCGTCGTGGTGCAGACCGTGGTGGGACGCGTCGACGAGGGCGAGGACCTCAGCGACATTCGCACCACCGAGATGTCGCACGTGGGCAGTGAGGGCGACGAGCACGTGTACGCGGGCGAGACGCGGCTACCGCACAGTGGAGCGGTGGGCTACACGGTGCGGGTGTTGCCGCGGCACCACGGGCTTGCCTCCGATTCCGAGCTCGGTCTGGTGTCGACGCCGTAGGGGGCAGCTAATTTCCGGCCAGGCGGGTGAGGGCCTTGCGGACCACCTCCGGGTCGGAGGTCTCCCAGAACGGCGGCAAGGACGCGCGCAGATAGCCGCCGTACCGGGCGGTCGCCAGGCGCGAATCGAGCACGGCGACAACACCTTTGTCGTCGACGCTACGGAGCAGTCGACCGACGCCCTGCGCCAGTAACAGGGCAGCGTGGTTGGCGGCCACCGCGAGAAAGCCGTTGCCGCCACGTGATTCGACGGCCTGCTGCCGAGCCACCAGTAGCGGATCGTCGGGCCGGGGGAACGGAATTCGATCCAGGATCACCAGGCTCAGCGACGGACCGGGCACATCGACGCCCTGCCACAGCGACAGCGTCCCGAACAGTGAGGTGGCCTCGTCGTCGGCGAACTTCTGCACCAGTGCGCCGGTGGAATCGTCACCCTGGCAGAGGATCGGGGTGTCGAGTCGTTCGCGCATCTCCTCTGCCGCGGCCTTGGCGGCGCGCATCGACGAGAACAGCCCGAGCGTCCGACCACCGGCTGCCTCGACGAGCGATTCGATCTCGTCGAGCGAGGACTTGGACAGGCCGTCGCGTCCGGGCGGAGACAGATGTTTGGCGATGTACATGATGCCGGCGCGAGCGTGATCGAACGGCGAGCCCACGTCCAACGAATTCCAGCGAATGGATCCGTTGTCCGAGGGTGGTTCCACTCCCGACGCCATGGCTGTGTCACTGCGGGAGGGCTTCTCTGCGGGCAGGCCCCAATTGACGGCCAGGCCGTCGAAGGATCCGCCGACGGTGAGCGTCGCCGAGGTCAGCACCACGGTGGATTCGGCGAACAACCGTGCGCGCAGCAGCCCGCCCACCGAGAGCGGAGCAATGCGAACGGTGCGTTTGACGTTTCCTCGGAAATCGTCGACGGCGTGCCAGACGACGTCCTTGCGCTTGGCCGGGTCGGGCTCGTCGAAGGCAGTGAGCACTCGTACGGCGCTGTCGTGCACCTCGTCGACTGCCACGAGTGCTGCGCTGCGGGCCGCGGCGGCCTCGGGATCACTGCCCGCCATGCCCTGTTTGTTCGGGCCGATCGCGGTGCGCACGGCCCAGGCGGCGTCGCGGACGGACGCCAGGGCCGGTCCGACGCCGTCGGGAAGGGACTGCCATCGACCGGGCGGTAGTTCGTCCAGAATCGCGGCCCAGTTCTCGGCAGCTCCTTCGAGCTGATCGACGGTCTCTTCCTCGATGAGCTTGGCGCTACGGCGTGCGGCCGCGGTGACGGTGGCGGCCGAAAGCTCTTCAGTAGCAACGCCGGTCACTCGGTCGACCAATTCGTGGGCCTCGTCGACGACCACGACGTCGTGCTCGGGCAGGATCTGAATTCCGGTGATCGCGTCGATGGCGAGCAGCGCGTGGTTGGTCACGACCACGTCGACCTGTGCGGCCTCGGTGCGGGCGCGCTCGGCGAAGCAGTCCTCGCCGACGGGGCACCGCGATTTCCCGAGGCACTCGCGAGCGGTGACGCTGACCTGACGCCACGCCTGGTCGCTCACGCCGGGCACCACGTCGTCGCGATCTCCCGTTTCGGTCTCCGAGGACCACTTGGTCAGCCGGACCACTTCGCGGCCCATCCGCGAGACGGCGAACGGGTCGAACAACTCCGCGTCCGGTGCCTCCTGTGCGGCACCGGTGTGAATCTTGTTCATGCACAGATAATTGTTGCGGCCCTTGAGGATCGCGAACTTCGGACGCCGACCCACAGCTTCGGTCAGTGCGTCGGACAGACGTGGAAGGTCGCGGTCGACCAACTGTCGCTGCAGCGCGATCGTGGCCGTCGAGACGATGACGGTCTTCCCCGATTCGACCGCATGCCTGATGCTGGGCACGAGATACGCGAGGGACTTGCCGGTGCCCGTGCCCGCCTGCACCGCGAGATGCTCGCCGGTGTCGATCGAATGCGCCACGGCAGAGGCCATCGTCAGCTGATTGCTGCGTTCCTTGCCACCGAGCGAGTGCACCGCAACCTGCAGGAGAGCGGGAACGGTGGGCAACTCGGTCTTCGACGGCACCGAAGCAGACTACTGCCGATCGCCCACCGGGTTCGGCACCGACACCGCCCCTAGCCCAGGGCGAACCGGGTCGGTATCGCCGGTTCGCCCTGGGACAGGGCGAGCCCCTCCCACGGCAGGCTGACCAGGCGTCGCGCGAGGAGGTCCCGGCCCTCGGCAAGGGTCGGTAGGTCGGAGACGCGCCGGCCGCCACGCATCAGCGGCGTGGTCAACGTCTCCACCGTCAGACCGTCCTCGACCGTCGGGGCAGCGTCGAACGGGTGCACTATTTCCTCGACAGCCGTACCGGTCCCACGCGCGGTCCGCAGCGCTGCCTTGGTACCCCCGCGCGATTCCTTGTGACTGCTGCGCTTGGCGACGGGTATGCCGTCCACGGTGACCAGCTTGTAGACCATTCCTGCCGTCGGCGCGCCCGAACCGGTGACCAGCGACGTGCCGACGCCGTACGAATCGACGGGTTCGGCGCGCAGCGCGGCGATCGCGTACTCGTCGAGGTCTCCGGAGACGACGATCCGCGTGTTCGGCGCACCGAGAGCGTTCAATTGGGCGCGGACCTGACGGGCGAGGACACCGAGGTCGCCGGAGTCGATGCGGACACCACCGAGCTCCGGACCGGCCACCTCGATCGCGTTGGCCACGCCCTGCTTGATGTCGTAGGTATCGACCAGCAGTGTCGTTCCCACCCCGAGCGCTCGGACCTGAGCGGCAAAAGCGGCCTTCTCGTCGGGGCCGTCGGCGGTGGTGTGCAGCAGCGTGAACGAGTGGGCCGACGTGCCTGCTCCGGGGACGCCGTGGCGTCGGACTGCTTCGAGGTTGGAGGTCGCGGTGAAGCCGGCCAAGTAGGCCGCGCGCGATGCCGCGACCGCCGCCTCCTCGTGGGTGCGCCGCGATCCCATTTCGATGATCGGCCTGGCCTCGGCGGAGGCGACCATGCGCGCTGCCGCAGAGGCGATTGCGCTGTCGTGATTGAGAATCGACAGCACCACGGTTTCCAGGACCACGCACTCGGCGAACGTGCCGCGGACCGTCAGGACGGGGGAGCCGGGAAAGTACAGCTCGCCCTCGCGGTAACCGTCGATGTCGCCGGTGAAGCGGTAGTTGCGCAGCCACTCGACGGTGTCGGCGTCGAGAAACTTCGACACGACACGCAGCTCGTCCGGGCCGAATCGGAAGCGATCGACGGCGTCGAGAATGCGCTCGGTGCCGGCCACGACGCCGTATCGGCGGCCGCCGGGTAGCCTGCGGGCGAAGACCTCGAAACTGCACGGTCTGTCTGCATAGCCGCTGGCCAGGGCCGCGGACAGCATCGTGTACTCGTACTGGTCGGTCAGCAGTGCAGTGCTGGCTCCGTCGCTGGAAAGCGTGTGATCGGTGGTCGCGTCATTGCTCACCTCGATCACACTACGAGCGCGGGGGCGAACGTGTGGGGTCGGCCCGACACGCCGTACCCTGTTGCCATGCCTTGGTTGACGGTGGATGGATCGCTTCTGCCCGTGGACGGCTTCTCGGCACTCGAAGTCGCGGCGGCGTCGCCGCAGGCGGTGCCGGCTGAAACCGAGGCCGTTGCTGCCGACGAAGCGCACGACACTCCGTGGGTCACCATCGTGTGGGACGACCCGGTCAACTTGATGCACTACGTCACCTACGTGTTCCAGAAGCTCTTCGGCTACAGCAAGGCCAAGGCCACCGAGTTGATGATGCAGGTGCACTCCGAGGGCAAGGCGGTCGTGTCGAGCGGCGAGCGCGATGCGATGGAGAACGACGTCAAAAGGCTGCACGCGGCGGGCCTGTGGGCCACCATGCAGCAGGACAAGTAGTCAGCAGTTCGCCACCTCTACGTCAGAGAAGGACATCACCGACAGTGCGCACGTGGACGAGACGGAATTCGTTGTCCGGGGTCAAGATCAAGTCCGAGATCGACGCTCGTGAGGCGGCGGTGCTCAAGTCCCTGGTCGCATCCGTTCTCGGCCTGCTACGCGATCGTTCCGCCGCGGCACCCACCGACGAGCTCGCTGCGCTGACCGGGCTGCGTACCGGCCACAACAGCCCGCCGGACGATGCAGCGCTGGCCCGGCTGCTGCCGGACTTCCACCGCGCCGATCCCGAACACGACGATCAGGATCCGGCCGATCTGAACGGTGCGCTCCGCGGGTTGCACGAGCCCGAGATCATCGACGAGAAGTTGGCTGCCGGGGCAGTGATCCTCGCGACCCTGCCCGATTCCGGCGGAAAGATCGTGCTCACCCAGGAACAGGCCGACGCGTGGTTGACGGGTCTCAACGACGTGAGGCTGGCGCTCGGGACCACACTGGGCATCAGTGCGGACACTCCTGACGTACTCGACGAGGGCGATCCTCGTGCTCCCCATCTGGACGTGTACCACTGGTTGACCTGGATGCAGGATTCCCTCGTCCAGGTCCTCGTTCCCTAGGGTGCCGACGTGACCGCAGCCTTGTCGAAACCCGGCCCCCGAGACTGCTTGACCGATGTGGCAGGTCTGTTGGTCGGCCATCATCACGAACTCGACGACGACGCCGCGATGGGGTCCGGTTCGGCCACCGGCTGCACTGTGGTGCGCGTTCTCGGTGGGGCGACGGCGGCAGTCGACGTGCGAGGCGGCGGACCGGGAACACGCGAGACCGATCTGCTCGATCCGAGCCATTCCGTTCAGCAGGTCGACGCCATCCTGTTGACCGCGGGCAGTGCGTACGGGCTTGCGGCCGCCGACGGCGTCATGCGGTGGCTCGAAGAGCACGAACAAGGCATCCCGATGGGCAGTCCGGCTCACGTCGTGCCGATCGTGCCGGCTGCGGTGATCTTCGACCTTCCGGTCGGCGACTGGGCCGCGCGCCCGACCGCGGAGTTCGGCTACCGTGCTGCGGCCACGGCGACGACCGAGTTCGCGACGGGATCGGTCGGGGCAGGAGTCGGTGCTCGCGCCGGCGTGCTCAAAGGTGGGGTGGGCACCGCGAGCACGGTGATCGAGGGCGGTCCGGCCGACGGAGTGACGGTCTCGGCACTGATGGTCGCCAACCCTGTGGGCGCGGTGTTCGATCCGCGCACCGGGTTGTTGTGGGGCACCGGCACACTGGGGCCTGCGGAATTCGGCATGCGCAGTCCCGACGTCGACGAGGTGCGGACCGCGGCGGCGCTCGAACCCAAGGCCACTGCTCTGAACACCACGATCGGCGTGGTTGCGACGGATGCGCCGCTGTCGTCGGCGTCGTGCAAGCGAATAGCCGTCGCGGGTCACGACGGACTCGCGCGGGCCATCAGACCTGCGCACTCGCCACTCGACGGCGACACCGTCTTCGCCGTGTCCACGGGCACCAGGGCCGTCACCGCCGAGTCCTCTGTGCCCGCAGCATTCTCCCCGGAACTACCGGTGTTGGCGGCGGTCACCGAAGCCGCGGCGATCGTCGTCGAGCGAGCCATCGTCCGGGCCCTGCTCGACGCCACGTCGGTGGCCGGCATCCCCACCTATCGCCAGATCTTCCCCTCCGCATTCACGGCGTCGCGTCTCTGACCGGCAGGTAGCCGCTACCGGTACCGTGGAGAGACCGAGGTTGGAGGCGATCATGAGTGAGACCGGCAAGCTTCCCGGTGAGCGAGTGCGGCCCGCGTGGATGCAGGCAGCCGTCTTCGTCGGAGGATTCGTGGCGCTGCTGTGGATCATCGAGATCATCGACGTCGCGAGCGGTTCACGGCTCGAGCAGAACGGTATCGAGCCTCGTTCCGCCGACGGCTTGTGGGGCATCCTGTTCGCGCCCGTGCTGCACGACGACTGGCAGCACCTGATCGCCAACACGGTTCCCCTGATTGTGCTCGGATTCCTGGTGTTGCTCTCGGGCATCGCGCGTGGTCTGGCTGCCACCGGGATCGTCTGGGTGATCGGTGGCGTCGGTACCTGGCTCACGGCCGGCACGTACAGCAACACGATCGGCGCGTCGATTCTGATCTTCGGCTTCATCACGTACCTGCTCGTTCGTGGATTCTTCACCCGACACCTCGGCCAGCTCGCGATCGGGGTCGTGGTGTTCGTGCTGTACGGCAGCGCGCTGTGGGGCGTGCTGCCGAGCGATCCCAACATCTCCTGGCAGGGCCATCTGTTCGGCGCAGTGGGTGGGGTCGTCGCAGCTCGGCTGCTGTCCGCCGACGCCCGGGCCGACAGAGCGCGCGCCAGAGCACTCGATCGTCCCACTCCGTAGGCGGTAGGTAACCGCGAGCACAGCTGTGTTCGGGCGTGAAATTCGCCGACTCGCGCGGTCAATACTGCCCGAACGTTTCGAGTGACGCGCTCGGCGTGGCAGCATGGCTTACATGCGAATTACCGTCCTGGGATGTTCGGGCAGTGTGTCCGGACCCGATTCACCCGCGTCGGGTTACCTCCTGGAAGAAGAGGAGACCGCGCCGGTCGTTCTCGACTTCGGGCCCGGCGTCCTCGGGGCGTTGCAGCGTTATGTCGATCCGGGTGACGTGAGCGTTCTGCTTTCGCATCTGCACGCCGATCACTGCCTCGATGTTCCCGGTCTGCTCGTGTGGCGTCGCTACCATCCGAACCCGCCGGAAGGGCGCGCGATCGTCTACGGACCGAAGGACACTGCGTTTCGGCTCGGAGTGGCGTCGGCCGAGTGCGGCGGTCAGATCGACGACATGTCCGACACCATCGATCTACGCCGCTGGGTGGACGGCCGGACCATCGAATTCGGACAGCTGTCGATTCTGACCCGGCAGGTGTTCCATCCGCCGGAGTCGTACGGCATGCGGGTCACCACTGGTGGCGGAAAGACTTTCGCGTACAGCGGCGACACCGGTATGTGCCAGGCGGTGCAGGATCTGGCTCAGGGTGCCGATGTCTTTCTCTGCGAGGCGTCGTGGACCGACAGCCCGGATCGGCCCGAGGGCGTCCACCTGTCCGGTATCGAGGCCGGTCGTATCGCTCGGGAAGCCGGAGTGGGGGAGCTGCTGCTCACCCACATTCCGCCCTGGACGTCTCGCGAGGATGTCATAGCCGAGGCGAAGGCAGAGTTCAGCGGACCGGTGCATGCCGTCGAGCCAGGGGACGCCTTCACCGTATGACGACGCGCTAGGCTTCGAGGCGTGTCCAGACGAGAAGACGGCAGAGCGGACGACGAGCTCCGCACCATCAAGATCACCCGCGGATTCACCACTCACCCGGCAGGGTCGGTGCTGGTCGAATTCGGCAACACCAGGGTGATGTGCACGGCCAGCGTCGAGGAGGGCGTACCGCGCTGGCGGAAGGGATCCGGCCTCGGCTGGCTCACCGCCGAGTACGCAATGCTTCCCGCTGCCACCCACACGCGTAACGGACGCGAGTCCGTCAAGGGCAAGGTCGGCGGCCGCACTCAGGAGATCTCCCGACTGGTCGGACGCTCACTGCGCGCGTGCATCGATCTGGCAGCGATCGGCGAGAACACGATCGCCCTCGACTGCGACGTGTTGCAGGCCGACGGCGGCACCCGTACTGCTGCCGTGACCGGAGCGTTCGTGGCTCTCAGTGACGCCGTCACCTACCTACGAGCAGCCGGACGCCTGGCCGACCCGCAGCCGATCTCGTGCATGATCGCCGCGGTCAGTGTCGGCGTCGTCGACGGCCGGGTGCGTCTCGACCTTCCGTACGAAGAGGATTCGCGAGCCGAGGTCGACATGAACGTCGTCGCGACCGATACCGGCACTCTGGTCGAGATTCAGGGAACCGGCGAAGGCGCGACCTTCCCGCGCACCACCCTCGACAAGCTCCTCGACTCTGCGTTCGTCGGCATCGACAAGCTGTTCGAGGTGCAGAGGGAGGCGCTGGCGTTGCCGTACCCGGGGGATCTGCCCGAGCCTGCCACCGCAGAAACGAAGAAGAAGTTCGGTGCCTGACACCAAGCTACTGGTAGCCAGTCGTAACGCCAAGAAGCTGCGAGAACTGCGACGGGTACTCGACGCCGCCGGCCTCGTGGGTATCGAGTTGGTCGGTCTCGCCGAGGTGCCGCCGTTTCCCGAGGCACCCGAAACCGGAGCGACGTTCGAGGACAACGCGGCGGCCAAAGCGCGCGACGGTGCGGCGGCAACCGGGTTGCCTTGCGTCGCCGATGATTCCGGAATCGAAATCGACGCATTGAATGGAATGCCCGGGGTGCTCTCCGCGCGCTGGTCCGGAACTCACGGGCAGGACGAGGCCAACACGGCGCTCGTGCTGGCGCAGCTGAGCGATACCCCCGACGAACGACGCGGGGCGGCTTTCGTGTCGGCATGTGCGTTGGTGGTCCCGGGCGGAGCCGAGACCGTCGTTCGCGGCGAGTGGCGCGGCGTTGTAGCGCGAGAGCCGTTGGGGGAGAACGGATTCGGATACGATCCGATCTTCGTGCCGAAGGGGGACGGCCGCAGTGCCGCGCAGTTGGCTCCGGACGAGAAGGACGCGGCCTCTCATCGCGGCCGCGCGCTGCGCAAGCTGGTTCCTGCTCTCGAAGCGTTGACAGGGCGATAGTCGTGGCGGCGCGGGCAGTGTTGACGAGAACCACGGTCGTGCTCGCTGCCGCTGCCCTGTGTTCGGTGGGAACCCCCGCTTCGGCAGCGCCGGTCGCGGGATCGTTCGCCGAGGCCTTGGTCTACTCGGTGGCCCATCCAGGTGCGACGCCGGCGGGCGCGAACGATTACTCGTGCGTTCCCAGCGCTCGACATCCCGAACCGGTCATCTTGGTACACGGGTTCCTGGAGAACTCCTACGCGAACTGGTCGTCGCTGTCACCGGCCCTGGTCGACGCCGGATACTGCGTGTTCGCACTCGACTACGGCAACACCGGGCCGGTGCCCGGGTTGGGAGCGCTGGGAACGATTCCCGAGAGTGCCGCGGAGCTGTCCACGTTCGTCGATTCCGTCCTCGAGTCGACTGGCTCATCGAGGGTGTCGATCGTGGGTCACTCGAAGGGCGGGACGGTGCCGCGCTACTACGCCCGCTTCCTCGGCGGTGATCGCACCGTCTCGCGCATAGTGGCGCTGTCTCCGCCGAACTATCCGACCGCCGGTCCGCCGGTGCAGGACGACGTGCTCGAGCGGTTGAACGAGGGCAGCGACACAGTCGCGGGGATCGATTACACGACGATCGTGACTCGATACGACCAGGTTGTCGTTCCGTACACGGCGTCGCTCCTTACCGGAGCGGGAAATACGAACGTGGTGCTGCAGGACGTGTGCCCCGGCAATGTCGTCGAGCACACAGGAATCTCGTACGATCCGCTGGCGCAGCGGCTGGTGGAGAACGCGCTGGATCCGGAGAACGCACAGCCGATCACCTGCTGACGTCAGACGCCGAAGTCGGCCTTGACCTGCTTGGTGCGCTTGTGTTCGACGTAGAACGACAGGAACGGAACAGTTCCGGCGAGCAGCGTGCCGATGGTCCGACCGGCCGGCCACCGCACCTTGATGGCAAGGTCGATCGTCAGGATCAGGTATACGAGGTAGACCCAACCGTGCACTACCGCAATCCAGTTGGGCACATTCTCGACCTTGAAAATGTACTTCGCGACCATTTCGGTCACGAGGACGAGCAACCAGATACCGGTGACGTAGGCGAGCACGCGATAGCGCAGCAGCGCCGACGCGATCTTCCGAGTCTTGTTGGTGGACGCCTTGGTCTTGTCCGGTGCCGAACTCACGTGGTGCTCCTGTCGGTCCCGCGGGATTCGTTCAGCTCCGCGAGGTAGCTGTTGTACTCGAGAAGTTGCCTGGCCTCGGGGTCGTCCAGATCGCCGACGTCCGGGTCTGCCACGCGGCGCTGGGGGAGCAGATCGAGAGGGACCTCGGTCGGTCCTTCGGGCTGCCCGGCGTCGGGCTCGTCCTGGTCCTCGTCTTCGAGGCGGACGAACTTGCGGTAGGCGTAGACGACGAACGCCGCGAACAAGGGCCACTGGAACGCGTAGCCGAGGTTCTGGCCGTTGCCGCCGACCGCCTCGAAGCGTTCCCACTGCCACCAGCCGAGACCGAGACACACCGCCGCGGATACGATCACCAGCGCAATGAGCGCGGGTCGACGCTTCGGGCGGGATGAGGTCACCACTCGACGGTACCGGAGCAACTACTACCGAAGGTAGTCACGTCGGGTGGCCGGCCGGTGATTCTCACCATGGACGAGCCGGGTGCGACTCACGACCGACGACGGTTCGCCCGTGCTTCGGCAAGTTGCTCGGCACCCGGGCCGGTGATGTCGGCGAGAGCGCTGCTGCGCCCCGTCAGCACCAACGCCAGGGTGCCCGCCGATCCTTCGACGACGGGGCCCTCGCCCCGACTCCAGTCCAGATCGGTTGCGCGCCACTGCAGTCGAAGATCCGGTCCTTTGAACGGTGCCGCACCGCTTTCCGGCACCAGGAAGTCGAGCATCGTAACCATGCGGTGCTCGGGAACGTGGTGCTCGATTCCCAGCGGCCTGCATACATCGAGTCCGTGCACGATGACGTCGGACAAGGGGGCCAGCGGACCGTGGCCCGGCGGGGTGAACTTCTTGTCTGCGTGAGCTGTCAGGAGCGCGGGTAATTCGTCGCCGTGTTTGCGCTTCATTCGCTGGGTCATCATCTGATTGGCCCGGTCGAAGTTCCCTCGAGTGCGCACCATGGCGAGTCCGAACTGCCAGAGCGGGACTATCAGGGGCACCACGAGATGGGCGGCGACGTCGCGGACCGTCCAGGCGTCGCACAGCGATGGGGTGTCCCACTGTTCGGGTGTCAGGGTGTCGAAAGTGCGTGCGAGAGAGCGTCGTTCGTCGGAAGTTTCGGCGAAGATCGCGTCGTCGTCGGGATCGCTGGACATACGAGCCACCTTCACACGTTGAAACCGGTAGACCTGGGAGTCTCGAGAAAAGCCGGGTCGAACGACCGTTGTGCGCGAGGGGGGACTTGAACCCCCACGTCCTGAGACACTGGAACCTAAATCCAGCGCGTCTGCCAATTCCGCCACTCGCGCGTGCCGGTGAAGTCTACAACCGATGCTGCTGTGCGTGCGACGCGGTTCTTCGAGCCACGTCGACGTCCGATTAGGCTCGCCGGGTGGTGAAGAAGGAGAACTCGTTCGATCCGGCGCGCATCCTCGAACTGCTGTGGCGGGTCGACGCGAAACCGAGCCGAACCGGCCTGAGCGTCGACGCGATCGTCGACGCGGCAATCGAGATGGCCGATGCGAACGGGTTGGAGTCGGTGTCGATGCGCAATGTGGCCGAGCATCTCGGGGTCGGTGCGATGTCGCTGTACACCCACGTGCCGGGGCGTCAAGAGTTGACGGACCTGATGATCGATCGGTCCCTGGCAGATCTGTATGCACACGTCGACGAGCCGGCATCGGTTCCCGGTGGGTGGCGGTCCGCGTTGCGATTCGTTGCCGAGCGCAATTGGGAGCTCTATCAACGACATTCGTGGCTGCTCGACGCCGTCGGTGCGCGTCCGGTGCTCGGTCCGCACACCAACGACAAGTACGAGGCAGAGCTGCGCACCCTCGTCGGTACCGGGCTCGGTGACGTCGAGATCGATTCGGTGTTGACACTTGTTCTCACTCACGTGTCGGGGACCGCGAGGGCCTCGGCCGCTGTCGATCGGGTGAAGAAGCAGTCGGGAATGTCCGACGCTCAGTGGTGGGCGGCTACCGCACCCGTCATCGAGCGGGTGATGACGCGCGAGCGTTTTCCGGTGTCGTCCCGCATCGGGACGGCCGCGGCGACGTCGTACGACGCCGCCAGCGACCCCGTGCATGCCTATCGTTTCGGTGTGGAGTGCATCCTCGATGGCGTCGAGGTGATGATCTCGCAGAGGTGATAATTCTGCAGAGTCAGCCCGCCGATCGGAGCTCAGCCTCGGAATGACGCTGCGGCGGTCTGCGCAGCTTGTGCTGGTAACGCCAGAGCGCGTGCTCGAGCGAGGCGAGATCGACGTGGAGTGCGTCCGCTACGGCGTCGAGAATCACGGGGGAGCGCTCCTCGGCGATGTCGGCGGCGAGGTCTCGATGGAGTGGTTCGAGAGCGTCGGCAACGAACGCGGTCAGATGTGCGGTCGCCTTGTCGGTGCGTACGCCCAGATGCATGAGCATGCACTCCCAGGTGGTCTCGCCGAGGCCAGGGATCGCGCGGAACGCATCGAAATGTTCCTTCGTGTGCTGCTCGAAATCGGTCGAACGGCTCAACCCCGACGCGATCAGCGTCTGCGCTGCCACAGCGGCTGCCGCCGCCTTGGTTCGGCTGTTTCCTGGAACGAGCTGACGGTTGGACAGGATCTGCACGAGCTGATCCGGATCCGAAGTCAGTTCTGCAAGGGTTGTCAAGTCGTCGAGTCGGTTATCGCCGCGGTGTGACCGCCACCGTCCGATGACCGCTCGCACCCCACTGGTCGGTCCTCCGTAAGGAGCGCGCGCGGAGAAGATCGCGTCGAGTAGCGCCGCCTCGGATTCGCCGCGCCACCCCGGTGTCCAGTGCGGCGAATTCGATTGCGAGGCAAACGATTCGATGTGCGACAGCATTGCTTCGAGCTCGCCCGTCGTGCAAGTGTCCGTAACCGATGAATACATGAATTCCCCCCGGAGTTCGTGGACCGCCCTGTCGGATGCGGTTCGTAGGAGAAAGCTAGACGACCCCACCGACAGGTCACCGGACGCTCACGGAGTGCTCGAGATCACATCACAAAAAGATAACGAAAAATGCGAGGGTTCCCTCATATTTCGCCGTCGCCGCCGAGTCTCCCGCCAGGGTCGATGCGGGTTACTCGAGAGTTGGGTAAACAAAAAGTAAAGGCGCTTACGCGGACGTACTCGCTGGTAGCACTCGGACGTCCGAGCAAACCTGAGGATTTCCTCATGATTTTGTGTCAACCTGGAGCAGCGCGAAGGAGACCTGTCGACGAAGACAGGCTCACGCTTTGCCCTGTTGCCCACGACGCACCACGGCAGTCATCACAGCGAACGCCTCGACCCCCCGAGACGTCCACGAGAGGAATCTTCAGCCTTGACGATCAACGAGAGCACACCATCACACGGACGCGGCTCGCGAAGCACAGGCAACGCAGGCAAAGCCCCTAGAAGCAGTGGCGGCTCTCGGACTCTGGCAGATCGATTCGCCGCGGGCGAGCCGTACGCTCTGGCGTTCGGTGGTCAGGGTGCGCCCTGGCTGAGTTCGCTCGAAGAGCTCGCGCGCGATTCCGCACTCGAGCCCGAACTGACCGATCTCGTCAACGAGGCCGCAGCAGTGCTCGCGCCCGTGTCCGACGAGCTGCTGGTCGTCCGCTCGGTCGGCTTCGACCCGATCGGTTGGATGCTCGAGCAGGACCTCGCCGACGACGACACCGCCGGCTCCTACGGGCCCTCCGAAGCGGCACTGACCTCGGCTGCGGTGTCTCTGCCGGGCGTCTTCCTCACTCAGGTCGCCGCGTTGCGCGCGCTGAAGCTGCAGGGCCTCGACCCCGCCCAGACCCCGCCGGTCAAGGTGGTCGGACACTCGCAGGGCCTCATCGCCGCCGAGTCCGTCGCCGCGGACGGCGCACAGGACGCCAATTTCCTGGCCATCGCTCAGTTGGTCGGCGCCGCTGCCGGACTCGTCGGACGTCGCCGCGGCATCATCGGTGCCGGTGACCGTGCGCCGATGGTCTCGGTCGGCAACGTCGAGCCCGAACGTCTTCAGGCGATCGTCGACGAGCTCGAGATACCGGGAGCACCCGAACGCTCCGCTGCTCTGGCCATCCGCAACGGTCGTCGCCGCGTCGTGCTGTCCGGCCCGCCGGCTCAGTTGGCTCGCGTGCAGGAGAAGTGCGAGCAGATCGCGGCTCGGGAAGAACGTGAGCGCGATGCCAAGAAGCGCGGCGGCGCGGTGTTCGCACCCGTCTTCGAGCAGCTCCCGGTCGAGATCGGCTTCCATCACCCCGCATTGAACGACGCCGTGGAGCTCGTCGACGCCTGGGCGCAGCGGTGCGGTCTCGACGCCGCCCTGGCCCGCGAACTGGCGCAGAAGATCCTCGTCGATTCCGTGGACTGGGTCGACGCCATCGACGGTGTCGTCGAGGCCGGCGCGGACTGGATCCTCGACCTCGGACCCGGTGACCTCCTCACCCGCATGACCACCCCGGCGCTGCGAGGACAGGGCGTCGGCATCATCGCGGCATCCTCGCGCGGCGGCCACCGCAATCTGCTCACTCCAGGAGCCGCACCCGAGGTGCAGCCGGCATGGTCGGCATTCGCACCCAAGCCCGTGACGCTCCCCGACGGCCGTGTCGTCGTCGAGACCTCCTTCACCAAGATGACCGGACGTTCGCCGATCCTGCTCGCCGGCATGACGCCGACGACGGTCGACGCGAAGATCGTCGCGGCCGCAGCCAACGCAGGCCACTGGGCCGAGCTCGCCGGTGGCGGACAGGTCACCGAGGACATCTTCACCGACCGCGTCGCCGAGCTCTCCACGTTGCTCGAGCCCGGCCGAGCCATCCAGTTCAACTCGCTCTTCCTCGACCCGTACCTGTGGAAGCTGCAGCTCGGCGGTCGCCGCATCGTGCAGCGTGCCCGTGCAGCGGGTGCGGCCATCGACGGCGTCGTCGTCACGGCAGGCATCCCCGAACTGGACGAGGCAGTGGCTCTCATCGAGGAGCTCTCCGAGGCCGGAATCAGCTACGTCTCGTTCAAGCCGGGTACCGTCGCGCAGATTCGCGCAGTGATCCGCATCGCCAACGAGGTTCCGTCCTACCAAGTCAACGTCCATATCGAGGGTGGCCGCGCAGGCGGACACCACTCGTGGGAGGACCTCGACGACCTACTGCTGACCACCTACGCCGAGCTCCGCTCGCGCCCCAACCTGGTGATCTGCGTCGGCGGCGGTATCGGAACACCCGAGCGGGCCGCGGACTACCTGACCGGAACCTGGTCTGCCGTGCACGGATACCCGAAGATGCCTCTCGACGGCATCCTCGTCGGTACCGCTGCGATGGCCACTCTGGAAGCCACGACGGCTCCCGAGGTCAAGCAGCTTCTCGTCGACACGCCGGGAACTCCCGACTGGGTCGGTGCCGGAACCGCCAACGGCGGAATGGCCTCGGGCCGCAGCCAGCTCGGTGCCGACATTCACGAGATCGACAATGCGGCATCACGTTGCGGTCGGCTGCTCGACGAGGTCGCCGGTAACGCCGACGCCGTGGCCGAGCGCCGCGACGAGATCATCGCCGCACTCGACGGCACCGCCAAGCCGTTCTTCGGGGACGTCGCCGAGATGACCTACCAGCAGTGGCTGAGCCGCTACCTGGATCTGGCCATCGGAACGGACTCGCGCAGCGAATTCGATTGCGGCGGTGAGTTCACCGATGCCGTGACCGAGGCCCGTGAATCGGTGTGGCTCGACGTCACCTGGCGCACCCGTTTCCTCGAAATGCTGCAGCGCGCCGAGGCACGTCTGCACCCGGTCGATCGCGGACCCATCCCCACCCTGTTCGCCGACGCCGAGGTACTCGAGCGTCCGCGCGCAGCACTGAAGTCACTGCTCGCTCAGTTCCCCGACGCCGGTGACGTGGTGCTGCACCCGGCCGACATCACCTTCTTCACCTCGCTGTGCCGCATGCCCGGCAAGCCCGTCAACTTCGTTCCCGTCGTCGACGGTGACGTGCGCCGCTGGTGGCGCAGCGACTCGCTGTGGCAGGCACACGACGCTCGCTACTCTGCCGATCAGGTCTGCATCATCCCCGGAACCGTTGCCGTCGCAGGTATCACTCGCGTCGACGAGCCGGTGGGCGAACTGCTGAACCGCTTCGAGAAGGCCACCGCGGACCAGCTTCTCGCCGAGGGTGTCGAGCCGGCGGCCATCGCCAGCCGGCGCCACGCCGAGATCGCACCGGGACTGCTGGGCATCGTGCTGGCAGCTCCCGACGTCACCTGGGCCTCGCGCATGACGCAGAACCCCGTTGCACGCCTGGGAGATCCGGCCGACTGGACCGTCGACTCCGATACGGTCGCCTCGCATCCACAGACCGGCTCCTCCTTGACCGTGCTCGACTCCGAGCACGTCGAACTGCTGGTCCCGCTCGCCCCGGGCAAGGAAGTACGCATCCGTCTGACGGTGCCCGCCTCCACCATCGACGGCGGCGCTCCGGTCGTCACCGCAGAGGATGCACAGCAGGCCATGTCGGCACTGCTCGGAGTTGCGGCAGGACAGGACCTTCCGACGGTCAAGAACGGTGTCGCGCGGCTGAACATCGCCTGGATCCCCGATCTGATCGCCGACCACGCCGGCGTCACCGGATCCGGACTGCCCGACACACTGACCGTCAGCGGCAAGGCCGTTCCCGACGTCCTCGTCGGCGCCTGCTGGCCCGCCGTCTTCGCCGTGCTCGGAGCGACGCGCAACGCCGAAGGCATCGACGTCATCGAAGGCATGCTCGACCTGGTGCACCTCGATCACAGCGTCAACCTCGTCGGTGAATTGCCGACCGACACTTCGATTCTCGTGGTCAAGGCCGCTGCAGGAGAGGTGCTCGATACCGATCTCGGTCGCGTCGTCGAGGTCACCGTCGAAATCGGTGCCATGCTCGGTGAGGGGCTCGACGCCCCGGCCGTCGCAACTCTGGTGGAGCGCTTCGCCATTCGTGGACGCACCGGTAAGGGCGAGTTGGTGGATCCGGCTCGCGCCGGCGGTTCGCTGAGCGCCGACGCCAAGGACACCCCGCGTCGTCGCCGTCGCCAGGCCACCATCGTGGCCCCGCGCAACATGGCCGCGTTCGCCCAGGTCTCGGGCGATCACAACCCGATTCACACCTCGGATGCCGCGGCGTTGCTCGCCGGCCTCGGTAGCCCGATCGTGCACGGCATGTGGCTCTCGGCTGCGGCGCAGCAGACCGTCACCGCAGTCGACCATGAGGACACCAAGACTCCTCCGCGTCGTCTCACTGCCTGGACTGCTCGTTTCCTCGGAATGGTCCGTCCCGGAGCGGAGATCGACGTTCGCGTCGACCGCACCGGATTCGATCAGGGTGCCGAACTGGTCGAGGTGTCCTGCCGAGTCGGCGGCGAACTGGTCATGGTCGCCACCGCACGCACCGCCGCGCCGAAGACCGTCTACGCGTTCCCCGGCCAGGGCATCCAGCGCCCGGGTATGGGACTGGACGCACGCGCTCGCTCCAAGGCTGCGCGTGAGATCTGGGAGCGTGCCGACAAGCACACGCGCAGCGCGCTCGGCTTCTCGATTCTCGCTGTCGTGCGCGACAATCCGACGTCGCTCAAGGCCCGCGGGGTCACGCACAAGCATCCCGACGGTGTGCTGCACCTGACGCAGTTCACCCAGGTTGCGATGGCCGTTCTCGGTGTCGCACAGGTTGCCGAACTGCGTGAATCCGGTGCGTTCGTGGAGAATTCGATTCTCGCCGGCCACTCGGTGGGTGAGTACAACGCGCTGGCCGCTGTTGCCGGTGTGCTCCCGCTCGAGGCCGTTCTCGAGGTCGTCTTCCAGCGCGGCTCGGCCATGCACGCACTCGTTCCCCGTGACGAGAACGGCCGCAGTGACTACCGCATGGCTGCCATCCGCCCGTCCCAGATCGGCCTGGCCGACGAGGACGTGCAAGGCTTCGTCGCCGGTGTCGCAGCAGAGTCCGGTGAGTTCCTCGAGATCGTCAACCTCAACTTGCGTGGCTCGCAGTACGCCATCGCAGGCACCGTTGCCGGCCTCGGTGAGCTCGAGAAGAAGATCGCCATCCGCCGGGCAGAGTTCGGCGGCAAGGCCGCCTACATCATGGTTCCGGGCATCGACGTGCCGTTCCACTCGACGGTTCTGCGCGGTGGAGTCGACGATTTCCGTAGCCGCCTCGAGACCCTGCTGCCCGAGCAGCTCGATCCCGCGATCCTGGTCGGTCGCTACATTCCGAACCTGGTGCCCAAGCCGTTCTCGCTCGACCGGGCCTTCGTTCAGGAGATCGCCGACCTCGTACCGTCCGAGCCGCTGAACACCGTTCTTGCAGAGTTCGATTCGTGGGCCGCACGGCCGAGCGATCTGTGCCGCGTGATTCTGACCGAATTGCTCGCATGGCAGTTCGCCAGCCCGGTCCGGTGGATCGAGACTCAGGATCTGCTCTTCGCAGACGAGTCCGACGGCGGTATGGGCGTCGAGCGTTTCGTCGAGATCGGGCTCGGTGCAACACCGACCGTGGCCAACCTCGCGTCGCAGACTCTCAAGCTGCCCGGCCGCTTCGGCCACCCGGTCGAGGTGCTGAACCTCGAGCGCGAAGCCGCGATCGTCTACGGCACCGATACCGACCCGGCTCCGGCCGACGAGGACGAGGCGACTCCCGCTCCCGAGGCCGCTGCTCCTGCAGCAGCGGCCGCTCCGGCTGCCGCACCCGCTCCGGCCGCTGCACCGTCGGGTGGACCTCGTCCCGACGACATCGCGTTCGTCGCCGCCGATGCGACCAAGATCCTCATCGGACTGTGGACCAAGCTGCAGCTCGATCAGATCGGACCCGCCGACACCATCGAGGCGCTGTGCGACGGCGTGTCCTCACGTCGTAACCAGCTGCTCGTCGACCTCGGTTCCGAGCTCTCGCTCGGTGCCATCGACGGCGCAGCCGATGCCGACATGGGCGCGCTCTCGGGCACGGTGAACAAGCTGGCTCGTACCTACAAGCCGTTCGGCCCGGTGCTCAGCGACTCGATCAACGACCATCTCCGCAAGGTCTTCGGCCCCTCGGGTCGACGCCCGGCGTCCATCGCCGATCGCGTCAAGAAGACCTGGGAACTGGGCGACGGCTGGGCGCATCACGTCACTGCCGAGGTCGCTCTCGGTACCCGTGACGGCGCGTCGGTCCGCGGCGGTGCACTCGGCGGCCTGGCCGACGGCGCTCTCGCCGACGGCACTGCTGTCGACAACGTCATCGACGCCGCGGTTGCTTCGGTTGCCGCTCGTCGCGGAATCGCAGTGTCCATGCCTCAGGCAGGTGGCGGGGCCGGCGGAACCGTCGACGCTGCTGCTCTGGGCGAGTTCACCGAGCACATCACCGGTCGCGACGGCGTTCTCGCCTCCGCAGCTCGGTTGGTGCTCGAACAGCTCGGCCTGGCGGACGCACCCAACGCGCTGCTGGCCGAGAACCCCGATGCTGCTCTGGTGGAGCTGGTTTCGGCCGAGCTCGGCTCCGACTGGCCTCGCCTGGTCGCTCCCGCGTTCGACGCCAAGCGCGCCGTGCTGATCGACGACCGGTGGGCAACTGCCCGTGAGGATCTGGCTCGGTTGTGGCTCGGTACCGCAGGTGATGTCGCTGTCGAGTCCTTCGCCGGTGCAGGCAATGCCGTTGCAGCACAGGCTCAGTGGTGGAAGGCCAAGGCCGACTACGAGAACAAGGCCGTGCTCGCCGAGACCTTCGGACGCATCGCAGACATCGCGGTCGCATCCGAGGACAAGGGACAGTGGGCCGACGACGTCGCAGTCGTCACCGGCGGCAGCAAGGGATCCATCGCCGCGGCCGTGACCGCTCAGTTGTTGGCCGGGGGAGCGACGGTCTTCGTCACCACCTCCAGGCTCGACGACGAGCGCCTGGGCTTCTACCGCTCGCTGTACCGCGACAACGCTCGCAATGGAGCGTCGCTGTGGGTGGTTCCGGCCAACATCGCGTCGTACACCGACGTCGATGCCCTCATCGAGTGGATCGGCAGCGACTACATCGACACTGCCGGTGGCGCAAAGACGTTGGTCAAGGCAGCTGCCACTCCGACGATGCTGTTCCCGTTCGCCGCACCCCGGGTCATGGGCGAGATGTCCGACGCCGGAGCTCGCGCCGAGATGGAAATGCGCGTGCTGCTCTGGTCGGTCGAGCGTCTGATCACCGGACTGTCGAAGGTCGGCTACGACAACGACATCGACACTCATCTGCACGTGGTGCTACCCGGATCGCCGAACCGTGGAATGTTCGGTGGCGACGGTGCCTACGGTGAGTCGAAGGCCGCACTCGATGCAGTCGTCGCGAAGTGGGGCTCGGAGAAGAACTGGGCCGAGCGGGTGTCCATGGCGCACGCTCACATCGGGTGGGTTCGCGGAACCGGCCTGATGGGCGGCAACGATCCCATCGTCGAGGCGGTCGAAGCCGAAGGTGTCCGTACCTGGTCGACCGAGGAGATGGCGACCGAGCTGCTGCGGCTGTGCACCTTCGACGCACGTCGTCGGGCCGCGCAGGAGCCCATCGTCGCCGATCTGACGGGTGGCTTGGCCAACACCAAGCTCAACCTCGTCGAGCTTGCTCGCGACGCGGCCGCTGCTGCGGCCGAGAAAACCGAAGAGGCCGTGGACAGTTCGGTCATCGCCGCGCTGCCCGCACCTCCGCGACTCGCTCCTACGACCGCTCCGGCGTGGCCGACCCTCGATGTCGATCCGAAGGACCTGATCGTCATCGTCGGTGCAGGTGAGCTCGGACCTTACGGTTCGGCGCGTACTCGCTTCGAGATGGAGGTCGACGAGCAGCTCTCTGCCGCAGGCGTTCTCGAACTCGCGTGGAACACCGGCCTGATCGCCTGGGAGAACGATCCCAAGCCGGGCTGGTACGACATCGAGTCCGGTGACCTCGTTCCCGAGGAGGACATCGCCGACAAGTACCACGACATCGTGGTCGAGAAGTGCGGTATCCGCACGTACGGCGACGACGGCGCAATGGTCGGTAACACCGCTCCGCTGATGACCTCGATCTTCCTCGACAACGACCTCACGTTCGTCGTCGGAACCGAGATCGACGCACGGTCGTTCGCGGCTGCCGATCCCGAGCACACGCTGATCACACCGGTTCCCGATTCGAGCGACTGGCAGGTCACTCGCAAGGCGGGCACCGAGATTCGCGTTCCGCGCAAGATGAAGCTCACCCGTACCGTGGGTGGTCAGATTCCGACCGGATTCGATCCCACCAAGTGGGGCATCTCGCCCGACATGGCGAGTTCGGTAGATCGTGTTGCCCTGTGGAACATCGTCACCACGGTCGACGCCTTCATCTCCTCGGGCTTCAACCCGTCGGAACTGATGCGCTGGGTGCACCCGACGCTGGTCGCCAACACTCAGGGCACCGGCATGGGCGGCATGGAGTCCATGCGCTCGCTGTACATCGACACCCTGCTCGGCGATGCCCGTGCGAACGACATCCTGCAGGAGGCTCTGCCGAACGTCGTTGCTGCACACGTGGTTCAGTCGTACATCGGTAGCTACGGCGCGATGGTTCACCCCGTCGCCGCCTGCGCCACCGCGGCCGTCTCGGTCGAGGAGGGCGTCGACAAGATCAAGCTGGGCAAGGCGCAGCTCGTGGTCGCCGGCGGATTCGACGACCTGAGCACCGAAGGCATCATCGGCTTCGGCGACATGTCGGCCACGGCGGACTCGGCAGCGATGTCCGCCAAGGGAATCAGCGATCGACGCTTCTCCCGGGCAAACGACCGCAGGCGCGGAGGATTCGTCGAATCGCACGGCGGCGGAACGATTCTGCTCGCTCGCGGCGATCTGGCACTCGAGATGGGCCTGCCCGTCCTCGGAGTGGTGGCCTACGCACAGTCGTACGGCGACGGAGTGCACACGTCGATCCCGGCTCCGGGACTCGGCGCACTCAGCGCCGGTCGCGGCGGCAGAGATTCGGCACTGGCGCTCTCGCTCAACGCACTCGGCGTCAGCGCAGACGACGTGGCCGTGATCTCCAAGCACGACACGTCCACCGCAGCCAACGACCCGAACGAGGCCGAGTTGCACACGCGCCTCGCCAAGGCCATCGGCCGCTCGGACGGCGCTCCGCTGTTCGTCGTCTCGCAGAAGTCCCTCACCGGGCACTCGAAGGGCGGAGCGGCTGCCTGGCAGCTCATCGGCCTGTGCCAGGTGCTGGCCAACGGCGTCATCCCGCCGAACCGCAGCCTCGACTGCGTCGACGACAAGATGACCGGTTTCGAGCACTTGGTGTGGGCTCGCGAGCCGCTGCGCTTCGGTGACTCGGTTCCGCTGAAGGCGGGTCTGCTCACCTCGCTCGGCTTCGGGCACGTGTCCGGACTCATCGCGTTGGTGCACCCGCAAGCATTCCTCGAGGCCGTTCCGGCCGAGCGGCGTGCGGAGTACATCGCGAAGGCGAACGAGCGTCGTATCGCCGGTCAGCGCAGGCTGATCTCCGCGATGGTGGGTGGCGACTCCCTCTACGAGCGGCCCGACGATCGACGACTGGGACATGACGGGACGCCGGCCAAGGCGTCACGCGAACTGGAGGCCAACGTGTTGCTCAACGAGTCCGCTCGCCTCGGCGAGGACGACGTCTACTCCTCCGGTCTGCCGGGTGCCATCTGATGGCAATCCTGGGAGTGGGTTTCGACCTGGTGACGGTGTCCGACTTCGCCGAGCAGATGGAAAAGGTCGGCACGACGATGATTCGCGACAGCTTCACCGCGGGTGAACGTCGGCACGCGGCGACCAAGAGCTCCGACCCGACGCGGCACTACGCGGCACGGTGGGCAGCCAAGGAAGCAGTCTTGAAAGCTTGGGCGACATCACGTTTCGCACGCCCGCCGCAGATCGGCGACAATCCGTACCCGTTGATCGAGGTCGTCAACGATGCGTGGGGTCGACCGTCCATCAAGCTGCACGGCATGGCACAGGAGTTTCTGCCGACGGTCAAGATTCACCTGTCGCTGACGCACGACGGCGATATCGCCGCCGCGGTGGCGATCCTGGAGGAGTAACTCCGCGCTGACATTCCCGTCCTCACGGTCCAACGCCTCGAAAAACCGCACCTTCAACCCAGCACATGCCACGATCCCCGCAACTCCCTCAAATCGAGGGTGTTGCGGGGATCGTTAGAACCCGCCCACGAGATCGGGCGGGCCTTTCGTGTGGGTGAAGCGGGCGGGTCAGGCTTCGTCGGTTGTGACCGACCCACCCGAGCGCCTGCTCTCCTTCTCTGCGACGAGCAGATACGCCATCATGATTCGCTTGAGTTCGGCCACGGCATCTTCGTGGCTCTGGCCGTCCTGCACCGAGAAGTTCAGCATCGAGTAGACGATGTGCACCAACACCTGGGCCATCAGATTGCGACGATGCCGCGGTGTGCGCGGCGTCAACGGTCCGAGCATGCGTGAGACCTGATCGGCGAACTCGCGCTCGTGAATGACACCGGTGGCGCGGGTGGACGGTGTCGACTGCATCGCGAGCCATACCTCGCGGCGCGACGGGTCCGTCATCCACATGCCGGCCATGTGGTCGACGAAATTGTTCAGGAACCGCACCCAGTCCAGGGACGGGACCTCGCCGTCGAACTCGGCCAATTCCTGTTGGACGCCCACGAGGTCCTGACGATTGAGTTCGCAGACGATGACGTACTTGTTGGCGAAGAACTGGTACAGCGTGCCGATCGGCAGCTCTGCCCGTGATGCGACTTCTTCACACGTGAACGACTCGAAGCCCACGTCGCTGAGCAGTTCACGCGACGCCTGGAGCAACGCGTCGAATTTGCGTTGGCTGCGTTCCTGCGTGGGACGGCGCCTCGGCATCAGCTCCTGAGTCTGCGCCGTCGACTCGAGCGCGGCGTCGAGACGGCGCGAGGACTGGGCACGAGCAGAGGATTCCACCCGGTCAGGCTATCCGTCGCGGGTGCACGGTATCCACTTCTGTCGTGCGGGTCGCATCGCCCACTCCGGATTCGGTCGTTCTTGTGGGGGACCGCTGTGTGCGTCGACAGCTGTCGGACCGTCTTGCTGTGACAATCCCCAAGTTCAATATGGGCCAGCCAAACGGGCAACCGGTATGGTTATAGGTATTGAATCAATTTCCGTGCAGGGTGGCCGTCGTTCGTGTCCGTGGGACGACGTTCATGGTCGGGAGCCTCACCCCGAGCACAGGGAGACTGCAGTGGCAACAATCGGTACAGCGATCGAATCCGGCTCGATGCAGACGGTCCTGCTCGAGCCGACCTCGGGGGAGGTGCTCGCGCACTCCACCACCTCGCTCGACCCCGACGTGACCGCCGTCCTACCGCGCGCGATCTCGGATATGCGTGCCGAGGCAGCAATGCTCGACGTGTCGGTCGACGCCGTCGCCGTCGTGCATCGGTCCGAGTCCGAGCGCGCCGAACTCGCCACGGCAGTGACCGACGAGTCGACGGTGTTCGTCTCGGCATCCCAGTCGTTCCTGTCCTGGTTGGCCCGTACGAAGGACCTCGCCGACGCGAGCACGGTGCTGCTCTATTACATGGGCGAACACGGCGTATCCATCTCTCTCGCCGACGCAGCCGATGCCACGCTCACGCCCGCCAAGAATGCTGCCCTGGACTCGATGTCCCCCGAACGAATCGGCAGCACGATTCCGCTGGCCTGGGAAGTGGTCGACGAATCCGGCAAGAAACCACAGGCGGTGGCGCTGTTCGAAGACAGATCGAGCAACCGGGACTTGATCGACATTCTCTCCCTCGGTCTCGGGGTGCCCGTCGTGCGGGTGGGTGCCGCTGATCGGGTCGCCGCCTGCGGGGCGGCCTGGCTCGCGTCGGTTTTGGTCGAGGATCAGGCCGCTCTCGTGGAAACGGAGAGGGCCGACGACGCGGAAGAAGCCGCAGTGCCGGAGACGGTCCCTTCGGTGGTGCTCACGTCCCCGGTGGCAGCAACGGGCAGGTCGAGTTCAGCGACCGGCGGCCGCAAACTGATCTTTGCTGCGGTGCTGCTCGCCGGGGTGGCCTCGGCCGGTGTCGCCGTTGCAGCCACGCTGCCGAGTAATGGGGATGCGACCGCCGGGCAGAGCGTCGACCGACGCAATGGCGGTGCCGATTTGGCCGGCGCAACGCGATACGTCGATCCGACGACAGTTGCGCCGATTGCGCCTGGGCTTCCGGCCGACGCCCTGCCGAAGACGCTCCCGCCCACGGCGGATTCAGCCCTCGAGCCGACGACCACACCGCCGACTGGGACGACGCAGCAGTGGACTCCACAGCAAGGGACTCCGCCGTCCTGGGTGCCGCCGGGCGCTGCGCCTGCAGGTACCCCGAAGCCCGCTGCGGCGACTGTGGATCCGCCGCAATTGACTGTGCCCACCGTCGTTCCCGAGCCGGGTAAATCCCAGGAGCAACTCGAGCAGGAAGCCTGGGATCGGCACTGGCAGCACACAGGTGAGTGGATCGCGCAGGAATTGGCCGGAGGCTGACGTGTCGCTTCGGTAGGTGCGAGCAAATGACAGACTGGCGAGAGCCCGTCTGTCATTTCTCGTCTGGAGGAACCATGCCGACCGATGTACGCCCCGCCGACATTCGATCCGCGATCGCGAAGTCGATGCCTCGTGCGAAATCGGAGCTGGCAGAACTGGTCCGGTTCCGATCTGTGCACGATCCTCGGCAGTTCCCGGTGGAAGAATGCGTCGGTGCAGCGCAATGGGTGCAGCGGGCGTTCGTCGATGCCGGAATTCCCGACGTGCAGTTGATCGAGACCAACGACGGCTCACTGGCTGTCGTCGGTTCCCGGCCGGCACCGGCGGGGGCACCGACCGTTCTGTTGTACTCGCACTACGACGTCCAGCCTCCCGGCGACAGAAGCTACTGGGACAGTGAGCCTTTCGAGCTGACCGAGCGTGACGGTCGGTGGTACGGCCGAGGCGCGGCCGACTGCAAGGGCAACATCTTGATGCATCTGCTGGCGCTGCGCGCGGTGGGGGAGTCGCTCGACGTCGGCGTGCGCATCGTCTGCGAGGGTTCCGAAGAGATGGGCACGGGCGGGCTCGAAGCACTCGTCGACGAGCGGCCCGAGTTGTTCGCTGCCGATGTCGTGGTGATCGGGGACACCGGCAACACTGCGGTGGGTCTGCCGACGGTCACCACTACCCTGCGTGGGATAGCCAACGTCGTCGTACATGTGGAAACGCTTGCCGGAGAGGTGCATTCGGGAATGTACGGGGGGCCGGCACCCGATGCGCTCGGCGCGCTGATCCAGGTGCTGGCCACACTGCGTAACGAGCACGGTGACACCACGGTCGACGGTCTCGATGGCACGCGGACCTGGGATGGGGTGCCGTACGACGCTGAGCAGTTCAGATCCGACGCCGGGGTGCTCGACGGAGTCGCTCTTGCGGGTTCGGGCACCGTGGCCGACGCGGTATGGGCGCGCCCGGCTCTGACCGTTCTCGGAATCGACTGCCCGCCCGTCGTGGGCTCGGCCGCCGCAATCTCCCCTCGAGCCTCGGCACGGCTCAATTTGCGAGTTCCGCCAGGGATGGATCCGCAGCAGGCGCAGGACGCGTTGGTGGCGCATCTGGAGGCACGTACGCCGTGGAATGCGCGTGTCACCGTCGAGCGTGAGGCGATCGGTTCGCCGTTCCTGGCCAGAACAGACGGCCCGGGGTACGCGGCGTTGTCAGGTGCCTTGGAAGAGGCATTCGGACGTCCCATGGGGACGGCTGGGCAGGGCGGGTCCATTCCATTGTGCAACGCGTTGGCGGAGGCATTGCCGGACGCCGAGATCGTGCTCATGGGCGTCGAAGAGCCCCGATGCCGGATCCACGCCCCGAAAGAGAGCGTGGACCCGACGGAAATCGAGAAGATGGCCGTCGCCGAGGCGCTGTTCCTGCAGCGGCTGGCCGGTTCAGACAGCTAGGTCGCGGCGGAGCTTGGCGACGTGGCCGGTGGCGCGAACGTTGTACTGAGCCACCTCGATCTTGCCCTCCTCGTCGACCAGGAACGTCGAACGAATGACGCCCTCGTAAACCTTGCCGTAGTTCTTCTTCTCCCCGAACGCACCCCACGCCTGCAACGTCGTCTTCTCCTCGTCGGAGAGCAGCGGGAATGTCAGCTCCTCCTTGTCGCGGAACTTGGCGAGCTTGGCCGGCTTGTCGGGGGAGATGCCGACGACCTCGAGGCCTTCGCCGTTGAGCTCGGCGAGGCTGTCGCGGAAGTCGCAGGCCTGCTTGGTGCAGCCCGGGGTGCTTGCGGCGGGGTAGAAGTACACGATCACCTTCTTGCCGGCGTAATCGGCGAGCGAGACATCGTTGCCGTCGGCATCGGGCAGGGTGAACGCCGGAGCGGTGTCGCCCGGCTCGAGCTTGCTGTATTCGGTCACCGCACGAGAGTATCGAAATACCGCCGTGCTCTAGGCTCGAGTACGACCAAGACTATTTGCAGACAAGTTGGAGGACACGTGGCCAAGGACACCGACCGAATCGAGCGCGAGATCGAGGCCGCTCGCAATCAGCTGGCCAGCACGCTGGACGAGCTGAGCGTCCGTGCCAGCCCCAAGAACATCGTCGCCAACACCAAGCAGACGGTGGTGGCCAAGCTCAACGAGCCGGCCGTGAAGTTCACTCTGCTCGGAGTCGGCGCAGTGGTAGCAGTTCTCGTGGTTCGCAGGATCTTCAACTGACGCAACAGGTGCCTTGACCAGCCGATTTCACATCTGGCCGCATCTGCTGTTAATGTTTCTCCCGCACCGCAGAGAACACGCGGTGCGGATCGGCGCCATTAGCTCAGTTGGTTAGAGCAGCTGACTCTTAATCAGCGGGTCCGGGGTTCGAATCCCTGATGGCGCACAGCGAAATGCCCGTTCACCGAAGTTGGTGAACGGGCATTTTTGTTCGGTAGCCCGCGTCGTCAACCCATCTCGACCGTTTCCGCCGCTGAGTGCTCGGATCCAGTCGAGCGGCAGGGAGAAACAGTCAGCAACTCGGCCGGCCACCACGCCCCTTCGAGTCGCTCATCCCTCGGCATCTCGCAACAGCCGGCTGTACTCGGCTGAGCCCTCCACTATTTGCGGGAGTCGCCGACCTGAAACTGTCCGCTGCGCAACAGCTCTTGCGTCAGATCGATTCCAGTGTGGTTGACGATCATTGCTATGTAGACCTCCGGCGTGTGAAACAGGCCGTCGGGCATCGGACCCTCGCCGTCGGGGTCATAGCCAGCCTCACGCATGCGATCTCGCCAGGGGCTGTCAGGTTCGTCGAAACCCGGCCCGTCCTTCAGGAGCGCATCGAACATAGCGGTTCGAGCACCGTCGACCCACTGGGCGAAATTACTGTGGCCGACCTGATTGGCGAACGTGAGGGCCTCGCCACCGATCGACAGCGGTGCCATCAGCTCATCGGCCAACCCTGCCACCGACCTGCAAAGCTGTGCCCGTGGCGTTCACCATCAGGCTCACGACTTCGATCGCGGCGAACCCCGCTGACGTGTTCGATCTGGAGTCGGATGCAATCGTTCACGCCGAGTCTCAGGGAGCGTACGGAGAGAGCGTGCGAGTCGATTCGAAGCGGAGTGCTCTTCGTTTGGGCGATGAAATCGACATCCGCTCCAGGCATCTCGGTGTGTGGTTCACCTTGACCAGCTGCATCACCGAGTACGAGCCCGCGAGATATTTCGTGGACGAGCAGGTCACCGGACCCTTTGCCTCGATGCGCCACGAGCACTTCTTTCTCGCACGCCGGGGTCAGACGCAGATGGTCGACATCATGTCGGTCGAATTCCGTGGCGGACGACTCGGCGCTGCGGTCCTGGATATTCCAGGCAAGTTGTATCTCCGGCGCGTCCTGTGCGTTCGGAATGCGTACATCAAGAAGCGCGCCGAAGCGAAGCGTTAAGCGACGGCTGGTAGGGGTCTGCAAACTTACACCGACACAACGGTTCTCGACCCTGTTTCTCACCCCGTTGGGCTGCATTCGGTCGAAAGATGCTGATCGGTATTTTTTGATGCAGACTGGCAACTCGGACATAGTTCACGCGAACCAGGGGGATTGCCATGCGATCGACCAGTCAGATTCTGATCGGAGCGCTACTTTGTGCGCCAGCACTAGCGGCGTTTCCAGCGACGGCATCAGCGGCGCAATCGACAGACGTGACGTATGCGTTCAAGGTCGACGGATCGACGGTGACCAACACGATCACCAACAACTCCGGTAGCGACCTGGCCTGCGGCACATCGTTGGCTCCCGCACCGGGCGGAGTGCTGCCGCCGGTGTGGGAAGTCGTCGGCAACGGCCAGTCGCTGTATTCGACCGACGACGGGGGCCAGATCGGAATCAGCACCCAACACGTCACCGATATCCCGGCCGGCACCTACGTCGCGCTCGCATCGTGCGGTACCGAAGACGTCGATCCGACAACAGCGTGGGTCTTTGACTATCCCGGGCTGTCCGACGTCCTCGCGACTTTGCCGTGGAACTCGTTTACCGTGCAGCAGGCTTCTCCGATCGTGACGATCGAAGACTGAGCGCCTGCACTGGATTCGAGCCTCGGAAGCCGCAACCACCGAGGTGTCGCTGCACCGTTCTTGTGGACGGTCAGCGGCCCTTGGATCGGAGGAAGTCCGCCACCGTGGTGACGGCGGCGGGGTTGCGTGGTCCTTCGACGAGCGCTGCGTAGGGGAGGGCAATGATGTTGTTCTCACGTACAGCGGTGGTGCCGGACATCAGGGGTTGTGCGCGTAGTTGTGCAATCTTGGCGTCCACCGAATTCGACGGTCCGGCACCGTAATCGACGATGACGATGAACTCGGGGTCGCGTTGGGCTGCGGCTTCCCAGGATGCGGTGGTCCAGGAATCGTCGAGGTCGTCGAAGATGTTGCTGCCACCGGCTTCTCGGATGATCTGCGACGGAGCTGCGGTGCGGCCGGAGGTGAAGGGCTCGGGATCGGCGCTGTCGAACAGGAACACCCGTGCCGGGTCGCGGTCGTCAGGGGCGCCGGCGTTCGCTGAACCGATCTGGTTCTCGTAATCGGTGACCAGTCGGTCGGCCCGGGCCCGAACTCCGAAGAGGTCGCCGAGGTTTCGTAGGTCGGTGTACAGCGCGTCGAGGGGTTCCATGACTCCGCGTGCAGTACTGCCGGGTTGCCGGCATGCTTCGGTGAGTTGGTAGGGAACTGCGCCTATGCTGCGAATCCAATCGGGAGTCACGCCGGTCGACTCTTTGTAGCCGTAATTCCAGCCGGCGAAGACGAAGTCCGGGTTCGCGGACTGAATCACCTCACGGGTGAAGGCGTCGGCCAGTTCAGGTGCCGCGTCGAAGCCGCTCCTCCACGGCGAGGAGTCGATGTCTCGCTCCTTGCCCGGGTAGCTGGTGTATCCGACGAGGCGGTCGGCGAGGCCGAGGGCGAACATCATCTCGGTGATGCCGGTGTCGTTGGTCAGTACCCGCTGTGGGGTACCGGTCACGGTCAGCGGCTCGCCGCAGTTGGTGACCGTCACCTGATCGCCACCCTGCTCGGTGGCTGTGTCGACCTGGGCTCCGCACGAACTGACCAGTGCTGCAACGGCGGTCGCGGCAATGGCGATCGTGCGGGGCCGGCAAAAGAGGTGGGTCATCGAGTGTCCTTGTCGTCGAAGAGAACCTGGGGAACTCCCAGGCGTGGGTGGGTGACGATGTGTCCGCCGATCCCGAACCAGGTCGAGAGCACCTTCTCGGTCACGACTTCGTCGGGTGAACCCGCACAGACGATGCGGCCGGCGTGAAGTACGACCAAGCGGTCGCAGAATTGGGCGGCGATGTTCAGATCGTGAAGCGCGGCGATCACGGTGATCTGCAGGCTCGCAGCGGCGCTCAGCACTGCGTATTGGTGTCGTATATCGAGGTGATTGGTGGGTTCGTCGAGCACGAGCACGTTCGGTTGCTGGGCGAAAGCCCGTGCGATCAGAACACGTTGGCGTTCGCCTCCGGACAATGACAGGAACGATCGGTCCAACAGATGTTCCACGTCGGCGACGGTCGAGGCACGAGCGCACGCGTCGTCGTCTTGGGTGCGGTTGCGTCCGAACGTGGAGTTGTGTGGAAGACGTCCGGTGGCGACGACCTCGCGCGCGGTGAAGTCGAAGTGCATCGAGGAGTCCTGGGTGAGTGCTGCGACCTGACGTGCGTTCTCTCGCATGGTGATTGCGGTGATGTCGCGGCCACCTACCTCGATACGTCCGGTCGAGGGCTCGGTCGCTCGATACAGACACCGCAGCAGTGTCGACTTGCCGCTCCCGTTCGCGCCGACGATGCCGACGATGCTGCCGGCGTCCAGGCTCATGGTGATGTCGTCGATGATGCGGGTGCCGTCGATATCGACTGCGACGTCGTCGTAGTCGACGCGCATCAACGGTCGCCGATCATCGCGCCGCGGCGACGCATCAGCAGTACGAACGCCGGAACTCCGACTGCCGCGGTGATCGCCCCCAGGGGGAGCTCTTGCGGCGGTAGAACCGTTCGGGACACCAGATCCGCGGTGACGAGGAAAGCCGCACCCAGGACCGGGGTGATCACGACAAGCCTGCTGTGGTCGGCCCCGACCAGTAACCGTGCTAAGTGAGGGACGACCAGACCGACGAATCCCACTGCGCCACAGATGGATACGTAGCACCCTGTCATCGCCGCGGATGTCACGAAGAGAGTCAGCCGTAGCCGTGCTGCGTTCAAGCCCAGTGCCGCGCTGACTTCGTCTCCCATCGACAGCGCGTTGAGTCTGCGGGCCGTCAGAGCGGTCGCGGCTACTCCGGCCACGGTGACTGTGGCGGCCAGCGGGACGCTGGCCCAGGTAGCACCGGCGAGGCTGCCGAGCAACCAGAACATCACGCTGCGAGCGCCGTCGCCCTGAGGTGCCAGGAAGATCAGCACGGTCGTCATTGCAGAGAACCCGTATCCCAACGCGGTACCTGTCAGGACCAGGCGCAGTGGCACCAGCCCTACCGGGGAGCGTGCCATCAGATACACCAGGGCGGTTGCGGCGAGTGCGCCGAGGAACGCTGCACTCGAGAGGGCGTAGATGCCGAGGGCGCCGAACGTGCCGAACAGGACCACCGACGTCGCGCCTACCGATGCACCCGACGAGATTCCGAGAACGTAGGGGTCTGCGAGCGCGTTGCGCACCATCGCCTGCACCACCAGTCCGACCACTGCGAGACCTGCTCCGATGAGCGTCGCCAGCAACACCCGCGGCAGCCGAGAATCGACGACGATGCGGTAGTCGGGAACGTCACCGACGGTGATCGTGCCGCCGGACAGCTGGGCCCACAGATAGCCCATCGCGTCGGTTGCCGGGATGTGCGCGGCCCCGAACATCAGTGCCGACAGGGCTGACACTGCCCAGATCGCGGCGGCGAGCACAGTGAGGGGCAGGACCGATCTGGACTGCATGCGCAACTTTCTCCGCTGATCCCTGACCTGGCGACCTGCGAAAAGCACGGTATCCGAGGCCAATCCGCGCAGCGCGAACGACGACCTCGTCGACCGTGTCCCTCGGGATCGACAGGCGACCACGCCGGCGGCGCAGCCGCGGTGGCAGGTCTTCGGACTCGCGGACGCGCCGTCCGACCACGTGCTCGGACGATTCCTACTGGCGGTCGCTTCCCGGGACGAATCCCAGTGCTCGATGACCGCGGTCGTTTCCACTCACCGCTGCGGGGCAGTTCCGGATTTTCACCGGATTCCCTCTTACGATCCGATGACCAGCACGGCCATCGAAAACCAACGCCCACGCACGATAACAGCTCATGCGTGACGCGTTGCGTCGGTCGGCTTCGGTGCAAGTAATCGGATGTACTTCGCTGCGGATGAGGCGAAGCGTTGGGGAGAGTAGTAGTTTTCTGCCCACCGTCCACTGGAATAATTGAACCTTCATCGACGCTGATGGGTTCGTCATCCCGAATCGAGAGGTACCCAATGCACCTGGGCGTAGACAGCTTCGTCTCTTCCGTGACCGATCCGACCGACGGCCGCGTCATCGCGCCGGAGGAGAGGATGGGGCACCTACTCGAGGAGATCGCCCTCGCGGATCAGGTCGGTCTTTACTCGTTCGGCATCGGTGAGCACCATCGCAGCGAGTACTACGACTCCGCTCCGTCGATCATTCTGGCCGCAGCAGCCGCGCGCACCGAGAACATCCGGCTCGGCAGCGCGGTCAAGGTACTCAGTGCCGACGATCCGGTGCGAGTGTTCCAGGAGTTCGCCACTCTCGACCTGATCTCGAAGGGCCGGATCGATTTGGTGGTCGGCCGAGGCTCGTTCACCGAGTCTTTCCCACTGTTCGGACTCGACTTGGCCGATTACGATTCCTTGTTCGCCGAGAAGCTGGATCTCCTGCTGCAGATTCGCGACAACGAGGAGATCACGTGGTCCGGCCGGCACCGGCCGGCGCTGAACCGTCAGGGGATCTATCCTCGTCCGCTGCAAGATCCGCTACCCATCTGGGTCGGTGTCGGCGGCACCCCCGAATCATTCGCTCGTGCAGGGCTTTTGGGCCTACCCCTGATGATTGCCATCATCGGCGGAGAGCCGCGCCAGTTCGCGCCGCTCGTCGACCTGTATCGGCGCGCGGGCGCGCAAGCGGGTCACTCGCCGGAGAAGCTGAAAGTCGGATTGCACGTGTTCGGATTCGTCGCCGACACCACCGAGGCGGCAGCCGACACCATCTACCCGGGCTGGAACGAGATGTTCACCAAGATCTCTCGCGAGCGCGGGTTCGCTCGACCGAGCCGACAGCAGTTCGACGCCACGTCGGGACCCAACGGTGCGTTCTTCATGGGAGACCCGAAAACCGTGGCCGACAAGATCGTTCGGGTGAGCGAGCAACTCGGCGGTGTGGATCGACTGTCGCTGCAGATGACCAATCCGCGTCTCGCCCACGGTGATCTGTTGCGCGGCATCGAGCTACTCGGTACCGAGGTCGCTCCGCTGGTCGCCGACGCGTAAGCGGCAGCGAGCGAGAATCAGTTTGCGGCCCATTCCATTTCGTCCACACCGGCGACCGGAGTGGACAGCGAACGTATCTCGCTCGCATACATCGTGCGCTTGATTTCGCCGAGGACGGGGCCGCGGGTTCCGATCAAATCCGTTGCCCGCGAGAGTGCGTCGTCACGCAGCCGATCCTCGGTGGACACTGCGTCCACCAAGCCGAGGGCGGCTGCGTCCACTCCGCCGTAGCGTCGGCCCGTGGTCAGTGCTTCGTGGAACGTGTGCGGGGCGAGCTTGGCTCGGACCATGTCGACTGTTCCCGGGCTGTAGGTGGCACCGATGTTGACGCCAGGAAAGCACAGGAAGCCGCGATCGGAGCGCATGACGCGGTAGTCGTGTGCCATGACGAAAAATGCGGCACCCCCGTAGGTGTGCCCCTGCATGGCCGCCACCGTCTGCATCGGGAGGGTCAAGAACCGCACCAGCAGTTCCTGCACCGTTCCGATGAACCGGTTGATCTGGTCCAGGTTCTCGGCACCCCAGGACAAGTCGACTCCGGTGGAGAAGTACTTGCCGGTGGCCGTCGTGACCAGTGCAGTCGGGCCACTACTGGCTTCCACCTCGTCGAGCAGAGCGTTGACCTCGGCCACCCAATCCGGCCCCATCCGGTTCTCGGTGTCCTCGACGTCGCGAGTGCCGAGATTCAATACGAACACGTCCGCGACACGATCCAGGTATGGCATGTCCCGAAGGTACCCAGCTTTCGTTGTTCTACCCCACAGCGACAGAAGGCACGTGTGTTTGCCGGCGGGAGCACCGGGTAGTTGTATCAGTACAAACGATCGAACGGAGGACCAGCATGCCCACCAACGATGACCAGCCCCAGCTCAAGGACCAGGATCTGTACGAAAAGCTCCGTGACGAAGGAAACTCGAAGGAGAAGTCGGCGCGCATCTCGAATGCCGCGGCCAACGAGGGCAGGAAGAACGTAGGCAAGAAGGGCGGCGAGTCCGGATCGTACGAGGACTGGACCGTCGACGAACTGACCGATCGAGCCAAAGAGATCGGCCTGGAGGGCTACTCCAAGCTGAACAAGAAAGAGCTGATCGAGGCGCTACGCAATCACTGACGTCATTCCGGCCGCAGAGACGAGTAGTACTCCTGCTGTGCGGGGTAGTAGTCGTCGAAGCTCGGCAGCGGTGCGGCGTCCCTGGATGCGATCAGCATGTCCAGGTAGTACTCCCAGCCCGGACCTATGTCGCCGATGCCGTCCGTGCTGTCGAGGCCGTGGGTCAGCACGACGAGTGTGTCGCGGCCCTTCTCGGTGAGCCTGACCTCGAGCGGCCAGCCGCCCTCGTCTGACATACGGACGGCCAGTCGTTGGGGCGGCTCGCAGGCGTCGATCGCCATGTCGGCGACGGGTTCGCCGTCCTCGAAGATCATGGTGACGCGGATGCTGTCGTCCGTCACCCGTTCCCAGGGCCCGAACCACAACGCGGTCCGAGAGGATTCGGTGAGGCTGGCCCACACATCCTCTCGTGACGCGGCGACGGTTCGGCTCAGCTCGAGGGCGTAGCCGGTCTCGGTCTCGCGCAGCGTGCCCGTGGGTATCGGTGCCATCGGGTCATTATGCGTCGTGCGACGATCCACCGTCGAGCACTCATCCTGTCAATCGGTGAAATCGATCCGAACAGATATCGGGTCGGTCTGGAGGGCGCGAAAACCTGCGCCGATGAGCCGCCCGAACAGTGGGTTCGCGGAAAAGGAACGCGCTCGCGCACTGACGTCGTCCTCGGGCACGAACGTAGCTGTGCCCGCTCGCCAGCGATCGCCGACGCGAATCCTGATACGCGGCTCGTCGCCGATGTTGGCTCCCCAACCGGATCTGGTTCCGTGCTGGGAGATCACCCACGCTCCCGCCCGGTCGAACGACGCAGAGACCGGTACCTGTCGGCGCAGACCGGATCGACGGCCCACGGTCTCGATATCGGTGACCAGCGATGTTCTGACTCCGACGGATGCCAGCCCGTTCACGAGCGGGTTGGCGACGTGCTTTCCGATCCACCGCTCCCGGCGGAACTTCGCAGCTGCGGCGGACGCTGTCGTGGTGCCCCCGGCGCGCCGACTACGAAACGCGTCCCAGCCGTTGCGCTGCACCATTGCAATCGCCGTTCGCCAGGCGGGGCGTCCCGAATCGGGTTGCTTTCCGTCGCCGATGAGCTGCAGTTGGTCGGTGTGCCACTGCAAGTCCAGAGCGCCGTTGATCTGTTTGAAAGCACCAGCTTTCGACGGAACTCGCAGGGAGACGAGCGGAGTCTCGACCCGATCCAGTGAGCCGTCGACCAGTGAACGGGCTACTGCCGGGGCGAGAGCAGTCGGGCGACCGAGACCGACGACGTCGCACTCTCCCGATCGTACGGCCGCACTCATCACCGAGCGGGTGCGGAAGCCGCCGGTCACTGCAAGTGGAACGCTCCCGGCTGCGTCGCGCACCGTGTGGGCGTATTCCAAGAAGTAGGCTTCGCGATCGCGAGTGCTGGAGGTGCCCATCATCGCGGGTGATTCGTAGCTGCCGCCACTGATTTCGATCAGATCGATCGCTTCCTCGACGAGATGCTCGACGGTGATGCGAGATTCCTCTTCGCTGAATCCGCCGCGCTGGAAGTCTGCAGAGTTCAGTTTGATTCCCACTGCAAAGCCGGGGGACACGGCCGCTCTGATGGCGCGCACGACGTGAAGAACGAATCGCATCCTGCCGTCGAGGTCTCCGCCCCACGCGTCCTCGCGTCGGTTCGACAGGGGTGAGAGAAACTGAGACACCAGGTATCCGTGGGCACCGTGGAGTTGCACTCCATCGAAGCCGGCCGCCTCCGCTACCGACGCGGCCAGGGCGAACCTGTCGATGATGTCTCGAATCTCGTTCTCGCTCAACGCACGCGGTGTCGGTAGCCCGGGTACGCCGGACGCGATGGCAGACGGGGCGACGGGCGTGGCACGGGTGACGATCGGATTGGCCTGCTTGCCAGGGTGATTGAGTTGTACCCAGATGGGGACGCCACCGTCGGAGGTCGATTTCGCCCAGCGCGCCAGCGCATCGTGGTCGCGGTCGTCTTCGATGACGACGTTGCCGGGTTCGCCCAGGTGAGATCGGTCGACCATCACGTTGCCGGTCACTACCAGTCCGTAGCCACCCGCGCCCCAACGGCGGTACAGCGTTTCGAGCCGGGTGTCGGGTGCGTGCTCGGCAGTCCCCAAGCCCTCGCTCAAGGCCGCTTTCATCACGCGGTTCGGAAGGGTCTGCCCGCAGGGGAGTGGGAGCGGGGTGCTCAGTTCGACGACGTCGGTCTCGGTGGGCATGGCGTGACTCCGGTTCAGCGATAGCGTGACGGGATATGATTGCCGTCATAGTCACACGCGACTGTAGATGTAACTCGGTGTCACGCCAATGATCGTGTTCGGAAAGGTGATGGATGGCGAATCGAAGCAGTGCTCGTGAGGACATGCTGCGCAGTGCCGCGCAGTTGTTTCGGCAGCGCGGAGTCGAAGCGACTTCGTTGGCCGACGTCATCGAGCACGCAGGTGCGCCGAGAGGCTCGATCTATCACCACTTTCCACGGGGCAAGCCTCAACTGGTCGAGGAGGCCACGCGAACGGCCGGCGCGGTGATGGGGGCCATGATCTCCGAGGGGTTGGCCCAGGCCGGGCCGGCGGCGACGGTGCGCGCGATCATCGAGGGCTTTCGCAGTGAACTGTCGAGCACCGATTTCGTGTCCGGTTGCCCCATTGCTCCTGCCGCACTCGAGGGGGCGAATGCCCCCGGTGCCGTCACCGCGGCTGGTGAGTCGTTCTCGTCGTGGGAAGACACGATCGCCGCATCGCTCTGGCAGCACGGGTTGACGAGAGAGCGGGCGCAGGCGCTCGCGACGTTCTCCATATCGGCGATCGAGGGTGCGCTGATCGTGGCGAAAGCGCAGCGATCGACCACCGCGCTGGATCGGACCGAGGGAGAGTTGTTGGCTCTGCTCGACGCGGTCCTGGACGCAGCGGGTGGGCAGAGTTCCCGATAGCACCTATTGCTATAACGCAGAGTTACAGCTACTTTCCCTTCAGGAACTATGTCGACCGTCATAGCCGGAGGGGATCTCATGCCGTCACTCACCACTTCTCGACACCGCGTAGAGGGTACGAAGCTTCGCGGCCGATATCTGGCTCTACTCGTGATCTGCGCTGCGGAGCTGCTCGTCGTATTGGACAACACCGTCGTCAACGTCGCCCTGCCGTCGATGGGGCTACAGCTACGCGCCGACATCAGCGGCTTGCAGTGGGTGGTCGACGCCTACACGCTGACGTTCGCGGGATTGCTGCTTGCTTTCGGCCACCTCGGAGACCGATACGGGCGCAAGAAGGTGATGATCATCGGCCTGGCGGGCATTGCGCTGATGTCGGTGGGCGGCGCGGTCGCCGCCGACCTCGGGCAGGTCGTTGCCGCCCGCGCCGCGATGGGAGTCTGTGCGGCGGCGGTCTTTCCGGCCACGTTGGCTCTCATCATCAATATCTTCACCGACGCCAAAGAGCGAGCGCTGGCCATCGCAGCGTGGACGGCGATGGCAGGTTTCGCCATCGCCATCGGTCCGACAGCGGGCGGCTTTCTGCTCGAGCACTTCTCGTGGCATTCGGTGTTCTGGATCAATGTTCCGGTTGCCCTGCTCGTTCTGTTGGCCGCACTGGCCTGCGTTCCGGAGTCGAGAGCCGAACATGTGGGCAAGTACGACCCTGTCGGAATCGTGCTGTCGTTGACGGGCATCACGGTCGTGGTGTGGGCGATCATCGAAGCGCCGCACAACGGTTGGTTGTCACCGGCGAGCATCGGAGGCTACATCGCCGGATGCGTCGCGCTTGCTGCGTTCGTGTGGTGGGAGTTGCGAACACCGTCTCCGGTACTGGACCTGAATCTGTTCCGAATCAGACGATTCTCGCTGCCCGCCTTGGCCATTGCTGTGGGGTACTTCAGTATGTTCGGCTTCCTGTTCATGATCACCCAGTATTTTCAGGGTGTCATGGAACTGACGCCGTTGCAGTTCGGCGTTCATTCACTGCCGTTCGCAGTATCCATCGCGGTCGGAGCACCAATGGCCACACTGATCGGGCAGCGAATAGGAACGACAGCCGTCATCGTCTTCGGACTCGTCGTGATGAGCATCGGCATGTTCATTGCGGGCCAGGTCGAGGTCGAAACGCCGTACCTGGGACCGGTCGTCGTCTCGATGATCTTGATGGGCCTCGGGTTGGCGATCGTGCAAGGCCCGGCCACCGAATCCATCATGTCGTCGGTGACGCTCGACGAAGCAGGTGCGGGCTCGGCGGTGAACGACACCACCCGTGAGGTGGGTGGAACACTCGGCGTCGCGGTGCTGGGCTCGATCGTCGCGTCGATCTACACCACGAAAGTGGGCCCCCGAATCGACGCCATTCCCGATGCAATCATGGAGCCCTACCAGAAGGCCTTTGCCCGGGAGACCGTCGTCAGCGTCATCGAAATCGTCAAAGCGCCGACCAACCCGATCTTCGCGACGCAGAAGGCGGAGCTCGTGTATGCGATGAAAGCCGCGTCTCTGGAGGGATTTCAGCTCGCGTCGTTCGTCACCGTCGGGGCCGCCATGGCATGCGCGATCGCTGTGGCGCTCTTCCTGCCATGGCGGCGACCCGAAGGAGACGGGGTGCTGTTGGCGTGGCGGGCACCGAAGTCCGAAGACCCCGAGATCAGTTGAACGGGGTGCCCCCGGTGACCGCAATGGTCTCGCCTGTGATGTAGCTGGACTCGTTCGAGGCCAGGAAAACGTAGGCCGGAGCCAATTCCGCGGGCTGGCCCGGGCGGCCCAACGGAACCGTCTCGCCGAACTCGCCGTACTTCTCGGCAGGCATGGTCGCAGGAATCAGGGGAGTCCAAATAGGTCCGGGCGCAACGGCATTGACTCGAATGCCCTGGCCGGCGAGGTCGCCGGCCAGGCCCTTGGTGAATGCGACGATGCCTGCCTTGGTGGTGGCGTAGTCCAGCAACTCCGGTGACGGATTCGATGCCTGAATCGAGGTGGTGTTGATGATGGTGGAGCCCGCACCCATGACGGCGGCGGCGTGCTTCGAAATCCAGAACAAGGCATACAAGTTGGTCTTGAGCACACGGTCGAACTGGTCGGTGGTGATATCGGCGATGCCGCCCATCTGGGCCATCTATAACGCGGCGTTGTTGACGACGATGTCGAGGCCTCCGAGAACCTCCACGGCAGTGTCGACCAACTTGGTGCACTGCGTTTCGTCGGTGAGGTCGCAGGCGATCGCTCGGCCCGACCGTCCAGCGGCTTCGATCAGGTCGACGGTCGCTTGGGCATCGGGGCCCTCGGATTCGAGATGAGCAATGACGACATCGGCACCTTCTCGCGCGAATGCCAGCGCCACCGCTCGTCCGATCCCGGAATCACCACCGGTGATCAACGCTTTTCGGCCGTGCAACCGATCCGAACCCCGGTACGACTTCTCGCCGTGATCCGGTGCGGTGACCATGTCGCGAGTCAATCCCGGATGCTCGAGCTCGGGCTGGTCGTCCCGATCGGGCATGGAGAAAGCAGTGGTGGGGTCGCTCTTGGTGAACTGGTCGGACATTGTCGATCCTTGCCTCGTGTGAAGAGGACCCGTTGCGGCAAAACCAAAGCCGCCCCAGTTCTCGAGACGATTCACGGTCGTTACCGACTGGAGTCGCTGTCCACACGAGGTTTGCCGGTTGTACCGGCACGCAAACCTTGCGAATCAGCGCGCGGAGGGATCTTCCCCAATGGAGCTCGCACCCACCGCATCGAGCACCCGGCGCGCCGGCCGGGTAGGAGCGAAGACCTCGACGCGTCCGTCGGAACGTTCGACAGCATCGACGATCACGCTCGCGGCACCCGAGTACATGAAGTCCACCGCCGACAAGTCCAGCAGCACAACTGCATTGCCTCGTAGGGCACCGTCGAGGGCGTTCACCAAATCTGCTCGTGCACTCATGTCCAGCTCGCCGACGGCGCGAACAACGGTCAGATCGGGGGAGTAGGACTCGATACCGATCGAGTGGCGTCGAGCGGGGGCGGTGGAGCGAACATCGGTGAAATCGGAAACAGTCACGGTGCGAACCTCTCAGTTCGGGTGGCCTATCGAACCGGCGTGCTCGGTGTGGAACCCGAGGGCTGCAGGTTCCGGTGCACGCTGTCCCGTAATCCTGACAGCGCAACATCACCGAACCGAGCCTGCAACATCACGGATTCGTCGCTACTTGGTAACGGCAAGGTAACGCAGTTCGATGCCCGGCATCAGGGCAATGTGTGACCCGCTGCGCGGAACAGGCCGTACCATTCCGCCCTGGTCAGGCGGATGTCCGACCCCGTAGCGGCCTCTACTATCCGATCCGGCGTGGTGGTCCCCAGGACCACCTGAATGTCGGCCGGGTGGCGTGTTATCCACGCGACCGCTATCGCGGACGGTGTCGTGTCGTATCGGCCGGCAATGTCGTCGAGCGCATCGTTGAGGGCAGGGTGATTCTCGCGATCTCCGACGAACACACCCGACGAGGTCCCGCTCTGCAGTGGCGACCACGCTTGCACGGTGATGCCGCGTGCCCTCGCGTAGTCGAGCAACCCGTTGTCACGATTCACCGACTGGTCCAGCGCGCCGATGTTGGCGGTCAGGCCCGCAGCGATCAGCGGCGAATGGACGACGCTCAACTGCACTTGATCGAACAGAAGTGGTTGTGTGACTGCCGTTTCGAGCAATTCGATCTGACCGGGAGTGTGATTCGAGACGCCGAAACCGAGCACCTTGCCCGACGTGTGCAGTGTGTCGAATGCCGCCGCGACCTCGTCGGGCTCGACCAGGCTGTCCGGTCGATGCAGCAGCAGGGTGTCGAGATGATCGACGCCGAGAGCCGAGAGCGAACCCTCGACGGTCGACACGATGTGGTCTTCCGAGAAGTCGAAATAGCCGTCGCGAATGCCGACCTTGCTCTGAATGCTGACGCGCTCACGCTGCGACGGAGTGAGTGTCACCGCTTGTCCGAAGCGCTCCTCGCACCCGTGGGGTCTGCCGCCGTAGATGTCGGCGTGATCGAAGACGGTCACTCCCACGTCCAGGGCGGTGTCGACCAACCTGCGAATCCTGTCGTCGTCCAGGTCGAGGATGCGCATGAACCCGAGGACGATGCTCGACACGGTTGTGCCGGTCTGGGGGTGCGTAAAGGTGCGCAAGGTGAGTCTCCCTCTGTGCGGACGTGGTCGAAGTCGAGTGTGTCAAACCGCGGACCCAGTACGCCCGGGCCTCTGTTGCGCAAGGCGTTGACAATATTGCGCAACTTCTGCCATCGTTGTGCTCGGCATCACAAAGATCCCAGGAGGTGAACCGTGGCACCCACGCTCACGCAGGTCGCACAACGAGCAGGTGTGTCGCTGTCGACGGCATCGCGCGCCTTCAGCAACCCGGATCGAATCGGGGCGGACACGTTGGCTCGGATCATCGCCGTCGCCGACCAGATCGGCTATGTCGCGGCCTCGGGGCGCTCCTCCGACACCCGCGTCTCGGCGACGACGGTCGCAGTCGTGGTACCCGACATCGGCCACACCGTCTTCGCCAGCTTCGTCAAGTCCGCGCAAGCGCAGGGCTGGCATCGCAGACAGACCATCGTCCTCACCGACACCGACGGAAGCGCAGACCGTGAGCGTGAAGTGATCGGTGACCTGCAGGGCCGAGTCGACGCTCTGATCGTCTGTGCTCCACGACTACCGGCCGAGGACATCGTGCAGCTGGCGGGCGACACACCGCTGGTGCTGGTCAACCGATCCTCCAGCGAATGCGATTGTGTCGTGGCCGATTCCGAGGACGGTATCCGGCAGGCCGTCGATTACCTGGCAGCTCTCGGTCACACGCATCTCGCGTACGTCCAGGGATCACCGCAATCGTGGTCCAACGAGCGACGCGTCGACGCCGTCGAACAGTTCTGCGCAGCACGAGGAATCGTGCTCGATGTACTGGGGTGGCAGCAGGAGACCTTGGCCGGCGGCCATGCTGCGGCTGCCAGCGTCGTCGCCACGGGTGCGACCGCCGTCATGACCCACAACGACCCCATGGCCATCGGCGTCATGAACGGGGTCCGGTCGATGGGCCTGGCAGTACCGGAACACCTCAGCGTCATCGGCATCGACGATTCGCCCCTGGCCGAACTCGCGCATCCCGCTCTGACGAGTATCAACGTTCCGATGGGCCGTGCAGGTCTGGTGTCCTCCGATCTGGTGTTCCAGCGGGCAGCCGAACCGGAGTCGTCGCCCAGAACCATCCACCTCCCTACCCAACTCGTGGTCCGCGGCTCATCGGGGCCCGCTCGGATTCGCACTCTCGCACCAGGAAAGGACGACTCGAAATGAAGGTCGTCATCGCAGATTCCAACCTCCTACCGCATCGTGGCCGCTTCGAGAGCCGAGTCGCCTCCGATATCGAGCTGTCGTGGCACGAGAAGTTCGACGTCGATGCACTCGTCGCGGACATCGCCGATGCGACCGTGTATGTCGGCGGAAAGTTCCCGGCCGTTCTGGCGGAGGCGGCACCCGATCTGCAGCTGGTGCACGTTGCGGGGGCAGGCACGGACGGCGTTTCCTTCGACGACCTGAGCGCTCGGACATTGGTGGCCAACACTTTTCACCACGAACGCTCGATCGCCGAATACGTCGTAGCCACCGCCGTCGTGCTCCGGCGCGGGTTTCTCGGCCAGGACCGCCTCATGCGGGAGGATCGGTGGGCGTCACCGGTGTACGACCGCACGCTTCGGCAGTCGACTTCGCTGGGTTCGGCAACGGTGGGATTCGTGGGCTTCGGTCATATCGGTGCGCAGTCGTGGCAGTTGCTGCGGGCCTTCGGTTGCCGGGGCATCGCGGTCACAGGAAGCGGATCGGTGAACGCTGCCGAGAACGGATTGGCCTGGGCCGCATCGACCGATCGTCTGTCCGACCTGATGACCGAAGCAGATGTCGTCGTGGTGTCCGCACCACTGAACGAGCGCACCACCGGCATGATCGGCGACACCGAACTCGCAGCTCTCGGACCGGACGGCGTGCTGATCAACGTCGGGCGCGGCCCCCTCGTGCAGCAGGATGCACTGTTCGACGCGCTGTCCGCCGGATCGCTCGGCAGCGCCGCCATCGACGTCTGGTACGACTACCCGTCGGCCGACGGCATCGGTGCTCCTTCGCGGCATCCGTTCCACACACTGCCCAACATCCTGATGACACCTCATTCGTCCGGCATCACACGCGAAACCTTCGAGGGCCGGGTCGACGACATCACCGCCAACATCGGTCGACTCGCCGCGCGCGAACCGCTGACCGATGTCGTTGCCGGGGAGAACTTCACGGAGAAGGCAGAGCACTCGTGACCGACACGATCGTCGCTGCGGACGTCATCGTCTGCAGCCCCACGCGCAACTACGTCACGCTGAAAGTGACCACCGCAGACGGAGTCGTCGGCTACGGCGACGCGACCTTGAACGGCAGGGAACTCGCGGTGGCGTCGTACCTGCGAGATCATGTCGCGCCGCTTCTCATCGGCCGGGATCCCGCACGCATCGAGGACACCTGGCAGTACCTCTATCGCGGTGTCTACTGGCGCCGTGGGCCGGTGACGATGGCCGCGATCGGCGCCGTCGACCTCGCCTTGTGGGACATCAAGGGCAAATCCCTCGGGCAACCCGTCTACCAGCTGCTCGGCGGAGCCGTCCGCGACCGCATTATCTCGTACACCCACGCCACCGGCTGGGACACGTCGGAATTGATCGATTCCGTCGATCGACGTCGAGCGCAGGGTTTTCGCGCCGTGCGGGCCCAATCAGGTGTTCCCGGCCTGGAGTCCGTGTACGGAGTGCACCGAGGCGCGCAGGGATACGAACCCGCAGGCCGTGGTGCCGTTCCCGTCGAAGAGGTCTGGGATACCGATGCGTATCTCAATCACGTTCCCGGGGTGCTCGCAGCGGTGCGTGACCACGTGGGATCCGAGCTCAAGCTGTTGCACGACGCGCACCACCGGCTGACACCGCAACAGGCTGCGCGACTGGGCAAGTCGCTCGAGGACGTCGATCTGTTCTGGCTCGAGGACGTCACCACCGCCGAGGATCAGAGCGCCCTGCGGCTGGTGCGTCACCACACCACGACCCCGCTCGCGATCGGTGAAGTGTTCAACACCATCTGGGACTGCCAGCAGTTGATCTCCGAGAAGCTGATCGATTTCATTCGGGTGGCCATCGCGCATGCCGGCGGTATCAGTCATGTCCGAAAGATCTTCTCGCTGGCCGAGGTACACCAGGTTCGTTGCGGACCGCACGGGCCCTCCGACGTCTCGCCGATCACCCTCGCCGCGAGCGTGCACCTCGGAATGGCCACTCCGAACTTCGGCATTCAGGAATTCATGGGCTACGACCCACTGGTCGACGAGGTGTTCCCACACGCATGGTCGTTCGCCGACGGCTACCTGACCCCCGGTGACGCCCCCGGCCTCGGCGTCGACATGGACGAGTCGTTGGCGGCGCGGTACCCGTACGAGCCCGCGTATCTCCCCGTCGCTCGCCGCCTCGACGGCTCGATGACGGACTGGTGACGAGATGAGCGAATCCAGACTGTCTCGTTCGGCACTCGCTTGCTCGGGGGCCGTCCCAGCACGACCGGACGGCACCGGAATCGTCCATCTGGGGCTGGGCAACTTCCATCGCGCGCATCAGGCCGTGTACACCGCTGCGGCACTGGCACAGGACGGCGGCTCGTGGGGAATTCTGGGTGTAGCGAACAGATCTCGGACGATTGTCGATGCCATGCTCGCTCAGGAACTGCTCTACGGCGTCGTCGAGATATCGCCGTCGGGTTCAAGGGTGAGCGTGCCCGGAGCGCACACGGGAGCCATGGTCGCCGCCGACGACCCCGCCGCCGTCGTACGGGCCATTGCGGACGAGGACGTCCGAATCGTGACGATCACCGTCACCGAGTTGGGCTACACGCTGTCGTCCCGGACGGGCTCCCTCGACCTCGAATCGACTGCAGTGCAACAGGACCTGCAGCGGCCGGAAACGCCGACGACCACGGTGGGGCAGCTCGCGAGGGCTCTGGCGATGCGGGCACGAACGCACGGGGCTCCCATCACCGTGGCCAGCTGTGACAACCTGTTGGGGAACGGTGATCGCACCGCTGTACTCGTGCGTCAGTTCTTGGACCGTTGCGGTGCGGACGACGTGCTCGAGTGGCTGGCGGCGGCGGTGACGTTCCCCAACTCCATGGTCGATCGCATCGTTCCGTCCAGCAGTGCGTTGTACGACGCCGAGTCCACCGCCGAGCTGGGCGCTGTGGACACCATTGCCGTGCCGGCGGAGCCGTTCACGATGTGGGTGATGGAGGACGAGTTCGCCGCAGGACGTCCCCGCTGGGAAGCCGGTGGTGCCGTGTTCACCGAGGATGTCGAACCGTACGAACTGATGAAGGTTCGACTGCTCAACGGAACCCACTCTCTCATTGCCTATCTCGGCGCACTCGACGGTCGCGCGACAATTCCGGACTCGACCGGTCGCCCGTTCGTGGAGGCCGCAGCTCGAGCGGTGTTGGTCGACGAATACCTCCCGACCGTGCCCGTTCCGGACTGGGTGGATATCGACGACTACATCGCCCAGCTGTTCGTGCGGTGGTCCAACTCCGCTCCGGGGCACAAGACCGCGCAGGTCGGTTCGGACGGCTCGGCGAAGCTCGCGCAGAGGATCCCGGACCCAGCGCTCCACCACCTACGGAACATTGTTGTACCGCAACACCTTTCCTTGACCATCGCCGCCTATCTCTGCTGCGTGTGCCCGCCCGACGGTTTCGACCCGGGCCCGCACGCGCATGCGATGGCCGACCCTGCACGTGCGCGTTTGGCAGGACTTGCCGCTTCGGCAGCGTCCAGTGAGGATTTCGTCCGCTCGGTTCTCGAACGCGGCGACATACTCCCCATCGAGTTGGCGCAGTTTCCCGAATTCATCACACGCACAGCGGAATTCATGGATACTGTTGTCCGTCACGGTCCGATGGCTGCAGCCGTCGAAGCGGCGAGTTCTTCGCTCCGCCCCGTCGTCACGGCATCTCCGACCGCACTCGACTGACCCATTCTCCTTCCTTCGTTCGGCCGAAGCCGAAACTCACCCGAGGACAACCATGGACACGACCACAGAACCGGCAGATTCTCCCAGAATCGCTCCGGCCCAACATGATCCGTCCGCCGTACGACGCGCAGCGTGGGCCGGTCTCATCGGAACCACACTCGAACAGTACGACTTCGTCATCTACGGCACAGCGTCCGCGCTGATCTTCAACAAGTTGTTCTTTCCCAACATCTCCCCGGCGGCCGGCATCATTGCCAGCTTCAGCGCGTACGCCGTCGGCTTCCTCGCCCGGCCACTGGGTGGACTGTTCTTCTCACGCTACGGTGACCGGCTCGGGCGCAAGTGGGTTCTGGTCGCCACGCTGATGCTGATGGGCGGCGCTACCATGGCGATCGGTCTGCTGCCGACGTTCGAGCAGTGGGACTACTGGCCCCGGTCTTGCTGGTCCTGTGTCGATTCTTTCAGGGCTTCGGCGCTGGTGCCGAACAATCAGGTGGCGCAACGCTTCTGACGGAAGCGGCCGCGATCGGAAAGCGTGGCAGATTGGCCGCTCTTGTGATGACCGGCGCGGCGCTCGGCACCGCTCTCGGAGCCATCGCCTGGATCCTCGCCCAGTTGCTCCCCGACGATCAGCTCATGTCCTGGGGCTGGCGGATGGTGTTTCTCAGCAGCATCCTGGTCACCGTGGCCGCGTTCATCATCAGGCGCAAGCTCAACGAGTCACCGGTGTTCCAGGAACTGAAGGCAGCACAGGAGCGACCCAAGGCACCGGTGAAGGAAGTGTTCACCAACGGCAAGCGACCGCTGTTCATCGTCATGTTCATGACCGTCGGCATCAGCGCTCAGTCCTACACGTACCAGGTGTTCATGGCCTCCTACATGAAGAACGACATCGGCGTCGATCCCACGTTCATACCCAAGGTTCTGCTCATCGGCGCAATCTGCGGCGGTATCGCGGCCTGGGGCTTCGGATGGCTGTCGGACAAGGTGGGTCGTAAGCCCGTGTACATCGGTATCGTCAGCCTGCTCGTCGTTCTTCCGGTTCCCACGTTCATGGCTCTCAGTACCGGTTCGCACGTACTGATCACCCTGGTGATGATCATCGGATTCATCCTGGCGTGCCAGGGGGCCGTCGGTGTCACGATGAGTTATTTCCCGGAGATCTTCGGGGCTCGATACCGGTACGCCGGAGTCACTCTCGGCCGCGAGTTCGCGTCCGTCTTCGGCGGCGGAATCGCTCCTCTGCTGTGCGCGGCACTGATCACCGCGTTCTCCGGATCCTGGGTCCCGGTCGCGGTCTACATGATGATCATGGCGGTCTCGGTGCTCGTCGCCGCATCCTTCGCACCGGAAACTCGGGATCGCGATCTGACCGATCCGGCCAACGCAACCGATCCGGTGCTCGACCGGGTCTGACCTGCCCACCTCGAACGGAACGGACGACACGATGACCACCGAACCGAATCCTGTGCCCGACAGAACGGTCGCCCTGATCGCGTACGGCACCGATGACATCCGCGTCGAAACAGTGGCGGTGGCCGACCCCTCGCCGGACGAGGCCATCGTCGCAATTGCCTACGGCGGAATCTGCGGCTCCGATCTGCACTACTGGAAGCACGGGGCGGCAGGGCAATCGGTACTGAAGGCGCCGATGCGATTGGGGCACGAGGCGTCGGGCACCGTGGTTCGGCGCGCAGGAGACGGCACTGGCCCCGGTGAAGGCACCCCGGTCACCGTCCATCCGGCGACACCCGCCGCCACCGGCGCGAAGTACCCGGTCGATCGTCCGAACCTGTCTCCCGGATGCCGCTACATGGGAAGCGCCGCGCAGGTACCGCACGACGACGGTCTGTTCATCGGTCACGTCGCCGTCCCGACACGAATGCTCAGAGTGTTGCCCGACGGTCTGGATCTGAGAATTGCTGCGTTGGCCGAGCCGGCGAGCATCGCATGGCATGCCGTCGAGCGTGCTGGGGCGGTGTCCGGCAAGACGGTTCTCGTCGTCGGGACCGGTCCGATCGGTGCCCTCATCGTGGCGGTCGCTCGCCGAGCCGGTGCAGCTCGGATCGTCGCGGTCGACCTCGAAGACTTTGCGCTCGATGTGACGCGTCGACTCGGAGCGCATCGAACAGTCGACGCCCGAGACGGGGCGGAAGTCGCGGCGGTCGAGGCCGATGTGACGTTCGAGTGCTCGGGCAACCATCATGCTCTGGCGTCTGCAATCGACGGCACGGCTCGCGGTGGTCGTGTCGTCATGGTGGGGTTGCCTGCGGCCGGGCCTCAGCCGGTGCCGCTGTCATTGGCCATCACCCGGGAGATCGACCTGATCGGGTCGTTCCGGTTCAACACCGAGATGGACGATGTGATCCGAGCTCTGGCCGACGGTTCACTCGATGTGGCACCCGTCATCACCGCGGAGTATCCCGTGGCAGACGCCCTCGACGCGTTCGCGCTCGCCGCCGATGCATCCCGATCGAGCAAAGTCCTGTTGACGTTCTGACGGGCTACTACTCGAATTCGGTTCGTATCGACTGTGTCGTGAGCTGCAGCATCAGCACGAAGCCGGTCAGCGTCACCACGATCGGGGCCCACAGCACCACCGCCACGAAGGTGTCCACATCCCGTTCCAGCACTATGTACACCGCGACGATCGACGTTCCCAACAGGCACAGGGCGATGTGAGCAGCGAGTCGCCATTTGTCGAAGAAGAAACCGGCCAACATTCCCATCGGGATGAGGAAGGTGCATTTGCCGAGGGTGACTTCCGGCGCGAAATTCGCGGTGATGGTGGCTCCGAAGATCGACAGATCGGCGATGACGACGAAGGCGAAGGCTTGCCCGAGCGTCGGCCACGGTCCGAACCACCAGAACGCGCCCATGATGTATGCGGCGATCATGCACGTCCATTGCACGATCGAGGGGATGGGGGTGGTCGCGCCGTACCCGAACGCCAGCTCGAGGGTGACCACGACGGCCATGGCCAGGGCGGCGGCGGACACGATCCGCTTGACGAGCGTCGTGACAGCGAGCGACGTCATCACGCCCATGCCCCATTGGTAATGCTCGTTGGACCTCGTCAGTGCGCGAGTCACAGTGCCCCCTCGTTCCAATCGGGAGTCGATTGAAACACAGTCGCACCGCTCGACGTTCGGCTTTCACCGTGTTCTGGCCGACGGTGCGGCACGATCAGCTGGTCAATTGGTGTAACAGCTCCGGCAGTGTCTCGCTGATGTCGTGCCGGCTGGCCACCCGATAGCGGGCGGCCTCACCGAGCAGCCGCCGTCGATCGGCGTCGTCGACCACCGCCGAGACGGCGGCAGCGAGAGCATCGGAGTTGCCGGGCTCGACCAGAATTCCAGCACCGTCGGCGAGGAATTCGTGCGTGCCACCGTGATCGGTTCCGATCACCGGCAATCCGTGCGACATCGCTTCCAAGACCGACAACGGACCTGCCTCGGGAGAAGTACTGGCCGACACGACGACATCCCACCTGCGAAGAGCGGACTCGGCATCGGTGTGCCCGAGGAACTCGACACGTCCGGCAAGATCCGGTTCCGCGGCGCGCGCGCGGAGTTCGTCGACGTACTCGCGATCACCGGGGAAGCTTCCCCCGGCCAATTCGACTCGGACGTCAGGGAGCATGGCGACGGCGTCGAGCAGCACGCGGTGCCCCTTCCACGGCGTCAACAACGCCAGCATCCCGACGACCGGCGGAGAGTGCAGCGCACCGCCGAACCGCGGAACCGGCCACGGCACGCCGTTGTGTGACACCACCACGGGGAGGCCGGCCTTTCGGAGCGGTTCTGCGGTGGCCTCGGACACCGATACCGCAACGCGAACGGCCGGCCGGGCGAACCGGACCACCACACGCTGCTTGAGAGAGGTCATCGTGTCGTGGACGAGCCACGACGCCCCGCGAGCGGGCCGCGCAAACCGCGCCACCGGAAGCGCGAACAGCGAGTTGACGACCGTGGCGGTGCCCGGTGCGCGGGCGATCGTGCGCACGGCGCGCGCCGCCCCGACCCATCGTGCGACCATCCTGATCGCCGCGATACCGCGCGCGGCACCTCGTTGCCCACCCAGTCCGAGCTCGTCGATGCGGACGTGCCGCGTCGTGTCGGGTAGACGGTCTGCCAATGGGCCTGCGGGGCAGGCGATCACGGTGGCATGGCCGCGGCGCGTGGCCTCGTCGATCAAATCCAGCAGCACCTTCTCGGCACCGGACACCTGGCCGGTGTGCGCGAGGAAGAGAACTGTCGATTCGTCGGTCATGTATCGGCCCGTCTGTGCGGCGAAGGTGGTTCTGGCGGATCAGTACGCATCGCGGAGCAGTGCCACTGGGTCTTCACACATTCTGCGTAGCGCTGCATCCATGACGGCCACATCGACCATCTTGCTGCAGAACGAGGCCGTATAGGTTCGGCCACCGGCGATTTCGGCGATGAGCATCGTGCAGCCGTCCGGACCGTCCGGTTCGAGCGACGCGGCCATCTGCGGGGGCCTGCCGTCGTCGGCCCAGTCGAGGTGGTCGAACACCCGCACTTTCCCGAGGTCGCTCACGGCCAACCGCAAGGTCTCGGGTACCTCGACGACCGATTTCTTGTCCTGCGACGGTGCAGACGGCCGAATGCGTGACGCCACATCGCGGAGATGCGACATGCCCAGTACCGCGATGGGCCAGCCGGATTCGATCACCTCGCGCATCGATGCGGTGATTCGGACGGGCGTCGTGTCGGCAGGAAGATGCAGGGGGATACCGACGGCAAAATTCCCGTGCGCGCCCTGCTGGGCCGGATCGAGATAGCGGCGGCTGTTGAACAACACCATGATGTGATCGTCGACGTCGACGGATTCTGCTCGTAGCGCCGCGCTCCACAGGGCAATCGAGATCGACGCAGCGGTCGCTCCGGGCAGGTTCTCCGCAGTCCAGTTCTTCAGCTCGTCCACGTGGGCTTTGCTCATGTACCCGGCCCGGCTGACCTTTCCGGCTTCCCAGTTCTCGATCCGACGACGGGGACCGGACCCGCCGTTCGCTGCGCGCCGGTGTCGAGCACGCAGTGACCAGAAGTCCGCCAGCGTCTTCGGATGTCGAGAGTAGTGACGCCACAGAGCTTTCCATGTCGTGCTCGGTGGCAAGCCTACGGCGAGCCCGGGAACCAGTGATCCGTCGGCATCGTCGCAGAATGCCGCCAGCATCAGGACGCCGATCTGGCCGTCCCCGATTCCGTGCGAATAGTCGAGGGCGAGGTGGTCGTCGAACACGATTACCTCGAGTGGACCACGAGCACCCTGTCGCGACCGAATGTCGGTGAGCATCTGCCCCAGGTCTTCGGTGCCGCTACTGCTCGAGGTGACGTTGTCGCCGGCGATGTTGCTGCGGTATCGCCACCGTCGCGCATCGGAGCGTGGTTCCAGCGCGATGTGCGGCTCTGCGTCGACGTGTTCGGCGGCGGTGAGCGTTCGACGCGTCCGCTCGATGTCGAGACCGCGGACGGGCCCGACCGCGGTGACTATCCGGGTGTCGGCGAAGACGCGATCCAGTGCAGTCGAGCGATAACTACGCTCAGCGGACGGCATCGACGACCTCCTGCATTCGACTGCGGAAGTTGGCCCGTGAGAAGCCTTCCGCCCATCTACGAATGGCGGCGCGATCGTAGTCGGCCGGGTCGAACGAGCGCATGGCCTCGGCGAACCCGGCGATGACGGCCTCGTCGGAGCCCGGCTGTACATGCAAGCCGGTCTCACCGGGAATCACCGAGTCCACGGCACCGCCGTCTCCCAGTGCGATGACCGGTGTTCCGGTGGCCATGGACTCGACCGGGACTATCCCGAAATCCTCCACTCCGGGCATCAGCAGGGCGCGCGTCGTGCGGTGCAGTTCGAGAAGCTTCTCGTGCGAAACCCGTCCCAGGAAGGTCGTTTTGGGTCCGGCCAGTTCCCGGCAGGCGTTCATTGCACGGCCGTCTCCCGCCACGACGAGGGGAACGTCGGCCTCGGCGGCCGCGCGCACCGCGATGTCAGGACGCTTGTAGGGGACCAGGCGGCCGGCAAGCAGGAAGAAGTCCTCACGCTCGATCGACGGATCCGGCGTGAAACCCTCGGTGTCGACCGGAGGGTGAACCACCACGGCGTCGTCTCGGCCCCACCAGTCATCGATGCGGCGAGCGACCGCCGTCGAATTGGCCACCACGGTCGTCAGTTTCGGTGCGGCGGCGATCTCGCATCGACGGGCAACGGCCGACAGCGCCGTCAGTATCGCAGCTCCGGCTCTGCCGCCGCCTTCACCTGCGCGAAGTTCGGGATCCCAGGCCCATCGTGCGGGACTGTGCACGTAGGCGATCACGGGGGAGTCGGTGGCGAACACGGCCTGAGTCGCGAAGGCATGATGGCTCACCACGACGGCGTCGTAACCGCGCAGCGGCATCCGACGAAAGGCCAACGGCATCATCGGAAGAACGGGTGCGTACGACCGTTGGCCCAATGCGTTGTACACCCGATTGAGGGCGGACGTGTGCGGCGCGCGGCTGATTCCGGACGGAACCCCGGACGGGCGGGAGATCGGTGCGAACACTTCGGCAGCGGGCCAGTGCAAGGCCAGCTGTTCGATGACGTGCTCGGATCCTGCGATCTCCGTGAATCTTTCGTGTACGACGGCAATTCTGTCAGCTGGCATGGCGTTGGCCTTCCGGCGCGATCGTCTGCGCGGTCTGTTCTGCTCGTCGGGTCGAGTTCTTGTTCTGCAATACCAGGTGTACGGGAATGTCGAAGTCGTCGAGCCGTCGCAGCGCCGCAGTTGCTGCCTTCTTGTCCCGTCCACGCTTCGACACCAGCACAACGACGGTCTCGACGTCACCGACTTCGGTGTACTGCCACCACTGCTCCGACAGGCCGAATTCGGCGGTGGCTCGATGGTGGCCGGTGGTCGGTCCGTCGCCGTGCGTCGACTCGAAGACTGCACCGTCGCCGACCAGGACGAGAATCACGCTGTCGCCCTTCGGGGCTGCGTGTCGCGCACTTCTCGATGCCGGTCGGTCGCCACGCTCGAGGGCAGCGATCCGGGAAGCCACGACGGGCGGTACCGTGTCGCCGGTCGCCGGGTCGAAGTGTGCACCGTATTTCCGGGACACCCGACGAGCCCAGGAGCGAGAGGGCTTGCGGCCGAGCCGTCCTCGAAGCAACACGATCAGTTCGGCCGCGACGATGAGTGCAGCCAGAGCTGCGACGAGTGCCTCCGAGACCGGTTTCGGTGAGACCGGAGTTGTGCTCTGCTCTGGTTTCGACAACACGACCAGTCGATCTCCGCTGGCAGCTGCTTCGAGTTCGCTCTGCTGGGTGCGTAGTTGGGCCAGTTCGGACAGTGCCGCAGGTCGACTCGGATCGTCGGCAGGCAGGGCGTCCACCCGAGCCTGTTGCGCGTCGACGGTGGACTGTCCCTCGGCCGTTCGTTCCTGCGAGTCGCGGATCGCGTTGGCGGAGGACGTACTTGCCATCGTCGACACCATCGCCTCGGCCAGTTCCGCGGCGAGTTCGGGAGATCGGGTCGTCACGGTCACTGTCAGCAGCGCGGGTGAGGTGCCGGGAGACAGTTCGACGCTCGAGGCCAGTTGCGACGCGTCCATATCGGCGTCGACCTGTTCCAGGACCTGATCGAGAACGCCGCGATCGGTGGCCAATTCGATGAACGGTGCGCGCATCTGCTCGATGAACGCGTCACCGGGAACGAGCGTTTGGGCAGGTTCGATCTCCGCGACGATCGACGCGGCGTACTGCTTGTCGGTGAGTTCGCTCCTGAGGTAGAACATGCCTGCACCGACCAACACGGCAATGATCACGGCGGGCAGCAATGCCCGGCCGAGTTCGCGCATGTGTCCTGCGAGGTCGATCGGTGGGGGCACGTCGCCCCGGTGTACGGCATCGTGGACGGACATCAACCGCGTACCCTTCCGTCTTCGATGCGAGCGGATGGACCGCTTCGGTGGTTCGTGGAGCCGACAGGCTCGATGATAGCTGGGTGTGGATACAGTCCGCGTAGCCGTGCCGACTGCGAATGAAACTGCATCTCAACGACATTGGAATAGCAGGGGCGGTGGTCGGAAAAGATCGTGAAACCGAACTTCGGCTCCGAAGGCTGCCGCCGGAATCGGGCGATTCGTCTGTTGTGTGTCCGCTTCTCACTGCACGTGCGCACGGTGTCGTCCTTTCTCGGCTGATCCCGGCATCGGTGACTCGACGACTCCGATGGCAACGAACGCGGCGAGCGAGGTCGCGACCAGTAATGCCGCCCCGACGGATATGAGCAGCCACAGGCCGGGGTAGTGCTGTACCAGGAGCCAGCCGCCGACTGTGACGGCCGCGGTGATCACGACGACGACCGAAAGGGACTGCACCGGAAGTAGTCCGGGGATGGGCATGCTTCGCGCTATCACGATCCACAGCAGGACGAGGGTGGTTCCGATCGTCGCGACCGTGGAGATGGCAGCTCCGTCGTACGACATCCGTGGGATCAGCACGACGTTCAATCCGATGTTCAGGGCCAGGCCGACCAACGCAACCACGGGGTAGTGACGCTGCATCCCGGCCGAGGCCAGCAGAAAGATGCCCAGCATCACCAACGACATCAGTGCCGCGCCGATGACGAGCAGCCGGGCCGCGTGCGCTCCGTCCACGAATCTGTCGCCGTACAGGAGGCCGATCAACGGCTCGGCCGACGGTACGAATGCCGCCACGGCCATTGCACCGAAGACTGCGAACAGCAGTGCGGCCGAACGGGTGCGCGCTCGAAATGCAGTGGTGTCGTGAGGCCACGATGCCACGAGCAGGGTGCTGATCGGTGCCACTGCCGCCAACACGAAGGTGTCGATCATGTCGGAGAATTTGTAGCCGATCGAGTACAGACCGACGGCCTCGAACGTGTCGAGGAGGCTGAGCATCAGCATGTCGATCTTGAGCATGGCAATGGTGAGGGCGAAGCCGATGGCGAGGGGCACGGCCTCCCTCAGGTACGGACCCCAGCGGCGCACCTCGATGTGCCTCGACGGTCGCAACCCCATGGAACGGTTGCCGATGCCGAACCCCTTGGTGATCAGTTTGAACACTTCGTTGACCACAGCCGGCAGCACGAAGATCAGCAGGGTGGGAGCGAGCACGGCCGCCAACACGGTCAAAGCCAACTGGATTGCCTGACCGGCACTTTCGGCCACCGCCACCAGGATCAGCCGGTGACGACTCTGGAAGAGGACGCTCAAGGCGTGGCCCGGTGTGGCGAACACGACCACCAGTCCACCCAGCACCGTCGCGAGGACCACCTCGCTCGGATACTGCAGCAGGAGAACGTATGCCACGGCCAGTACGTAACCCACCAGTCCGAGGGCAGTACGCAGGGCCAGAAACGACGACGCGGTTCGACCGATTTCCTCGGGATCGTCGTCCATCAATTTCGCCAGCACGACGCGTCCGACTCCCAGGTCGGTGACGACGGACATCAGGCCCAGCAGTGCGAAGACGAAACTGAACTGACCCCAGTCGTCCGCTCCGAGGGACCTCGCGACGACGACACTGCCGACCCAGCCCAGCGCCGCGATGATCACTCTGCTGATCAGAACGGCAATCGTCGCCTTGGCTGCGGCCTTCGGATCCGCTGCGATCGCGCGGTAGTCCGGGGGCTGCTCTGTGCCGTCGAGCGCGAGCTCGTCCGACATCAAACCACGCCCGCGGCTCGATACGCGTCGGCAGTGAGCTCAGCCGTTCGACGCCAACTGATCTCGCGAGAGGCGTCGGCTGCCGCGCCGACGAGGGCTGCGCGTGCATCCGCGTCGAAAGCGATGGGTTTCATCGCGTGCACCCAGTCGTCCACGTTCTCCGATGCGACGAGCACGGCACCGTCGCCGACGACGTCGGGGAGGGCACCGACTGCACTGGCGACGACCGCGCCACCCGAGGCCATGGCCTCGATGGGTGGGAGCCCGTAGCCCTCGTAGCGAGAGGCGTACGCGGTGACGGTCGCAGCTGCATAGAGGGCAGGCAGGTCCTCGACATCGACGTACCCGAGCCCGCGGGAATTGCGGGGAGCGTGGGGACCGGTCGAGCCGGCTCCGGCCAGCAGGCACGGGATACCCAGATTCTCCGCTGCGTCGGCCACCAGCTGAACGTTCTTGCGAGGCTCCACCGTTCCGACCTGCATGACGAAACGGTCCGGTAGGTCGTACTTGGACCGAATTGCGTCCACTCGGCTGTCGGTGGGGACTTCTGCCCACGCTGCGGGTGCCAGGCCGACGACGGTGGCGTCGCGGCCGCTGACGGCCTTGATCCGGTCGGCAGTGAACTGCGAGACAGCGATGAGCAGATCGGCACGGCGCAGAGCTCGCCGCACCAGTCTCTGTTCACCGAGCGCGCGAAATTTACTGGAGGCCGACGGCATGTCGATGACCGAAAGATCGTGCACCGTGGCGACTGTGAAGGCCTTCGTGAGAAACGGAAGGTCGACGTCCAGGCCGTGTACGACATCGCACCGGCCGACGGGGAGTGCGCCGAGCACCGCCCGAGCCGCACCACTGGTGACAGGCCGTTCCATCGCCCGAACCGAGGGCGGCAGCTCACCGACGGCGTCGCGCTGCACCACCGCGGTGAGATCCGCGTCGGGCAGACGATCCGGTAGCTCGTTCAGGAGCTCGCGAATGTAGGTCTGTACTCCACTTCCGCCCGGCCTGAGGGCGAGCGCCCCGAAGACGATTCGTGTTGCGCTGCTGCGCATCCCACCACTCCTAACAAGAGCCAGAAATAGACATCGATCGGAAAGATCTCGAAATACGTGGAGACCAGACTGGCGAACATGGCGGCGACGATCGAAGCGCCGACACCGAGAGCGAGCGCCCCGTCGTCGCCCCGTAGTGCCCGGGACAGGCGTGTGCACCACAGCAACGACGTCACCAACAGTGCCACCACCGCCCAGAGGCCGATCGGCCCCAGTTCGAGCAGGGCCTTCACGTAGTAATTGTCGGGTTGGTAATTGGTCGAGAGTCCAGATTGAGTGAACGCTCGGCCCTCGGCGGTGGAAATGCGGTCTGCGGCAGACCCACTCGATCCCAGACCCGTGCCGAAGGGATGAATCAGGATGCTGGCGATGATATTGGCCCAACCGTCACCGCGTTGACCCAGACTGCTGGACGAGAAGAAGACCGACGTGATCTTGGGTACGAAGGGGACCGTGACGGCGACGGCCAGTGCCGCCAGAGCAAACGGCGCGGCGAGGTATCGAAAACGCACGGCGATCAAGTAGATGACCCCGACCGCGAGCCCGAGAATCGCGCCACGCACGATCGAACTGGACATCGCGACCACCATCATCGGAGACGCGCACAGAAACAACAAGTTTCGGCGACGGCGCGGATCGGCCAGTGCGACCGCACCGCCGACGAGCAACGCCAACATCACGTACAGCCCGAACGGGAACGGCAGATTGAACGTGCTGAACGTGCGCAGCAGACCGCCCGATGTTCGGACCTGCGTGCCGTATTCGTAACCCAGCGAGACCAGTGCGGCGGGCCCGGCCACCAGTTGAGCGATGCCGACGGCAGACGTGAACACACCCATGCCCATCAGAACCGAGACGAGGTGGTCACGGTCCCTGGCGTCGAACGGCGCGAGCCACATGACGACTACCAGCAGAACGTAGAAGAAGGTGACCTTGATGCCGAACAGACCGACTATTCCGAACGTGGCGAATGCAGACACGCTGCCGAACACGACGAAGACCGCGGCCGCCGGCCACCACGGCACGAACACCCGCGCAGGCGAGCCGGGGACATGTCGTGGTCGGCGTAACCACGCACACAGAACCGTGAAGACGACAAGGCCTTCCTTCCAGCCCGACACAATCCCGGGAAGGGGAACGAGAACCAGAAGTCCGTGCAGTGGAACCAATCCCGCCAACAGCAACACTCCACGTTGCGGGCGGCGGTAGATGGCCGATGCCACCGCGCAGCCGAGCACGAGGACCACCGCTGCGCCGAAAGCAAGCGCAACGTACGTGATCACGGGGTGACCCGAACGTGGCGGTGTTCGGCGTAGACCACGATCAGTCCTCGGCGCGTTTCAGAACGGCCAGCACGGTGAGGAACAGGATCTTGACATCGAGCCAGATGGACCAGTTCTCGATGTAGTAGTTGTCCCACTCCGCGCGGTCGGCAATGGAGGTCTGGCCCCGAAGACCGTGCACCTGCGCCCATCCCGTCACGCCGGCCTTGACCCGGTGCCGTTCGCCGTACCGACGGATCTGCATCTCGAACAGGTCCACGTATTCGGGCCGCTCCGGCCTGGGGCCGACCAAGCTCATGTCACCACGAAGGACGTTGAGCAGCTGGGGCAGCTCGTCCAACGAGGTCTGTCGCATGATCTTTCCGATACGCGTTCTCCGGTCGACACCCTCGACGCCACCGGGTGCGTCCCCGGCCTTCCGCTCGAACGCCGCGTCGGATGCCCGCGGGGGGCGCATGGACCGAAACTTCAGGCAGTCGAACGGCAACCCATCACGGCCGATTCGCTCCTGCGCGAAGAAGATCGGGCCGGGGGAGCTCAGGCGCACGAGCAGCATCAGGGTCAGGAAGACGGGGGAGAGCAGCAGGAGTCCGAATGCCGTCAGGACTCGATCCAGTACACCCTTCAGGGCGAACTGCCACCCCTTGGGATTGACGTGCGGCAGCACCATCAGCGGCAAGCCGCCGATGTGTTCGACACGAGTGTTGACGCCGACGGCGTCGTACAGCCTGGGCACCACCCACACCCGCATTCCGAGTCGGTGCGCAGTCCTGATCGCGCCGACCAATACTCGGTCTTCTGTCGGAGCGAACGCAACTATCAGCTCTTCCGCACCGGTCCTGCGCGCAATTGCCTCGAAATCACTCGGGAGTCCGAGGTGCGGCAGATCGGGGAGCTCGCCCCCCGGCGAGACGTCGGCGATCGGGGCTTCGCCGACGTAGCCCACCGGAGCGAGACCGTACTCGGGGAATTGTCGTGTGCGAGAGACGAGTTGGTGTGCAATCGGATCGTTGCCGAGCACGATGGTGGGGGCCGCGGAGCCGAACTTGGTGCGCAGCATGCGCTGGACGACGATGCGAATGAGACGGGCGATCGCGATCGTGAATGCGCTGAGTAGCCACAGTCGCAACACGACCGCGCTGGGCCGGTAGTCGGTGTCGGACAGGAACATCACCACCGTCAACGCGAGCACAGCGAACGCAACAGCCGTTTCGGCCGGACCGATCTCGTCGAGGAAGTTACGACGAAGGCTGCGCCTGTACATCGACTTGCCGGCCATGATTCCGATGAGCAGCGGCAGGAAGAGCCATGGCAGCCAGCCGGTCTCGACGAGACTGCCCGAGTACCACAGCAGCGCTCCGGCCACCGCGACCGCGGCACCGAGCACGTCGACCGCGACGTTGATCGCGGTGTTCAACGGATCGGCCCGTAGTCGGTCCGCGAGTGTGCGACGGGCTACGACGACGTCGGGCTCGGCAGCCCGCGGGCGAGTATGCGGTGATTCCAGTGTTTCGGGCACGGCTTCTTCCGGTGGTTAGTTTCGAATGAGGTCGGTCCTGAATATCCCAATTAATGTATACCGCCAGGAAAGAGGACACCCGGTCGACTTCATGAAAAAAACTCGAAGTCGGTTGTAGGTCGAAAATGCTAATGCCCGTCGGGGAAATCGTCCTTTATTCGAAAACTCGCTCGCGAATAATCCAGGCCAAATCCTGCAGAATCTGGATGTGACCGGTCGTCCACTGCCGCGGCTGTCGATCCCACACACAGAGGGTGCCCACGGAATGGCCGTCGTCGTCGACGAGCGGAACTCCGAGATAGGACACGAGCAGATTGCCCTGGACCGACGGATGGTCCTTGAGGACGTCGTTGAGTCGCGCATCCTCCACCACCAGTGGTTGGCCGAGGTCGATCGCGTAGCGGCAGATGGATCCGTCGAGAGGAACCTCTTGCGCGCCACCGAGTTCCGACGGAAGTCCGAGTGCACTCTTGAAGTACTGACGTCGGTCGTCGAGCAGAGAGAATGCGGCCGACGGGGCGCTCAAGGCATCGGCGACCATCGCGACGATCCGGTCGTAGCCGGCGTCGGAACCGGTGTCCATCAAACCTGTTCGAGCCACTGCGGCCAGCCTGTCGGGATCGTCGATCGGGGTACCGAACGCCCGGGTCACCTCGGCGGGGCCGACGCCCTTCTCCGCGCCGGCCTGGAGAGCCCGGAGCAAAGCACCGACCTCGGAATCCTGATCGTCGGACAGTTCACGAACGAGTCGATCGACCACGGCCCGCCGAATGAATTCATCGGTCCCGAGGCCGGATTTCTCCGCCTGCCGGGCGAGTAACTCGTTGAGACGCTCGTCGAAACCGGGAAATCCTGTTGTCATTGGGCATATGGTAGTACAGGCAATGTCGTCCTACCGATGACTGCGGGGTCGAATTCTGCGTCAATCCGAATCGTTGCCGTAATTGCCACAAAGCGTATGACAATCCGTTTCGGCGAAGATAGCCTACCGGTGTTGCTATCATCCCGCAGATGAAAGCAAATGCTCCTCTGCGGGTGATGGCCGTTCTTGCGGCTCTGGTGTTGCCGTTCGCTGCGACGCCGGCAGTGGGTGCAGCTCCCGTCGTGCGGGCTCAGGCCGGTCCGGTGAACTGTGGCGGGCAGTCCGACGCCATCCGGATCGGAGTCTCGCCGGGCGCGTCGGTAGGTAGCCTCTCCCCAGCAGATCTGGATCGCGAACTGACGCTTGCCAAAGCCGCGGGAGCCTTCGCGGTTCGTCTCGACATCGATTGGTCCGCAATCGAATCGACACGGGGCGCTTTCGATTGGAGTCGAACGGACCGAGTGATCGATGCCGTCGTGGCCCACGGGATGTGCCCGCACGGGATCATCGCCTACACCCCCAGATGGGCGCGAGTAGCTGCCGCGGTCAACGATTCTCACTCCCGTCCTGCAAACCCGTCCACTTACGCGGCTTTCGCCAAGACGGTGGTTCAGCGGTACCAGAACCGCATCAAGATCTGGGAAGTATGGAACGAGCCGAACATCGTGACGTTCTTCAAGCCCGTTCCCGACGTCACGGCGTACTCGGCGCTGCTTCGAGCGGCCTACACGGCGATCAAACAGGTGCAGCCCGGTTCGACCGTGCTCGTCGGTGGGATGGCACCGTCCGAGGACACGAACGGCAACATCGCGGGTACGTCGTTCCTGTCGAAGATGTACGCGCAAGGATCCAACAAGTACTTCGACGCCTTCAACGTGCATCCCTACACGTGGCCGTTCCTACCCAACGACCCCAGCACAGCGTCATGGAACACCGCCATGAAGATGTGGTCGATGCGAGACACCATGGTTGCCGGCGGTGACAGTGGCAAACAGATCTGGATCACCGAATTCGGCGCACCGACCGGGACCAACCCCAACAGCGTCAGCGAGCAGGTGCAATCGGACAGCATCGGGATCGTCCTCGACGCCGTCCTCGGCAACGATTGGCTCGGGCCGGCTTACGTCTACAGTCTCCGAGACGCCGGGTCCGACACCGCCGACACCGAACAGAACTTCGGCTTGGTTCGCAGAGACTGGACCCCCAAGATCGCCTACGGTCGCGTCGATGCCTACGCCGCGGAGCATTCGGCACCGTAGATCGACCGATTCCGCTGCCGGTGTTCGTGGGCTATGGTTCGCCCATGCATTCGCAGCCGGGGGGCGCGGTCCCTGATCGTAAGGACATCACGTTCGACTCGAACGGCGTCGACTGTGCGGCGTGGCTGTACCTGCCCGACAGCACCGAGCCGGCCCCGGTGATCGTCATGGCGCACGGTCTCGGCGGAACAAGGGGAATGCGACTCGACGCCTACGCAGAACGATTTCGCGCCGAGGGCTACGCGTGCCTGGTGTTCGACTATCGGTACTTCGGAGACAGTGGCGGGCGACCGCGACAATTGCTCGATATCGAGTCCCAGTTGCAGGACTGGGCGGCAGCGATCGCGTGCGCCCGGGGTCGGCATGACGTGGACGGTTCGCGAATCGTGTTGTGGGGCTCGTCGTTCGGCGGTGGCCACGTCATCGTCGCGGCAGCACGGGATCAGCGTGTCGCCGCGGTGGTCGCGCAGTGTCCGTTCACCGACGGCATCGCCTCCGGGCTCGCATCGAACACATGGACCTCGGTCAAATTGTCCGTGCGGGCCGTGCGCGATCTGCTGGGATCGGTGATCGGGCGGCCGCCGGTGATGGTGGCGACCGCCGGACGACCGGGGACTACCGCATTGATGACGTCACCCGACAGTTACGACGGGTACCTCGCGCTCGCTCCGGACTCCGACGAGTCGTTCCACAATCGGGTTGCCGCCCGCTTCGCGCTGCAGATCGTGCGCCATCGGCCCGGACGTCGAGCGAAGGACGTCCGCTGCCCGATACTCTTCGTCGTCTGCAACACGGATTCTGTGGCACCGGCGAAGGCCACCCTGCGATACGCCCGGACAGCCCCGCTCGGCGAGATCGAAACCTACGACGCAGGCCATTTCGACATCTATCTCGGTGCTGACTTCGAGCAGGTGGTCGCAGACCAAATCGCCTTCCTCCTGCGCACTGTCCCGCCGCTGGTGGCTGCGGATCAGTAGACGTCGCGCACGTACCGCTTCTCCGCAGCGAGAGCCTTGACGTACGCCTCGGCGCTGCTCGGGGCCAGTTTCCCGTGCTGTGCGACCACGCCTTTCAGGGCCGCATCCACGTCTTTGGCCATTCTCGACGCGTCGCCGCAGACATAGAAGTGGGCACCTCGGTGAATCCAGTTCCACAGCTCGCTGCCGTGTTCGCGCATGCGATCCTGCACGTAGACCTTGTCCTTCTGATCCCGGGAGAAGGCGACGTCGAGACGGTCGAGCGACCCGTCGCTCAGCATCGCGGTGAGTTCGTCGCGGTAGTAGAAGTCGGTGTCCGCGTGCTGTTCGCCGAAGAAGAGCCAGTTCGGGCCGGTGTGCCCGAGCGCGCGCCGCTCGTGCAGGAACGCCCGGAACGGTGCAATGCCGGTGCCGGGACCGACCATGATCATCGGCGTGGCGGGATCCTCGGGCGGTTTGAAATGGGTCGATTTCTGTACGAATATCCCGATGTCATGGTTGGCGGCATGGTCGGCCAGATACGTCGAGCACACCCCGCGTCGAGCGACGCCGTGCACGTTGTATCGCACAGCCGAGACGGTCACCTGCACCTCCTCGGGATTCTCCTTCGGGCTCGACGAGATGGAATACAGACGCGGCTGCAACGGCTTGAGAACGCCGAGCCAATCGTGCACCGACGCGCGAACCGGATGTGCGGCAAGTACATCGATCGATTGCCGTCCCCACATCCAGTCGGCGAGCGTGTGTCTGTTGTCCGGATGCAACATGGCCTCGAGGTCGTCGTCCGCGGTACGCCGGTGTACGAACTTCAACAGATCCGGTGTGGCACGGGCGATCTCGAGGTGCCGACCCAACGCCGTACGGAGCGGCATTTCACCGTGCTCGGCCAAGTCGACGACGGCGTCACCGTCGAGTCCGGTGGCACCGAGCCACTCCTGCACGTACTGGTCACTGTTGCGAGGCCAGACCCCGAGTGCGTCACCCACCTCGTATTCGAGGGTGCCCGCGGGAAGGTGGAATCCGAGTTGACGGACGTCCTTGAGCGATCCGCGTGCGGTGAGCACTCGATTCCGAACGAGAGTGGTCACGAGGGGCGACTTCTTGCTGTACCGCGGTTCTACGTCAGCGGCCGCAGGCCGACGTGCGGGTGCCGCAGGCGCGGTCGTGGGGTCGGACGTTGGCGAGTCACCTGCCAGCAGCGCGCTCACCGAGTCGAGCCACTCGGCGGCCTCGTTCTCGTAGTCGGGCTCGAGGTCGACCCTGCCGAGTAGTCGCCGCGCACCGAGTTGCTCGAGACGTTCGTCGATCTTGCGGCCGTGCCCGCAGAAGTCTGCGTAACTCGAGTCGCCGAACGCCAGCACGGCGTAACGGATTCCGTCCAGTGCGGGTACCGAATCGGTTGTCAGGCTCTCCCAGAAGGTTGCGCCGTTGTCGGGTGCTTCGCCGTCTCCGGTGGTACTGCTGACGATCAACACGTCGGCCTCGGCCGGTAGTCGGTCTGCGGTGAACGAGTCCATGGAGTGTTCGGTGACGGCAGACCCAGCAGCTCGCAGATGAGAAACACTGGACTGGGCGAACTCCTCGGCAGTTCCCGTCTGCGAGGCCCACAGCAGGAGCAGTGGTCTGCCCGCTGCCGACGAGGTGTCCCCGGCGGTTGCTTCGGTGCCCGGCGGGGGAGTGCGCGAGAACAGGCCTGCGAGAACACCGTCGAGCCACGCGTGCGTCTCGGGAGTCAGCGGGGTCCGTTCGGGCAACGTGGGGATTCCCGGCGCGGAGCGACCTGCGTCGGTCCGAAGTCCCTCCAGCAGGCCTGCCATGTAACTTTGCTCGATGACGGTGAAAGGTTCTGCGGGTCGGCTCGGTCGGCCGACCAACACGGCGAGAGCGTCGACCGGATCGTGCACGTCCTCGGACGTATTGGGCGAATCCAATTGAGCAGCAGATACTTTCGTCAGCGACACCGCGCAGGCCTTGAACTCGGGTTGCTGCGAGTAGGGATCGACGGCGTCATTGGTCACCGCGTTGATCGCCAGGGATTCACCGAACTCGTCGCTCCAGTGGAACGGTGCGAAGCAGCCGCCGGGTAAGACTCGATCGGTGACCACGGCGGGCAGTACCGCACGGCCTCGACGCGACGACAGTTCGACGGTATCGCCGTCGGACAGATCGAGCCGGCCCGCATCGGTCGGATGTATTTCCACGAACGGGCCGGGGTTCAGTTTGTTCAGCTTCGCGACTTTGCCGGTCTTGGTCATGGTGTGCCACTGATGGGGGAGTCGCCCCGTGTTGAGCAGGAACGGATAGTCGTCGTCCGGCATTTCGGCCGGTGCCATGGCGGGTCGGGCGAGAAACTGCGCTCGACCGCTTGCGGTGGGGAACGACAGGGCAGGAATCGAGCCGTCCTCCGACACCCGCAGGGTTTGGCTGACTCCGTCGTTGAGGTACCGGATGGGGTGTCTGGTGGTAGTCGACTCGGGCGGGCACGGCCACTGAATCGAACCCTCGCGGAGCCCGTCGTAGGTGACGCCGCGAATGTCGTAACCGGTGGCGGGGTTCGAGAACTGCTTGATCTCCTCGAAGATCTCTTCGGCGCTGGAGTACGTGAACGACTCGGAATAGCCGAGAGCGCAGGCCATGTCGGCGATGATCTTCCAGTCGGGGAGTGCTCCGCCGGGTGCTTCGACAGCCGGCTGGAACAGCGTGAGGTTCCGCTCGGAGTTGACCATGACGCCATGGGCCTCGGTCCACAGCGCAGCGGGCAGCATGACATCGGCGTATCGGTTGGTCTCGGTCTCGGCGAAGGCGTCTTGGGTGATCACCAGTTCGGCACGTTCGAGACCGTCGATCACGGTTGTTCGATTAGCCACGGACGCAACAGGATTGGTGCAGATGATCCAGCAAGCTTTGATGTCGCCCGCAGCCAACTTCGAGAACATCTCGATGGTTCCACCACCGACGTCGGTGCGCAGTGTTCCGGGCGGGATTCCCCAGGCCTGCTCGACGAACGCGCGGTCGGTGTCGTTGGTGACCGCCCGTTGGCCCGGCAGTCCGGGGCCCATGTATCCCATTTCCCGGCCACCCATCGCGTTCGGCTGACCGGTCAACGAGAAGGGGCCGCTGCCGGTCCGGCAGATAGCACCCGTCGCCAGGTGGAGATTGCACAGTGCGTTGGTGTTCCAGGTGCCGTGGGTGGACTGATTGAGTCCCATCGTCCAACAGCTCATCCAGTTCTCTGCAGTCCCGATCATCTCCGCTGCGGCACGCAGATCTTCCTCGGCGAGACCGGTTGCAGCGCAGACCTTCTCGGGGGTGTAATCGCGAAGAAACTCCGGCATCGCGTCCCAGCCGTCGGTGAATTGGGCGATGAAGTCAGGGTCTGTGTTTCCGCTGTCGACGATCAGAGCCAGCAGGCCGTTGAGCAGCGCCAGATCGGATCCCGGTTCGAGCATGAGGTGCAGGTGCGCCTTGTCGGCGGTGGCGGTGCGCCGCGGATCGACCACGATCAGTTTCGCACCGGCCTTGACCCGGTCCATCATTCGCAGAAACAGGATGGGGTGGCAGTCGGCTATGTTGGAGCCGATGACGAGGAACACGTCGGCGTTGTCGAAGTCTTCGTACGACCCCGGCGGACCGTCGGCTCCGAGTGACTGCTTGTAGCCGGTCCCCGCGCTGGCCATGCACAATCGTGAGTTGGATTCGATCTGATTGGTACCGATGAACCCTTTGGCCAGTTTGTTCGACAGGTACTGAGCCTCGATCGACATCTGCCCCGATACGTACAGCGCAACGGAATCGGGTCCGTGTTCGTCGAGGATCGTGCGGAGCCTGCGGGCAGTATCGGTGATGGCCACCGAGGTGTCCGTACTCTCCGGCCGGTCACCGCGCCGGTGGCGAATCCGAGCCTTGTCGAGGCGGCCCGGCGCAGCAAGCATGTCTGCGGTGGTGTTTCCCTTGGTGCACAGTCGGCCGAAGTTCGCCGGGTGGGTCTTGTCGCCGACCGACTTGGTGACCGTAGGCCCGATCGGCAGCGTCGACCGGGAGCTCGACTGGGACTTCGCCGCCGACGGCCCACCGACCTCGAGCACCATGCCGCATCCCACGCCGCAGTATGCGCAGAGCGTCTTCACCGTGGTGACCATGGCTTCCACAGTGCCCGGTGCAGTGTGCGCGGCCATTACACATCGGTTAGCCGGATATGACGTTGTCCTCACCGGGCGTCGAACGATGCGGTGATGTGCGTTCGCGGCACCGCTCTGTGTGGCAGGGAGGTAACACCAACTTTCTGCAGTGCGATTGGTACTCGAACGTTATTCGTCGAACGGGCTGTCGAGTGGAATGTGTGGATTCTGCGCTGGCAGAATCGTCCGGGTCGGGCTCGAAGTGGGAAGTGGTGTGTTCATGAGGGTGTCTCGAGGATTCGTTCTCGCCGCGGTGGGAGTTGTCGCTTCGGTGGCGGTGCTGTCCGGGTGCAGCTCGCAGACGGACATCTCCGAACCCTCCGTTCCGATCGATTCCAATCCGATGACCGAACTGATGAAACCGAAGCTGACCGCGAGCGTGCTCGACGGAGCAGTCGGATTCTCACCCGCAGACCCGGTGACCGTCTCGGTTGCCGACGGCAAGTTGTCTTCGGTCACCATGCTCAACCCCGATGGCGAGCCGGTATCGGGAGCCATTGCTCCGGACGGGCTGTCGTGGACCAACACCGAACCCCTCGGCTACAACCGCGAGTATCGAGTGCAGGCCGATGCGTACGGTCTCGGAGGATCGTCGAGCACGGTGTCGAGCTTCACCACCAGCCAGCCGGGCAATTTCACCAAGCCCTACGTTCTGCCGAACCCGGGCGACGTGGTGGGTATCGGGCAGCCCGTCGCGGTCCAGTTCGACGAGGCGATCACCGACAAGCTTGCTGCCCAGAATGCGATCACGGTCACCACGACGCCGGCCGTGGAAGGTGCGTTCTACTGGGTGAACAACAAAGAGGTTCGCTGGCGACCGCAGAACTACTGGGCACCGGGCACCAAGGTCGACGTGGCCGTCAACGTGTACGGGCGTGATCTCGGTGACGACATCTACGGCCAGGAGAATGCGACGACGTCGTTCACGATCGGCGACGCGGTCATTGCCACTGCGGACGACAACACCAAGCAGGTGACGTTCAACGTCAACGGCCAGGACGTCATCACGATGCCGACGTCGATGGGCAAGGACTCCACCCCGACGGACAACGGCGTCTACATCATCGGTGATCGATTCGAGCATCTCGTCATGGATTCGTCGACCTACGGTGTGCCGGTCAACTCGTCCACCGGGTACCGCACTCCGGTCGACTGGGCGACGCGTATGTCGTACAGCGGCATCTTCTTCCATTCCGCACCGTGGTCGGTGGGGCAGCAGGGCTACTCCAACGCCTCGCACGGGTGTCTGAACCTCAGTCCGACCAACGCCAAGTGGGTCTACGACAACACCAAGCGCGGTGACATCGTCGTGGTCAAGAACACCGTCGGTGGAACGTTGTCGGGCACCGATGGTCTCGGCGACTGGAACATTCCCTGGGACGAGTGGAAAGCGGGCAACGCCACCACGGTCTGATCGGTATCGATCGGGTGGATCAGCTTCGATCGCGGGTCTGGTAGAGCGAAGGATCTATCCCGAGTGTCTTCAGGTACGCGACCGGTTCGATGCTCGAGCCGTTGTTGCGGACCTCGAAGTGCAGATGCGGTCCCGTCGAATTGCCGGTGCTGCCGACCGCCCCGAGGACATCTCCCGGTGCCACCTCGTCACCGACGGACACAGCGAGGCTGGACTGATGGCCGTAGTAGGTCTCGGTGTTTCCGCTCTTGACCCGAACGAGCTTGCCGTAGCCGTCGCCCGCGTCTCCGGCCTGAACGACGGTTCCGCCGGTCACCGCATGGATCGGGGTTCCGCTGTCGGCAGCCAGGTCCACACCCTGGTGGTACTGCGCGCCGTTGCCGGTCGGGTTGTTGCGTCCGCCGTAACCCGAAGTGATGCGATATTTGCCTGCGTCGATCGGAAGCACGGCACCGCCGAGCCCCACCGTGGGCGGCGCACTCGGAAGTTCGATCTCGGGTACATCCGCGGGAGTTGCGGTATCCGGCACCGACAGCACGTCGCCGTCGAGAACGATCGCCGCGACCTGGTTGATGAGCACACCGGTGGCGTCGAGCACCGCGGCGAGTATTGCGGCCCGCTGCTGCGCATCGGGCTGGGGGATCGGGATCTGAGGTAATTCGATCGTGGGTTGAGCGGTGGCCACCGCTGGGCTGAGCAAGCCGGTTGTGCCGATGCACAGTGCTGCCGACAAGATCGAACCCGCTATGACTCTGTGCATTCTGCGACCCACGAAAAAGCCTCCTCGTCTCTGCCCGCCGTGCACCCGTCGGATGGGTGCGAGCTGGGCGTCGAGCATGTTCGGTGACGCTTCGGGGCACGCTGAACTCACGTAGCAGAAAACACATGAATCACGTTGGTACTTTTCTTCCCCAAAAGTGCCATTGGTAACCGTACGTCACAGAAACCCCATAAGAAACTCGAAAAGTGAATTACAACAACGTAATTCGAGGTCAGGGTGGGTACGCACCGTCCGCTCGAACACCCTGGCGAAGGGTGGAGTGAATGCACGAAAAAGGCCGGTCTCGCGAGGAGACCGGCCTTCTTCGTGTGGGGTGAGCGACGGGACTCGAACCCGCGACATCCAGGATCACAACCTGGTGCTCTACCAGCTGAACTACGCCCACCATTGCACGCGTCCGCAGAACCTTTTCGGGCTCTGCATCAGCAGCGTCGACAATACTAGCGGGTTGAATCCGAGGTTGCTAATCCGCCCCCGATTGCGTGTCGAGTTCGGCAACAACTGCTGCGATGTCGCTGGTAGAGGGCCCCGGCGGAGCCACGAAGGCCGTCCGGCGGTAGTACTGCAGTTCTTTGATCGACTCCTTGATGTCCGCCAGGGCGCGGTGGGCGAGGCCCTTGGCCGGCTGCCCGTAGTAGATCCGCGGGTACCACCGTCGGGAAAGTTCCTTGATCGAGCTGACGTCGATCATTCGGTAGTGGAGGTAGGTGTCGAGCGCGGCCATGTCGCGAGAGATGAATCCACGGTCGGTCCCGATGGAGTTTCCCGCGAGCGGAACAGTTCCGGCCACCGGGACGTGCTCCTTGATGTACGCCAGCACGCGCTGCTCGGCTTCCTCCAGCGTCACCGTCGATGCGCGCACTTCGTCGGTCAAGCCCGACTTGGCATGCATGTCGGTGACGACGGCCGGCATGTTCGCCAACGCATCGTCGTCGGCGTGGATGACGATGTCGACACCCTCTCCGAGGATGTTGAGATGACTGTCCGTCACCAACGCCGCGATTTCGATCAGCTTGTCCTTGCTCAGGTCCAAGCCGGTCATTTCACAGTCGATCCACACGAGTTTGTCCTGCACTCGCTCCACAGTAGTGCGCCCACCACAGCCACTAGGGTTTGCGGTGGCGATCGACCCCGTTCGCTTCAGCGCACGTTCACGAAAGGATGCGGACATGACAGGCGACCCGACGCAGCCGGCACCCACGCTCAGCCCTGCCGAGAAGGCGAAGGCGGCCAAAGCGGCGGCCGTGGAAGCCGCACGGGTGGCTGCCGAAGCTCTGGCTGCGGCCGACGCCGCCGAGGCCGAGGCGCGTGCCGCAGAGCAAGGGTCGGCACCGGCGGTGCAGGGTAAAGCAAGCGAGATCGCCGCCGGATACGCATCGGCAGGTGCGGCATTGGAACTGGGAACCGTCGTTCTGGACGGTGTCACCGACCCCGCTGCCCGCATTCGTATTCCGTTGGCAACGTTGAACAGGCACGGTCTCGTTGCCGGGGCCACCGGAACCGGCAAGACCAAGACGCTTCAGGGGATAGCCGAACAGCTTTCTGCCGCAGGGGTTCCCGTCGTCATGGCCGACGTCAAAGGAGATCTCTCGGGCTTGTCCGCGCCGGGCGAAGACAACGACAAGATCCGCAGCCGCGCTGCGGACACCGGCCTGACGGACTGGGCTCCCGCCGGACACCCGGTGGAATTTCTCTCGCTCGGCACCGAGGGGATCGGGGTGCCGGTGCGGGCCACGATCACCGCGTTCGGACCGATTTTGCTCAGCAAAGTGTTGGGGCTCAACAACACTCAAGAGTCGACCCTGGGGCTGATCTTCCACTGGGCCGATTCCCAGGGACTTGCCTTGCTCGATCTCAAGGACCTGCGGTCGGTGATCATGCATCTGACGAGTGACGAAGGCAAAGCCGACCTGAAAGGCATCGGCGGTGTGTCGTCGGCGACCGCCGGAGTCATCCTGCGCGCCTTGGCCAATCTCGAGGCCGACGGCGGCGACACCTTCTTCGGCGAACCGGAACTCGAGACCGAGGACCTGCTCCGCGTCGGACCCGACGGACGAGGCGTCATCACTCTGTTCGAGCTCGGTGCTCAGGCGTCACGCCCGGTGATGTTCTCCACCTTCCTGATGTGGGTACTGGCCGATTTGTTCCAGACGTTGCCCGAGGTCGGTGACGTCGACAAGCCCAAGCTCGTGTTCATCTTCGACGAGGCGCATCTGCTCTTCGCCGACGCGTCGAAAGCCTTTCTGCAGCAGGTGGAACAGACCGTCAAGCTCATTCGCTCGAAGGGCGTCGGCGTCTTCTTCTGCACACAGCTGCCCACCGACGTCCCCAACGACGTTCTCTCCCAACTGGGTGCGCGAATCCAGCATGCTCTACGCGCCTTCACGCCCGACGACCAGAAAGCACTGAACAAGACGGTGCGCACGTACCCCAAGACCGACGCGTACGACCTCGAGAAGGCACTGACGTCGTTGGGGACCGGAGAAGCGATCGTGACGGTGCTCTCGGAGAAAGGCGCGCCGACACCGGTGGCGTGGACGAAGATTCGCCCGCCCCGCTCCCTGATGGACACCATCGGCAACGACGCCATTGCGGCCGCCGCGTCGTCGAGCACTTTGTCTGTGAAGTACCGCGAGACCATCGACCGCGAGTCCGCCTACGAGCGCATGAACGCACGGGTGGTGGATGCGCCCGCTCCGGTCGAGAATTTCGACATTCCGCCGCTGCCCGCCGATCTGCCGGATCTACCCCCGAATGAGCCGGACGGGCCCTCGGCCGCCGAGCGCATCATGGGCAACCCAGCGGTCAAGAGCTTCCTTCGATCGGCTGCCTCGGCCGCCGGTCGGGAAATCTCGCGCAGCATCTTCGGAACCGGACGGCGTCGGCGGCGCTGAGCCTGCTCGGTCGGGAGAGGAGCCCGCGGAACGACCAGGATTCGGGTACTAGTTGCCCAGCTTCTTGTAGAAGCTGCCGATGATCGGTGCCGAAATGCTGCGCGGGCTGTACTGCCCGGCGACCGACATGCCCTTGCTCAGCAGACCCGGCACAACGCGCATCTTGTTCTTCGCCAGGCCGTCCAGTGACAGCTTCGCGGTGTAGGCGCTGTCGATCCACAGGAAGTCGGGAACCATCTTGTCCACGATCGACGCATCGGCCGGGTCGGGTGTCTCGGTGCGGACCGGGCCCGGAGCGAGCAGGGTGACGTTGACGCCGGTGCCCGCGAGCTCACCGCGCAGTGACTCCGAGAACGTGTTGACGAAGGCCTTCGTCGCGGCGTAGGTCGCGTTGTTGGGGATGGCCATGTTGCCGGCCGCAGAACCGGTGATGAGGATGCCGCCTGCTCCGCGACCGATCATGCCGGGCATGACCGCCAACGTGAGGTCGTGTACGGCAACGGCATTGAGCTCCACCTGATCGCGCTCGTACGCGGGATCGAGCCCGGCCACGGGTCCGAACGTCGCGATGCCTGCGTTGTTGCACAGGATCGAGATCTCACGCTCGGAGAGCTCGGTGACCAGCTCCTGGCGCTGCTCGCGGTTGGACAGATCCGACGCCCGCACCTCGACGGTGACGCCGTGCTCGGCGGTGAGCTTCGAGGCCAGCGCCTCGAGCAGTTCGCCGCGTCGGGCCACGACGATCAACGAGTGACCACGGGTGGCGAGTTCGGTGGCCAGCGCTTCACCGATACCGGAGGAGGCTCCGGTGACGACGGCGCGGGCATCGGGGCTGGGCTTGGGCAGGCTCACGGTGAGACAGGCTAGCGGACAGATCAGATCGTGGCCGCGAGCCGGGTGCCCTGCTCTATCGCCCGTTTGGCGTCCAACTCTGCCGCCACGTCCGCACCGCCGATGATGTGTGTGGTGGTGCCCGCGGCCTTCAGCTCGTCGACCAGATCCCGGACCGACTCCTGGCCCGCGCAGATCACGATGGTGTCGACCTCGAGCAAGCGTGGGCGTTCGTGCTTCTCGCCGAACGAGATGTGCAGGCCCGCATCGTCGATCTTCTCGTAGTTCACCCCCGAAAGCTGATGCACGCCTTTGGCTTTCAACGCTGCGCGGTGAACCCACCCGGTGGTCTTCGCGAGACCGGCCCCGATACGTCCCGGCTTGCGTTGCAGGAGGTAGACCTCCCGAGGAGATGCGGCCGGCACCGGGGTGGTCAACGCGCCCGGCGCGGCCTCGGGCTCGGTGACTCCCCACTCCTGCTTCCATTCCTTCAGGTCCAGCGTGGGGGAGGCGTCGGTGGTGAGGAACTCGGAGATGTCGATGCCGATACCGCCGGCACCGATGACCGCGACCCGGTCGCCGACGGCCCTACCGTCGCGCACCAGTTCCGCGTACGAGAGCACGGACGGGTGATCGATACCTGGGATCTGCGGCATCCGGGGAGTGACACCGGTGGCCAGGACCACCTCGTCGAATTCGCCCGCGGCGAGTTCTGCGGCGGTAACCCGAGTATCGAGGTGTACCGCAACATCCGCGTCGCGCAGAGCGGTGGAGAAGTAGCGAATGGTCTCGGCGAACTCTTCCTTGCCGGGAATCAGACGGGCGATACCGAATTGGCCGCCGATCTCGCCCCTGGCCTCGAACAGGCTGACGGCGTGTCCGCGTTGCGCAAGGGTGAGCGCCGCAGACAGTCCGGCGGGCCCGGCCCCGACGACCGCCACCTTCTTGGTCTTCTTCGTCGGCAACAACTGCAGGTCGATCTCGCGACCGGCGCGAGGGTTGACCAGGCACGAGACCTTCTTGTGTACGAAGGCGTGGTCGAGGCAGGCCTGATTGCAGGCGATGCAGGTGTTGATTCGATCCGCGGAATCGGAAGCAGCCTTCTCGACCCAGAACGGATCGGCGAGCATCGGCCTGGCCATGGCGATCAGCTGCGCGTCGCCGCGGGCGAGGATGTTCTCGGCGATCTCGGGCATGTTGATGCGGTTGGACGCGGCGACGGGGATGCTCACGTATTTTTCGAGCTTGCCGGTGATGTCGGCGAATGCTGCTCGCGGAACCGAGGTGACGATGGTCGGCACCCGCGATTCGTGCCAGCCGATGTCGGTGTTGATGATGTTCGCGCCTGCGGCCTCCACGTCCTCGGCGAGGGCGACGATGTCGTTCCAGCTCTGGCCCTCCTCGACGAGGTCGGCCATCGACAGCCGGAACACGATGAGAAAGTCGGATCCGACGGCGGCACGGATCTGCCGCACGATCTCGACTGCCATTCTGCGACGGTTCTCCGCGGAACCACCCCATTCGTCGCGTCGCTTGTTGGTGCGCTCGGAGAGGAACTGGTTGATGAAGTAGCCTTCGCCGCCCATGATTTCGACGCCGTCGTAGCCGGCGCTCTGTGCGAGTCGGGCGCACCGCACGAAGTTTCTGATCTGCCAGCGAACGCCCCTCGAGGTCAATCGCCTGGGCCGAAAAGGATTGATGGGAGCCTTGATCGACGATGCCGACACACTCAGCGGCTGGTAGGAATAGCGTCCGGCATGGAGGATCTGGAGCGCGATCTTGCCGCCTTCGCGGTGCACGGCAGTGGTGATCCTGCGGTGCCGACGGGCCTCGATGCGGTTGGTCAGCTTGGCCCCGAACGGCAACAGCCACCCGGTGCGATTGGGGGCGTAACCCCCGGTGATGATGAGTGCGACTCCGCCGCGGGCACGCTCGGCGAAGTAGGCAGCCAGGCGGCCGGTGTCGCGGGCGCGATCTTCGAGGCCGGTGTGAATCGATCCCATGATCACGCGGTTCTTCAGCGTGGTTGCGCCGACGTTCAACGGCGACAACAGAATCGGGTACGGACCAGTGGTCTGCTCGGTCTTCACAGTTTCTCCAATACCTCGGTGCACCATTCGGTGAATCCTTCTTCGACACGAATCCCGCCGCGGAGCACCAGGTATTGATGCAGCGCGGTACCGGTCAGGGCAGCGGGGGCCGGAAAGTCCTGCTTCTCGATCAGTCGATACACGTCGAGACGGGTGGCATGTACGTCGCGGTGGCGGGCGACTTCGACTTTCAACGCTTCGATGTCACCGTTGGCCGCACCGCGAATCTTCACGGCGAGCTCCTCGCGAAGCTGCGAGGGATCGGTCGGCGCGGCGATCCAGCGATCGAGCTCGGCGCGGCCCGCGGTGCTGACCGAATAGACCTTCTTGTCGGGACGGCCGTCCTGTGCGACTGCCTCGCCGGTGATCCAGCCCGCTCCATCCATCCGCGTCAGAGTGCGGTAGATCTGCTGATGAGTTGCACTCCAGAAGAAGCCGATGGACTTGTCGAACCGTCGGGCGAGCTCGTACCCCGAGCCGCTCAGCTCGGTGAGGGAGACCAGAATCGCGTGTTCCAAAGCCACACCCGAGAGTATGTATGCAACGTGGTGACTATGCAACTAGGTGCACCCAAACGTGGGCCCGTCGCGGGCTAGTGTTGGCAACCATGGGAACCCAGCCGGAGGCCGCTGTCGTCGGAGTCGCCACAACGCGTAAGCAGGTCACCGCCTGGGGGTTCTGGGACTGGGGATCGGCCGCGTTCAATGCCGTCATTCTCACGTTCGTGTTCTCGGTGTATCTCACCGATGCCGTCGGTGACGACCTACCCGGATCCATCTCGGCGACCACGTGGTTCAGCTGGTCCATCGCGCTGTCGAGCGTCGTAATCGCACTGCTGGCACCGGTGTGCGGGCAGTACTTCGACGCCCGCGGCAAGAGAAAATGGCTGCTGGGGCTATTGACCGCGTTGACGGTCGTGGCCATGGCCGGCTTGTTCTTCGTACAGGACGACTACCACTATCTGTGGCTCGGGCTGCTGCTGCTCGGTCTCGGATCCATCATGTTCGAGCTGGCCAGTATTCCGTACAACTCGATGCTGCGGCAGGTCTCCACCCCGGCCAATATCGGACGTGTGTCCGGATTCGGTTGGGCGATGGGCTATTTCGGTGGAATTGTCCTACTCCTTCTGGGCTACCTCGGTTTCATCGTCGGGGACGGCGACACTCGGGGCCTGCTGGGGCTGAGCACCGATGGAGGGCTCAACATCAGGCTCGTCGCCGTGCTGGCGGCCGTCTGGTTCGCGGTCTCGGCCATCCCGGTGATGTTCGCAGTTCCCGAAGTACCCAGGGCCATCGCCGATCCCGAGGCGGCACAGGCCGGCTTCGCGGAGTCCTATCGCGTTCTCTTTCGTGATGTGCGCGAGTTGTGGAGCGCAGACCGGCGTGCCGTCTACTACCTGATCGCCAGCGCACTGTTCCGAGACGGACTGGCGGGCGTGTTCACTTTCGGAGCCGTTCTCGCGGTCAGCGTCTACGGCATCGGCGCGGCGGACGTACTGCTGTTCGGCGTCGCCGCCAATGTCATCGCAGGCCTCGGTGCCATCGTCGCCGGGCGGTTCGACGACAGAATCGGACCCAAGAAGGTCATCGTCTTCTCGCTCACGTCCATGATCGGTGCCGGAACCATTCTGCTGTTCGTGTCGGGACCGACGATGTTCTGGATCTTCGGGCTGATCCTGTGCCTGTTCGTGGGGCCCGCGCAATCGTCTGCGCGTACCTTCCTGGCCCGACTGGCACCGCCCGGGCGCGAGGGTCAGTTCTTCGGACTGTTCGCGACGACGGGTCGGGCCGCGTCGTTTCTCGCGCCCTCGCTGTTCGGGCTGTTCGTGTGGATGTTCGACGCCGACCGCGCAGGTATCGCCGGGCTGATCATCGTCCTCGCCGCCGGGCTGCTGGCATTGCTGAAAGTTCGCGCCCCGGAACAGGTTTAGACCGACCCGATACGATCCAAGATCTCGGCTGCGAGTCTGTCGGGGGCTTCCTCGGGGATCCAGTGGGAGATGCCGTCGAGTTCGACGAATCGGTACGGTGCATCGACGAACTCGCCACAGCGCTCCGCGCCGGCTCGACCGATGGCGGTGTCGCCGTTGCTCCACACGTAGGTGGTCGGCACCGTCACCGCAGGTAGGTTCGCGAACTCCCGCGTCATCGCGGCATACCAACTCGACGCAGCGGTCAGTGCTCCCGGCACCGTCAGATGCCGTACGTATTCGTCGTCCAGGCTCTCGGCCCCGAACATCGCGCGGAGCCGTTGCGCGTCGTTCTCGGTCAGCACTCGCTCGGCCTTCTCGGGTTCGCGAAGCAAACCGAAGTACTGTGACCGCTGTTGCTGGTCCGGGTCCTCGCGAATGGCCCAGTTGAACGCCGCAGAGTGCGGAACGGATGCGGCAGTGAGGCTTCGGACGCGGTCGGGATGCTCGGAGGCGACATGCCAGGCGACCACAGCGCCCCAGTCGTGACCCACCAGGTGCGCCGAGTTCAGGTCGAAGGCATCGAGCAGACCGAGGACGTCCTCGGTGAGACGCTCGATGCGGTAGTGCTCGACGCCGATCGGGCGGGCACCGGGGGAGTAGCCCCGCTGGTTGGGGGCCAGGACGCGGCAGCCCGCGGCCGTCAATTCGGGGGTCACCCGCGACCACGACGCGTTGGTCTGTGGAAAGCCGTGCAGCGCAACGACGGGTACGCCGTCGACGGGACCTGCCTGCGCCAGCTCGAACGTGTACTCGCCGATGTGTACCTCGGTGGTCATGATGCTCCTTCGCGGCTCGCGCTCGTGCCCGACGGTCAAGCCCGTCGCGGTTCCCATTTGCTCATCCCCAGCATGATCATCCGGATCTGCTTCTCGGTGCGTTCGATGAGGTCTTTCTCGTTCTGACTACCCGGTCGGTCGATTTCCAACAGACCGACCACCGCCGTCAGCATCGTCGAGACCAGGAGGTCGGCCGTCATCTCGAGATCGGAGACGTCCCATCGTTCGAGACCGGGCATGCGAGAGAGGTCGATGGTCAGCTCGCTGACGAACAGCCGGAGCTCGGTGGCGAATGCGCGACGTACCTCGGTGACTCCGCCGTAGCGCTCGCGACTGAGGAAGCGGAACTGATCCTCGTGGCTGCGGACCTGACGAACCAGGATGCCGAAGGATTCGGTGGCCGTCTTGGTACTCGGGTTGCGTCTGGCGTCGCGCAGCATCTGGCGCAGCATGCGCATGCTGTCCTCGACCAACGCGACCCCGAGGTCTTCCATGGACGCGAAGTGTCGATAGAACGCGGTGGGGACGATGCCGGCGGACCGCGCGACCTCACGCAGGCTCACGCTCGCGAACGACCGTTCGCGAAGCAGATCGAGTGTGCCGTCGATCAAGGCCTGCCGCGTGCGCTCCTTGCGCTCCGCGCGGGTACCCGGTTCTGTCACGGCGTCCAGTTTATGGGCGGGCACTCTGTGATCTCCCCTCCGGTTGCTTCCGCGGTCCCCGTGAACTTCACATGAGGTCTGTAATGGCGGTCACATAAACGTTGACAGGTACCGGTGTCGCTCTGTCACACTCATGTTAGTGCACAATCGTTCACTGAATGGGTCGTAGGGTTCGATCCGGTTAGGGAGGATGGAATGACGCTTCAAGAACGTCCGACGCGACCCACGGGTTCGCGCAAGTTCTCGCTTCTTTCCCTGTTCGAGGCAATGGCCACGCCCCACGCGCTCGATCGGTACCTGGAGCTGGTCGACCCCATGACGACCGTTCGTGATCTGCGCGGCGAAGTGACCGAGATACACCGGTCCACCGAAGATTCGCTGACGCTCACCATCCGCCCCACCCGACAGTGGAAGGGCTTTCAGGCCGGCCAGTTCGTTCAGGTCGGGGTGGTCATCGACGGCGTACGTCAGACTCGCTGCTACTCGCCGGCCTGTTCGCAGTACCGCAAGGACGGCCGAATCGAGCTGACGATCAAGGCGCACCCCGAGGGGCTGGTCTCGCAGTATCTGCACAAGAACGCCCACGTCGGCCTCGTCGTCAGCCTGTCGCAGGCGGACGGCACGTTCAAGCTTCCCCAGCCACGCCCGGCGCGCACGCTGCTGATCAGCGGCGGCAGCGGCATCACGCCCGTGCTGTCCATGCTCAGGTCGCTGCTGGACGAGGGGTACAGCAGCGACCTGACCTTCCTGCACTACGCGTACACCGAGAACGACGTCGCGTACAAGCAGGAGCTCGAGAAGATCGCCGCCGAGCACGACAACGTGAACCTCGTCTTCGCGTACACCGAGCAGACGACCGGCGGGGACCTGCACGGGTTCTTCGGCAAGGAGCACCTCGACGCCGTGGCACCGTGGTTCGCAGACGCGGACACCTTCCTGTGCGGTCCGCCCGGGCTGATGAAGGGCGTGACGTCGTTCTTCGACGACGCAGGGCTCGGCGACCGACTGCACCTCGAGGAATTCACACCGTCCTTCGCCACCGTGAGCGACGACGTCACGGGAACCACCACGTTCTCCGGAAGTGACGTCGCCGCCGAGAACGACGGTGCAACGTTGCTCGCACAAGCCGAGGGAGCCGGTCTGTCGCCGGCCAACGGGTGCCGAATGGGCATCTGCTTCACCTGCACCTCGGTGAAGAAGTCCGGCTGCACCAAGAACATCAAGACCGGTGAGACCGACACCGAATCCGACAAGAAGATCCAGCTCTGTGTGTCCGTTGCCGTCGGCGACGTCGACATCGACATCTAGTCCCGGAGCTCCCGCCCACCACCCGATCGAATTGGAGATCAGCAGATGCTCGGAACGATTCTCTCGATCCTGCCCACCGCCGTCATTCCCTTCCGACGCAACGAAACGCTGCCTGACGAGCCGACCGTACTGACGTACGAACAGGTCGAAGAGCTCGGCCGCGAACTCGACGACCTGCGGGCCCGCACCGTCGCCAAACTGGGCGACGAGGACCGCGAATACATCTACAAGATCATCAAGGCGCAGCGCGGGCTCGAGATCACCGGACGCGCACTCATGTACCTGCCTTTCGTCCCGCCGGCGTGGCTCGCCGGTGTCGGCGCACTCGGCGTCGCGAAGATCCTCGACAACATGGAGATCGGCCACAACGTCATGCACGGCCAGTACGACTGGATGCGTGAGCCGGGTCTGAACTCCGAGGTGTTCGAGTGGGACACAGTCTGCCCGGCAGACCAGTGGAAGCACTCGCACAACTACATGCACCACACGTTCACCAACATCGTCGGCATGGACCGCGACATCGGGTACGGCATCCTGCGCATGGATCAGGACCAGAAGTGGAACCCGTACTACCTCGGCAACCCCGTCTACGCATTCCTGCTCATGACGTTCTTCGAGTGGGGCGTCATGCTGCACGACCTCGAGACCGAGAACATCGTCGCCGGTAAGCGCAAGTGGCACGACGTCAAGCCGTTGCTGCAGGGAATGTGGCGCAAGGCGGGCAAGCAGGCTCTCAAGGATTACGTCATCTTCCCCGCTCTGACCGGGCCGTTCTTCGCCTCGACCGTGGTCGGCAACGTTGCTGCGAACCTGATCCGCAACGTGTGGACGTACTCGATCATCTTCTGCGGCCACTTCCCGACGGGGGTGCAGACCTTCAGCAAGGAAGAGACCGCCGACGAGAGCCGGGGCGAATGGTACGTCCGTCAGATGCTCGGATCGGCCAACATCGAGGGTTCGCCGCTGTTCCACATCATGTCCGGCAACCTCTCGCACCAGATCGAGCACCACCTCTTCCCGGATCTTCCCGCGCACCGCTACCCGCAGATCGCACCCGAGGTCAAGGCTCTGTGCCAGAAGTACGACCTGCCGTACAACACCGGCGGCTTCTTCCACCAGATCGGTACCGTGTGGGGCAAGATCTTCAAGCTCGCTCTGCCCAACTCGCTCACCGGATCGGCTGCCCCGGCCAGTGTTATCGTCGAGCGTAAGAAGACCGACGCAGCGTGACGACTTCGAAGGGGGCGGTCCTGGTGGTGGGAAGGTTCGAGCGCAACAAGGACACCGTGCAGGATTTCACCGAGTCTGCGGCGACACACGTCGGCAGAATCGTGGTGATCATCGCCGGAGCGGTCCGTGACGTCACTCGCGAGATCGGTGATCTGATCACCGATGGAATCGAAATGCGCGAGGCCGCGAAGAAGGCCGAGCGTGACGCGCCGCTGGGCACCGTGATCAACGGGGAGTTCGAGACCCGCGACCGGCACTGACTCACCGCACGATCGACGAAGCCGCCCGAGCATTGCTCGGGCGGCTTTCTCGTGTCTCGGCGCGGATGGCTAGCGGCGGCGCAGTCTCCACAGTGACGTGGTTTCGCGCGACCGGGCTTCGTGCAGAACATCGGAGGCGTCGGTCGCTCGAGAATGCGATGGCACGGTGTCCATCCGGTCGACGACGGTCAGGCCGGCCTTGTCGATCGACGCGAGAAGGTCTGTGCGCGTGACTAATCCGAGCAGCTCGGCGAGGTCGGACAACACCAACCAGGCCTCGCCGTCGGGCGTCAGATGCCCGCCGAGGCGGCTGAGGAACGATTTCAGCATGCGAGAACCGGGATCGTAGACGGCATGCTCGATCCCCGACGTCGGCTTGGTGGGGATCCACGGCGGGTTGCAGACGATCAATCCCGCGCGGCCGCTCGGGAAGATGTCGGTCTGCACCACCTCGACCCGATCGCTGTACCCGAGTGCGTCGAGATTGGCGCGGGCGCACGCGACCGATCGGGGGTCCTTGTCGGTCGCCACCACCGCAGGTACGCCCCGGCGCGCGAGTACCGCAGCCAGCACACCTGAGCCCGTCCCGATGTCGAAAGCCCGGTCCGTGGCAGGTAGCGGTGCGTCGGCGACGAGCTGGATGTACTCACCGCGGACAGGCGAGAACACTCCGTAGTGGGGATGAACGGACGCGTCCAGCGCCGGCACGAACACTCCCTTGCGGCGCCACTCGTGTGCGCCGATGATCCCGAGGAGTTCACGGAGTGACAGCACGCAGGCCGAGGCATCGGAACCCAGTGCTTCCGCTACGGCCGATCGCACCTCCGGCGCTCGGCCGAGATCGAGCCGTAGATCCGAATCGAGTTGCACCAGAAGCATTCCCAATACCCGTGCGCGCCGCGCCTGGTACTGACGATGCAGGTGGAACCGCTCGGCGGGCGACGCGTTCTCGGGCTGTGTGGCCGGTGGTACCCGCCGCGTCATGGCCGACAGGAGCTGGCGAGCGTTGTTGTAATCGCCACGCCACAGCAGGGACTCGCCGATCGTCGCCAGCTTGTAGGCCACGTCCGCCGTCGTCGCGTCGTCGACGATCCGCACCACCCGTGGTGGCGGCGCACCGTTCTCCGACTGCCATCGCGCGGACCGTTCGATGCCGTCCTCGACCCACGTGACGCTCATGCTGCAGTGTGCGGGTACTCCGCACTGCGATGTTGGAAGGCAAGGATATTGGGGTTCACGATGACACCCTCCCTGATTTCGATGGAACGCTCGATGGTGGCGTCCTCACTCCACGCCGCGGGCCCGTCGAGAACCACGCGAAGGTAGGGCAGCAACGATTCGCTGATCTCCCACGTCGCCGAATTCCACAGATAGGACGGGCTGTGGTCGACGGCGTAGTAGTGCACGTTGTCACCGACGGTGAACATCGGGTCGGCGAACGACGTGGGCCGAGCCCATTCGAATCCCATTCCCTCGTCACACGAGACGTCCACGACCAGGGTGCCCGGCGTCAATGTGGGCAGGTCCTCGTTCGCCAAGAACGTCAGTGGTGAGTTCGTATCCTGCAGTACGCAATTGACGATCACATCGTGGTCGGACAGAAACTGCGAGAGTGGGATTCGACCGTCGGGAGTCAGAGCTCGGCTCTGGCGGGGATCGGCGTCGTCGAGATCGAAATTGACGATGTTGGCCGAGTGGATCGGCGAACCCACCGCCGTGACCCCACGCTGAGTGAGGACATCGACGTCGTGGATCCCGTGTGCACTGAGCGCGGTGACCGCGCCGCGCGCCGTGGCTCCGAAACCGATGACAGCGGCCCGCAACCTGCGGCCGTAGTCCCCGGTGGAACCGATCAGCTGCAATGCGTGCAGCACCGAGCAGTACCCGGCCAATTCGTTGTTCTTGTGGAACACATGAAGATTGAACCAGCCGTCCTGCGTCCAGTGGTTCATGGCCTCGAAGGCGATCAGCGTGAGCTTGCGATCGACGGCGATCTGGGTGAGCCTTTCGTCCTGCACACAGTGCGGCCAACCCCAGAGCGTCTGGCCGGGTCGAAGAGACTCGAGATCTTCGGCCTGAGGCTTCGGCAGCAGAATCACGTCGCACCGAGCAATGAGTTCGGCGCGGGTGCCGATACCCGCGACCTGCGTGGCCAGGTGCTCGTCGGAGATTCCGAACGGTTCGCCGTAGCCGGATTCGAGGAACATTCGGCTTCGAATGTCGGCGTCGATGCGATCGAAATGAAGAGGATGAATCGGTAGTCGACGCTCATCGGGCTTGCGCGAACGTGAGAGGACTCCGAGAGTGAGCTGATGCACGTGTAACCCTTCGTTACGCGAAGTCAACCACAGTAACGCGAGTCGGCCAGCGTTCGCGCTGGTCAGAGGGTGCCCCCGGCAGGATTCGAACCTGCGACCAAGGGATTAGAAGGCCCTTGCTCTATCCCCTGAGCTACGGAGGCTGGCACGCGCGGACAGGCCCGCTCGAGCACGGTTGACGAGTGTACCTTTCCGCCTACGGCGATCACACCGGCATGGGTTGAGGGAGCAGTGCAGTGGGAAGCCTGTGATGTCGTAGACGTTCCGGCCGGCACCCGAAGGAGGTTCGATGCACGACATTCTGGACGAGCTGCTGCACGCCTGGCAGACCGGCGACGCGGCCGCGGTGGCAACGGTCGTGCAGACATTCGACTCCGCGCCGCGTCCTGTGGGTGCGTCGATGATGGTCGGCCAGGACGGTGCGGTCGCCGGTTCGGTGTCCGGCGGCTGCGTCGAGGGTGCCGTGTACGAGTCGGCGCACGACGTGATGCAGTCCGGCACCCCGATACTCACTCGATACGGGGTGTCGGACGACGACGCATTCGCAGTCGGGCTCACGTGCGGGGGCACGCTGGATGTGTTCGTGCAGGCGGTGTCGAAGCACACCTTTCCCGAGTTCGGTGACGTCGTGGCGAACGTGCGCCGCAACGTCCCGGTTGCAGTGGCCACCGTGATTGCTCATGCCGACGCAACACGGGTCGGTCGGAGAGCAGTTCTGACGGAGTCGGGTATTCGCGGTTCTCTCGGCAGCTCGCGGGCGGACGCCGCCATTGCCGACGACGCGAAAGGGTTACTGGCAGCGGGACGTTCGGCCGTTCTGACGTACGGAACCGACGGCCAGCGCCGCGGTCGGGGAATGCAGGTGTTCGTGTCCAGTCATGCGCCGTCGCCGAGAATGCTCGTGTTCGGTGCCATCGACTTCGCTGCGGCGGTTGCGCAGCAGGGTGCCTTTCTGGGCTACCGCGTCACCGTTTGCGACGCCCGAGCCGTGTTTGCGACCCCGCAGCGCTTTCCCGCTGCCGAGCAGGTGGTGGTCGCGTGGCCGCACGACTACCTGAACCAACAGTGGGCGGCGGGGGAGTTGGACGAGAGGACCGTGGTCTGTGTGTTGACTCACGACCCGAAGTTCGATGTGCCACTGCTCGAAGTGGCGTTGCGGATTCCGGCCCTGGCGTTCGTCGGAGCGATGGGCTCGCGGCGAACCCATGACGACCGCATCGCCCGGTTACGGGCGGCAGGAGTGACCGAGACCGAACTCGCGCGATTGTCGAGCCCGATCGGACTCGACCTGGGTGCACGCACGCCGCAGGAGACCGCGGTGTCCATTGCGGCGGAGATCATCGCCCAGAGATGGGGCGGGAGCGGCACGCCTCTCCGGCAGCAACACGGACGCATCCACCACGACTCGCTGGACGCCGAGGACGGGGCAAAGTACGACGCTGTGTAGGACTCGCGTTTCGAGTACTGCCGAACACCTCTTACTCTGGTGGTATGGCCACACCGGATCTCGACAAGACCGACCCGTCGCACGCCGGGGACTCCACCGGCGATGTGCGGTCGGACGAGGGTACGGGCAGTGCAGATCCCCGCTCGACAACCACGTCGGTGTTCGTCACTGCCGGCGTCATCGCCGGTGTCGTCGCTGCCCTGGTCGTCATGCTGTCCGCGTCGGACGCGTTGGTCCTGCTCGGTATCCCTGATCCCGGCCCGGCCACCACCTACGGACTGCCCGCCCTGCGTGCGATCGGTGAGATCGCAGCGGTCATCGCGGTCGGCTCGTTCCTGCTGGCGGCGTTCCTGGTTCCGCCGCAGAAGAACGGCGTCCTCGACGTGGACGGTTACCGGGCGGTTCGCACCGGCTCGGTCGCATCCATCGTCTGGGCCGTATGTGCGCTTCTCCTCGTGCCGTTGACGCTGTCCGACACCTCCGGCCAGCCGTTCGCCGAGGCCGTAAAGCCGGCGAATCTGTGGATCGCGCTGGATCAGGTGGAGATCGCCAGTGCATGGCGGTGGACGGCCATCATGGCCGTCGTGGTCGCCATTGCCTCGCGGACGGTACTGCGGTGGTCCTGGACGCCTGCGCTGCTCGGATTCTCGCTGGCCACCCTGCTGCCCATTGCGCTCAGTGGTCATTCCTCGGCGGGCGGATCGCACGACATCGCGACCAACTCGCTGATCCTGCACCTCGGTGCCGCGTCGTTGTGGGCGGGCGGGCTGTTCGCACTGCTTGCACATGTCCGCAGACGCGGCGCGCACACCGACGTCGCTGCTCGGCGGTTCTCCACGATCGCCGGCGTCTGCTTCGTCGTCATGGGCATCAGCGGAGTCATCAACGCCCTGGTTCGGGTGTCCCTCGCCGACCTGTTCACCACGACGTACGGCCTGCTGATCGTGGGCAAGATTCTCGCGTTGATCGTGCTCGGCGGATTCGGCTGGATGCAGCGGCGCCGCGCTCTGCCCGCACTGATCGCCGATCCCACCGCCCGTGGACCGCTGCTCCGGTTCGCCGGGGCCGAGGTGCTCGTTCTCGCCGCGACCGTCGGTCTGGCCGTCGGCCTCGGGCGAACACCACCGCCCGCCGAGATCGACCCGAACCTGACGCCGACCGAGGCCGCGCTCGGATACGACCTCAGCGGACCGCCGACGTTCGCCCGTATGGCTTTCGACTGGCGCTTCGACCTGATCTTCGGCACCGCCGCGATCGTCCTGGCCGTGGTGTACCTGATCGGGGTCCGTCGGCTGCGACTGCGCGGCGACGCGTGGCCCGTCGGTCGCACCGTCGCCTGGGTCCTGGGCTGCCTCACACTGCTGATCAGTACGTCTTCGGGCATCGGACGGTATTCCACGGCAGTGTTCAGCGTGCACATGACCGGACACATGATGCTGTCGATGCTCGCGCCGGTTCTGCTCGCGCTCGGCGGTGCACTGACGTTGGCGTTGCGTGTCCTGCCCGCAGCAGGCAAGGACGGCGTCCCGGGGATGCGCGAGTGGTTGCTGATGGGCCTGCACAGTCGACTGTCGCAGTTCGTCACCCACCCGCTCGTCGCGGCGCTGATCTTCGTGGGCGGCTTCTACGTGCTCTACCTCGGCGGAATCTTCGGGGCCGTACTGGACAGTCACGGAGCTCATCTGTTGATGAACCTGCACTTCGTGCTCAGCGGATACCTGTTCTACTGGACGGTCATCGGCGTCGATCCGTCTCCGCGCAAGATTGCTCCGGTCACCAAACTCGCCGTGGTGTTCGGCTCACTGCCGTTCCATGCGTTCTTCGGTGTGGCGCTGATGAGCATGAACACCGTCATGGGTGCCTGGTTCTACCGCACGCTCGGCCTCGACTGGAACTCCGACCTACTGGGGGACCAGAAGCTCGGTGGCGGCATCGCGTGGGCAACCGGCGAGGTGCCTCTGGTGCTGGTCATGCTCGCACTGCTGATCCAGTGGTCCCGCAGCGACGATCGCGACGCCAGGCGCGGCGACAGAGCCGCCGAGCGTGACCACGACGCCGACCTGGCCGCGCACAACGCGATGTTCGCCGAGCTGGCCCGTCGTGATCGGGACGGCAGGCAGTAGCTTCTCGTCAGTCGCTGCCGGCGATCTTGTGCAGAAGCCGGTCGAGTTCGGTGCGTTCGGCCGGCTCGAGGCCGTCGAACAGGTCCGCGGACACCTGACGTCGTGCCTCGTCGACGCGGTCGAGCAGGGCGCGGCCGGCGTCGGTCAGCTCGACCAGGACAGCGCGTCGATCACTCGGGTCCGGCGCTCGCGTCACCAGTTCTGCCGCTTCGAGTGAGTCGACGATGTCGGTGGCCGATCGAGCGACGATACGGAGGTGCTCGGCCAGATCACGCAATCGGACCGATTCTCGTTCGCGGGCCAAGACGTGCATGGCCCTGCTCTGCGACGGGTTGAGTCCGAACGGTTCCAGCGCAGTCATGTGGCTTCGCCGAATTCTTCGGGCAACGGCCATGAACGAATCGCTCAGGTTGGGCGAGTGTCCGGTGTTCATACGACGGATCATAGCGAGGCTTGCTCACAACCTCATAGTGAGGTAACCTCTGCATATTACTTCAGCTACCACGGGGGTCTACTTGGAAAGCCGTCCCGAACGCGTACCACTCGCTTCCGATCCAGCGCCCGTCCGACGAGTCCTGGCTCTGTTCACGCCCTACCGGCGCAAGATCGCTGCCGTCAGCGCGATCATCGTGGCCAGCGCCATCATTGCGCTCGCCTCTCCTCTACTTCTTCGCGAACTCCTCGATCATGCAATTCCCGACCGCGACGTCACGCTCGTCAGCCTCATCGCGGTCGGCATGATCGCTGTTGCAGTCGCCACCAACACTCTCGGCGTGGTGCAGACCTGGATGTCCAACGGCGTCGGTCAGCAACTCATGCACGATCTGCGCGTGCAGGTCTATTCGCACCTGCAGAGACAGTCCCTCGGATTCTTCGCGCGAACGCGCACCGGTGAGGTGCAATCGCGTATCGCGAACGACATCGGCGGCATGCAATCCGTCGTCACCAACACCGCGACGTCCATCGCGCAGAACGCCACGACGGTCGCAGCGACCGTGGTCGCGCTCTTCCTGCTCGATTGGAAGCTCGCCACGTTCTCGCTGATCATCCTGCCGATCTTCGTGCGAGTCGCTCGACGTATCGGCGACGAGCGTCGCAAGATCTCGACCAAGCGGCAGAAATTGCTCAGCGATCTGTCCGTCCAGATCGAGGAATCACTGTCCGTCAGTGGAATTCTTCTGGGCAAGACCACCGGTTCCGCCCAGGCGTTGACCGACAAATTCGCCGACCGATCGCACGAGGTGGCCGGTGTCGAACTGGCCGCAATGATGGCGGGCAAGTGGCGGATGGCGACAATTCAGATCAGCTTCGCCGTGATGCCCGCTCTGGTGTACTGGTTCGCCGGCATCACCATCGGTCAGGGGAGTGCATTGACGATCGGCACCCTGGTCGCGTTCACCGCATTGCAGACCCAATTGTTCCGGCCCACCATGCAATTGCTCAACACCGGCGTCGAAGTACAGGCATCCTTGGCGTTGTTCGGCAGAGTCTTCGAGTATCTCGACCTGCCCATCGATGTCGCCGAACCCGAGCACCCGGTCACACTCTCGCGAGAGAGCGTGCGCGGCGATGTCGCTTTCCGCGGCGTCGACTTCACCTATGCCGCCGCGACTGTCCCGACACTGTGCAACATCGATCTCGACGTACCGGCCGGGAGCACGCTCGCGCTCGTCGGCGCAACCGGATCGGGCAAGACCACGCTGGGATACCTCGTTGCCCGCCTGCATGATCCGACAGCCGGCTCGGTGACCATCGACGGTGTCGACTTGCGGCACATGGCGTCGGAGAACATTGCCGACCTGGTGGGCGTCGTCTCTCAGGAGACCTACTTGTTCCACGCCACCATCAGGGAGAACCTGCGGTTCGCCAAACCCGACGCCACCGACGACGAGATCGTGGCTGCCGCTCGGACGGCCCAGATACACGACTTCATCGACGGCCTCGACGACGGTTACGACACGATGGTCGGCGAGCGCGGCTACCGATTCTCCGGCGGTGAGAAGCAGCGCATCGCAATCGCCCGAACTGTCCTGCGCAACCCGCCGATTCTGGTGCTCGACGAAGCGACGAGCGCCCTGGACAATCGCACCGAACGCGCAGTGCAGACAGCGCTCGACGGTTTGATGCACGGCCGTACCACCATTCTGATCGCCCATCGCCTGTCCACCGTGCGAGCAGCAGACGCCATCGCGGTACTCGATCACGGCATCGTGCGCGAGGTCGGAAGCCACGAGGCGCTGCTCGCCGAAGACGGCATGTACGCCCAATTGGTCCGTGCCGCAGACGATGTCGTGGACAGCGTTGCTGCATGATCAGGGCTATTGCATGATCAGGGTTGTTGCATGAGCTGGGCTGCCGCGTGAGCGAGCTTCGAACGATCGCCGGCCGGGTTGTGTGCGAGACCGAGGTCAAGAGATCGCGGTTCGTCACCGTGGTGGACAGGGCGAGCACCGAGGCCGACGCTCGCGCGGTCATCGCAGCGGCGCGGAAAGCGGATCCGACTGCCGGACATCACTGTTCGGCATTCATCGTCGAATCCTCGGCTGCAGGCATCGTTGTCGTCCACGAAGACTTGACCCACCGCATCGAGCGATCCAACGACGACGGCGAACCCAGCGGCACGGCAGGAACGCCCATGCTCGAGGTGTTGCGCGGTCATCGGCTGACCAACGTGGTCGCGGTGGTCGGCAGATATTTCGGCGGCACCAAGCTCGGTACCGGCGGATTGGCCCGCGCGTACGGCGGTGCGGTCACCGAGGCACTTGCCCAGGCTCGGTTTCTCACCCGAGAGCGACGCGACGTGCTGACCCTCGAACTCGACCACGCCGAGGTGGGACGCGTCGAATCGGAGTTACGCGGACACGGGGCCTTGGTGCTCGATACCGCCTACGACACTCGAGCCGTGCTCACCGTCGCCGTCGCAGACGCCGATTCGACTGCAGCGCTGGTGGCGTCGCTCACCGCCGGACGGGTGGTGCCGGCTCTCGGTGGGCACGTTTACGTAGAAACAACCGAGTAGCACACCGGTCCGACACGAGTGGCGTCATGACCAGCCGATCCTGGACGTTCATCCACAGGCTCAGCGGTTGTCCACATTTCGCGAACACGTCCGTCACGGGCGGCTCCGGCGTAGCAGTGTCGATCTCGATCGCAATCACGCGATATTCATCGAGAGGAAGACACCATGTACGAAGCTCAGTGCGCTGTTGTGGGCACCGTCATCACCAATCCCGTCAAGCGCTCCACGCCCACCGGCGACGAGGTCCTCAGCTTTCGGATGGCGAGCAATGCCCGACGGCAGGACCGCAACACCGGTGAATGGACCGACGGCGGCACCCTCTATCTCACGGTCACGTGCTGGCGTCGACTCGTGCGCGGCGTCGGCGCATCGTTGATGAAGGGCGATCCGATCATCGCCTACGGACAGCTGCGCACCAACGAATACACCAATCGCGACGGCGTCGAACGATCCGACCTCGAGATGCGGGCCAGCGCCGTCGGGCCGGACCTTGCGCGCTGCAACGTGGCAATCCATCGGACCAGGACGGTGGCGCCCGAAGTACCTGCAGACGAGGCACTCACCGACGACGATCGGGGTGCCGCCGAACCACCGGAGGACGAGCCGGATCACGATCGAATCGGTGACGACGTCCGCGAGGCGGTACCCGCCTGACGGCCCGCCGACATCCGTCGTCCCCGGTGGATGCAACCCGCGCACGACCGCGGACGACGGATGTGGGCTCGGCGCGGACTCGGTCGATGGTGTTCCGACGCGGCCGCACCGATAAGCTGGGCGGCATGGCTGAATTCATTTACACCATGAAGAAGGTGCGCAAGGCGCACGGCGACAAAGTGATCCTCGACGACGTGACGATGAGCTTCTACCCGGGAGCGAAGATCGGCGTCGTCGGCCCGAACGGCGCCGGTAAGTCGAGCATCCTCAAGATCATGGCGGGAATCGATCAGCCCGGAAACGGTGAGGCGTTCCTCGCTCCCGGTGCCTCGGTCGGCATTCTCATGCAGGAGCCGATTCTCGACGACACCAAGACCGTTCGCGAGAACGTCGAGGACGGCCTCGGCGAGACGATGGTCCAGCTCAAGCGCTACAACGAGATCGCCGAGCTGATGGCAACCGACTACTCCGACGAGCTCATGGAAGAGATGGGCGAGCTGCAGGAGAAGCTCGACCACGCCGACGCCTGGGAGATCGACTCGCAGCTCGAACAGGCGATGGACGCGCTGCGCTGCCCGCCGCCCGAGTCCCCGGTCACCAACCTCTCCGGTGGTGAGAAGCGTCGCGTCGCCCTGTGCAAGTTGCTGCTCAGCAAGCCCGACCTGTTGCTGCTCGACGAGCCGACCAACCACCTCGACGCCGAGAGTGTGCTGTGGCTCGAGCAGCACTTGGCCGCCTACGCCGGTGCCATTCTCGCCGTGACTCACGACCGGTACTTCCTCGACCACGTCGCGCAGTGGATCGCCGAGGTCGACCGCGGACATCTGTACCCGTACGAGGGCAACTACTCGACCTACCTGGAGAAGAAGGCCGAGCGCCTCGAGGTCTCGGGCAAGAAGGACCAGAAGCTGCAGAAGCGACTCAAGGACGAACTCGCCTGGGTTCGCTCCGGTGCCAAGGCTCGCCAGGCCAAGAGCAAGTCTCGTCTGGCTCGCTACGACGAGATGGTGGCCGAGGCCGAGAAGACCAGGAAGCTCGACTTCGACGAGATCCAGATCCCCAACCCGCCGCGCCTCGGCGACGTCGTGGTCGAGGTCAAGAGCCTCGATAAGGGCTTCGACGGCCGCGTGCTGATCAAGGATCTGTCCTTCACGTTGCCGCGCAACGGAATCGTCGGCGTTATCGGACCCAACGGTGTCGGTAAGACGACACTGTTCAAGACCATCGTCGGGCTCGAGGAGCCGGACGGCGGCGAGGTGAAGATCGGGCAGACCGTCAAGCTCAGCTACGTCGACCAGAACCGCTCCGGCATCGACTCGAAGAAGACGGTCTGGGAAACGGTCTCCGACGGCCTGGACTTCATCACCGTGGGCAACTCGGAATTCCCGTCGCGCGCGTACATCAGCTCGTTCGGATTCAAGGGCCACGATCAGCAGAAGCCCGCTGGAGTTCTCTCCGGCGGTGAGCGCAACCGTCTGAATCTGGCAATGACGCTCAAGCAGGGTGGCAACCTGATCCTGCTTGACGAGCCGACCAACGACCTCGACGTCGAGACACTCGGATCGCTCGAGAACGCGCTCGAGGAATTCCCCGGTTGCGCCGTGGTCATCTCGCACGACCGGTGGTTCCTGGACCGCACCTGCACCCACATCCTGGCGTGGGAAGGTGGCTTCGGAGACAACGAGGCTGCCTGGTACTGGTACGAGGGCAACTTCGAGGGCTACGAGGCCAACAAGGTCGAGCGGCTCGGCCCCGACGCGGCGCGTCCCCACCGCGTCACGCACCGGAAGCTGACCCGAGACTGACATGTCGGCACAGACCTTCACCTGCACACTTCAGGTGCGGTGGGGTGATTCCGACCGCCTCGGGCACGTCAACAACACCCGGTTCGTCGAGTACCTTCAGGAAGGCCGCGTTCAGTTTCTGAACGCGGTCCTGGGGGGCTCGAAAGGTCGCGGCGCGGTGGTGGTTCGTACGTTGACCACCAACTTCTTGCACCCGATCCTGGACGACTCCGGCCCGCTGGTGATCGAGCTGTGGATCACTCGTATCGGGACCACCTCGTACGGCGTTCGGCACGTCGTCACCGATCGAAACGGAACGGTGTGTGCAGACGCGGAGGCACTGATGGTGGCCTTCGATCTCGACACCTCCTCGTCCAGGCCGCTGCGCGAACACGAACGAACTGCACTGAGCGAGTATCTACACAGCGATTCGTCCTGACTGCCGGATCGGCCTGACGCGCTGGTTCCCGAGATCTCTGCGGTTGCGGGGTCACCCGCACTAGGGTCGAGGGGTCATCGACGACCGGCGATCGGCGGGCGTCGGGAAATCCTCACGAGGGAGTACTCGAAAACAATGTCACGCTCGCTTGACCTGACCGACGACGACTGGGCCGACCGGCTCGACGACAGGCTTGTGGCCGAGTTGGCGACATTGCGTACGGAGTATTTCGAGCACACCGACGCCACTGCGGTCGCAGTGTCCGCGCATACCCCCGACATCACCTCTTTCCGACGGCACGTTCGGCTCGCCGCAGAGCGGCGGCTGCCGGGGACGGCGAAAGTGGCGGTCCATCGACCGAACGAGTCTGCAGCACAGCAGGCTGCGGGAAGCTACCTACAAATCGTCACCGACGACATGCCGTTGCTGGTCGAATCGATCATGTCGCTGCTCTCGCGTCTCGGCATCGAATACACCGACGTGGTCCATCCCATTCTCTCCGTCGATCGGAACGCAGAAGGAGTGCTCGTCGGGCTGAGCTCGGCCGGCATCGCCGAATCCTGGATACACGTCCAGCTGCACCCGTCCACCTCCGACGATGCCGTCGCGCAGTTGGAAGAGGAGACGAGTCGAGTACTCGCCGATGTGCGTCAGGTCGTCGGCGACACCGACGAGATGCGTCGCGTGCAGGCTGCCGTGGCCGATCGGTTGGACGGTGTCGCCGCGGCGTCCGGCGACCTCGATTCCGAAGCAGCCGTCGCACACCGGGATGCGGCTGCCTTGCTGCGTTGGCTGGGCGACGGCCATTACACCTTGCTGGGTTACCGGAGATACACGATCGACGGTAGCGACGGTGACCGAACCGCAACCGGTGTGGAATCGAGCAGCCTGGGTGTGCTGCGCGATGCCGGTCAACATGGAGACGGACCCGAACCGGTCGGTGAGCGCGACCTGGTTGCTCTGACGCAGGGTCCGAACCCCGCCACGGTTCATCGTGCTGTCTACCCCTATTTCGTCAGTGTGATCGACGCCGACGACTCCGCCGAGCATCGATTCGTCGGAGTCTTCACCGTCACCGCGCTGCACGAGAACGTCCTCGACATTCCGGTGATCGAGCGTCGAGTGCGGTCGGTGATCGCCAAGGCCGGCCATGATCTCGGGTCCTTCTCCGGCCAGGCCATGCTCGAGGTGCTGCAGTCGATGCCGCGGTCGGAACTGTTCGCGACCTCTGCTTCGTGGCTGTTCGAAACGGCGAGTGCTGTTCTGGCGCTGGGTCGCCGGCGCAAGGTCAAGCTGTTCGTGCGACCCGATGCGTGTGGGTCCTTCGTCAGTGCTCTGGTGTACCTGCCGCGAGATCGCTACACCACTCGCGTCCGACTCGCGATCCAGGACCGACTGCTCCGAGAGCTCGGTGGTACCTCGCTCGACTACACCGCACGCGTCACCGAATCGGATCTCGCGCTGCTGCACGTGACGGTGCGCCGCGCACCGGGCACTGTCTCTCCCCACCTGTCCGCCGACGACATCACCCGGATCGAAGCGGCGCTGACCGAGACCACCCGAACGTGGGAGGACTCGTTGGGTGACGCCGTGTCCCTCGACCGAGCCGTCGACCCGGCGCGCATTCAGCGCTACACCGAGGCTTTTCCCGAGGCGTACAAGCAGGACTTCAGTCCGGCCAGGGCCGTCACGGACATTGCCCGCCTCGAAGCACTCGGCGACGAAGCGATCGACATGCAGCTCTACCGAAACGAGCGTTCGGCCGTGGGGAGTTGGCGCTTCTCGCTGTACATCGGCGGTGCGGGCGTATCACTGTCCCAGGTGTTGCCCATTCTGCAGAGTCTCGGTGTGGAGGTCGACGACGAGCGGCCGTACCCGGTGGTGCGTCCGGACGGAATGTCTTGCTGGATATACGATTTCGGTCTCTCCGCCTCGCGTGAGATGTTGCGCTCGGCCATCGACGGGGACCTCGACGCCGAGCTGTCCGAGGCAGGCACGGCCGATCGCGAGAGCCGGGTCCAGCATCGATTCACCGACGCATTCGCGGCCGTGTGGAGCGGCGCGGCAGAAGCGGATCGTTTCAACGAACTGGTGATGCGTGCAGGTCTGCACTGGCGGCAGGCCGTGGTGTTGCGTGCATACGCCAAGTACCTGCGGCAGGCGGGTTTTCCCTACAGTCAGTTCAACATCGAGGGCGTCCTCCTGGCGCATCCGCGTACCGCGCGGCTGCTCGTCGGACTGTTCGAGGCGCAGTTCGACCCCGAGACCAGTGCCGAGGCGGACGCGCAGGCCATCGGAACCCAGCTCGGCGAGCTGATCGACGAGGTCGTCAGCCTCGATGCCGACCGCATTCTGCGCAGCATGTTCGAGCTCATTCGAGCGACGTTGCGCACCAACCACTTCGTGGTGGGATCCGACGGTGCACATCGCCCGTACCTCTCGCTCAAGTTCGACCCGCAATCCATCGCAGAGCTGCCCAAACCGAAGCCCACGTTCGAGATCTTCGTGTATTCCCCGCGCGTCGAGGGGGTGCATCTGAGGTTCGGTGCGGTGGCCCGAGGCGGGTTGCGCTGGTCCGATCGACGGGAGGACTTCCGGACGGAGATTCTCGGGCTCGCCAAGGCTCAGATGGTCAAGAACGCAGTCATCGTGCCCGTCGGGGCCAAGGGTGGATTCGTCGTCAAGCGTCCTCCGGTGACCACCGGTGAAGCCGACCGAGATCGACAGGCATACGCCGAGGAAGGCAAAGCCTGCTACCGACTGTTCATTGCCGGGTTGCTCGACATCACCGACAATCTCGACCGCGCCACCGGGTCGGTATCGGTCCCTACCGGGGTGGTGCGCCGCGACGGAGACGACACCTACCTCGTCGTCGCGGCGGACAAGGGCACCGCGACCTTCTCCGACATGGCCAACGGCATCGCTGCCGAGTACGGATTCTGGCTCGGTGACGCGTTCGCGTCCGGTGGATCCGCCGGATACGACCACAAAGCCATGGGAATCACCGCGAAGGGTGCGTGGGAGAGCGTCAAGCGGCACTTCCGTGAGCTCGGAATCGACACGCAGAGTCAGGATTTCACGGTCGTCGGCGTCGGCGACATGAGCGGAGACGTATTCGGTAACGGCATGCTGCTGAGCCGACACATTCGCTTGCTCGCGGCGTTCGACCACCGGCACATCTTTCTCGACCCCGACCCCGATCGGGAGTCGTCGTTCGCCGAGCGGGAGCGCTTGTTCGCCCTGCCGCGGTCGTCGTGGGCGGACTACGACACCTCGCTCATCAGTGCCGGCGGAGGGGTGTGGGAGCGGACCCGCAAATCCGTACCCATCAGCGCCGCAGCACGTTCGGCCCTCGGGTTGGACGAATCGGTTGCTGCACTGTCACCACCAGAGTTGGTGAACGCGATCCTGAAGGCTCCCGCCGATCTGCTGTGGAACGGCGGAATCGGCACCTACATCAAGGCTTCCAGTGAGAGCAACGCCGAAGTCGGCGACAAGGCCAACGATGCAGTGCGGGTCGACGGCGTGGATGTGCGGGCGGCCGTGGTGGGGGAGGGCGGAAACCTCGGTGCCACCGCACTGGGCAGGATCGAGTACGCCGCAGCCGGCGGCAAGATCAACACCGACGCCGTCGACAACTCGGCGGGCGTCGACTGTTCCGATCACGAAGTCAACATCAAGATCCTGCTCGAGACTGCCATCATTAACGGAAACCTGGCGCGCGAAGACCGCGATGAGCTGCTTGCGTCCATGACCGACGAGGTCGGGCGATTGGTGTTGTGGGACAACATCATGCAGAACGAGTTGCTCGGTACGTCCAGATTCGACGCACCACATCTGGTGACGGTGCACAGCCGGGTCATCGAGGATCTGGAGACGCGTCGAGGGCTCGACCGGGAGCTCGAGGCTCTGCCCACCGAGGCCGATCTCCGTCGTCGCAAGCAAGACGGGCGTGGACTGACGTCGCCGGAACTCGCGACGTTGATGGCGCACGTGAAATTGGCACTGGAAGCTGAACTGCTCGACAGCGAGCTTCCCGACAGCGACGTCTTCGCCCCCCGGCTACCCAAGTATTTCCCCGAGCCACTGCGGGATCCGTACGCAGATGCCATCAAGGCGCATCCGCTACGGCGTCAACTGGTGGCGACGACGCTCGCCAACGAGGCCATCGACTGTGGTGGAATCACCTACCCGTATCGGTTGACCGAGGACTCCGGTGCCGCAGGCACCGACGCCATTCGCGCGTTCGCCGCGGCCACCGAAATCTTCGGCCTCGACGAGGTGTGGGATTCGATTCGTGCGGCCGACGTACCCACCGCAGTGTCCGCCGAGCTGCTGCTCGAATCGCGTCGCATGCTCGATCGAGTATCCCGGTGGCTGTTGGCCAATCGGCCGCAGCCGTTGGCGGTCGGGGCCGAGATCAGTCGCTATGCCGGGCAGGTTCGCGCTCTGCAGCCGCGGGTCGCGTCGTGGATCTCCGGTCACCAGGCGGTCGATTTGGACCGGCGTTCGGGGGCCGCGATGGAACGAGGTGCTCCGGCCGAGCTGGCACGTCGGATCTACGGCTTGCTCGACGTGTACTGCTTGCTCGACATCATCGATATCGCCGACATCGTCGACCGGGACGGGGCGGAGGTGGCCGAGCTCTACTTCGCGCTCGACGCGCACATCGGCATCGACTGGTTGCTCACCGCGGTCTCGAAGCTTGCCCGCGGCGATCGATGGCATTCGTTGGCGCGCTTGGCTCTTCGTGACGATCTGTACGCCTCCCTTCGCGGAATCACCAAGGCCGTGTTGGCCGCGGGCGAACCGGACGAGTCGGTCACGGAGAAGATCGCCGAATGGGAATCGACCAATTCGTCGCGGTTGGCCCGCTCGCGTGCAGCGCTCACCGAGATCGCCGAGACGGGGACGCTGGACCTGGCCACACTCTCGGTTGCCGCCCGACAGGTGAGAAACATGGTTCCCTGACACCATGGAACTTCCGTTCGATCGAGAAGAGGTAGTAAGCGCGTGAGTGTGCCCGACGACCATCTGTCCGACAAGCGACCCGCCACCGAGCGGGTGGGCTTTCACGCCGCTGTGGATGTGCGGTGGTCGGATATGGATGTGTATCAACACATCAACCACGCGCGAATGGTGACGTTGCTCGAAGAGGCGCGGATCCCGTGGCTGCTGGTGGACGGCAGGCCGACTGCGAATCTGCGTCACGGTGCCGTCATTGCCGATCTGCACGTGAAGTATCGCGGCCAGCTGCGACACGAGGACGGACCCCTCGACGTCTTCATGTGGATCGATGCGGTCCGCGCGGTGGACTTCGTCGTGGGGTACGAGGTGCGGGCACGCGGGGCGTCGCTGGATACTCCGGCAGCGGTGGTGGCGTCGACGCAGATCGCGGCGTTCGACATCGACGCGCAGCGACTGCGTCGGCTCACTCCCGCCGAGCGCGAGTTCCTGGTGAGTTGGCAGCGTGTATGAGCGCGTTCTGACCGTTCCCGATGCGGTCGAGCGGGAGAACCTCCAGACGTTCTGCAGCAGGGCATTGCGCTTGGACGAGGCTGCTGTCGTTCGGTTGCGCACTCGGGCCGGCGGGGGCGTGTCGTGTTGGGCGGCAACCGGTTTCGATGCGCTCGCCGCGCGTGTGATTGCGGGAACCATCGTGCCCGACGACACCAGTGCGGGTGCCGATGTGTTGGTGTCCGCACTGCAGAACGCGGACGACGGCGTGATCGACCCGGGCTTCTCGATGGACTCCGCGTGGCGTGGCACCCTTCCTCCCGACAGCGGATTCGAGCATCTCGACGACGTCCCCGCGCGGGTGCTCATCGGACTCGCACAGCGCGGTGCGGCACTGGCGAAGGAACACGGCAGCAGTCACGGGCCGCCGAGCTCGTTGCTCGAACAGCAGGTGTTGCACGTGACCGGTGACGGCGACGACGTCTCGGTCACCATGCGCACCGTATTTGCTTTGACCGCAATGGGTTTCGTGCCGCACGACGGCAACGATCCGTTGACGATCGACGTCGACCCGGAGAGGATCGCCGCCGCAGAGGTGGTACGAGTACGCGCCACCAAGGTGTGGTTGCGCCTCGACGCCAGGTTCGGGTCGGTGTTCGTTCGCCGCCCGGGCCGACAGTTGTCGCTCACCGTCGAACGCTGAGCGTGGCCGGTCGGCCGGTTCGGCCGGCCGGCCGGCCGGCTCAGACGAGCCAGGCGGCCGCGTTCGCGGGAAGCATCCCGTCGACCAGCGGAGTGCTGGTCAGCAACACTTCGCCGGGTGGGAGTGGGATCGACTCGTCGGAGGCGTTGAGGGCGCAGATCAAGCCCCCGCGGCGCCGGAAGGCCAGGCACCCGGGAGGGGCACCGTACCAATCGATTCCGCCGCCGGTGAACTCCGGCCGCAGGGTGCGCAATTCGAACGCCGTGCGGTACAGGCTGAGCATCGAATCGACCTCTTCGAGCTGCGCCTCGGCGGTCAGCCCCTTCCACTCCGGCGGCATCGGCAACCAGGTGCGATCGGTGGTGGAGAACCCGAACGGAGGGGCATCACCCTCCCACGGCATGGGGACTCGGCAGCCGTCGCGTCCGCGCTCGGTGTGCCCGGACCGCTCCCACACCGGGTCCTGCAGGGCGCTGTCGGGCAGCTGCACGTTCGGTAGCCCGAGCTCGGCACCGTTGTAGACGAAGATTGTTCCAGGAACGGCCAATTCGACGAGAATCATGGCCCGGGCCCGGTGATAGCCCAGGTCTCCGTCGCCGTATCGGGTGACCTCGCGTTCGACGTCGTGGTTCGACAGTGTCCACGTCGGGGTGCCCCCGACCAGTTCGACGGCCGCGAGCGAGTTGGAGATCGCATCGCGGATGGTCTCGGCGTCGAAATCGACACTGGCCAAGCGGAAGTTGAAGCCCAGGTGCAGCTCGTCGGGGCGGATGTATTCGGAGAACCGGACGTTGTCCTGGACCCAGATCTCGCCGACCGTCACCGCGTGGGGGTATTCGTTCATGACGGCTCTGATGCGGCGGTGCAGTTCGTGGACTCGGGGGTTGTTGAACCGGGGATCGTCGTCGTCGTTCTTCATCAGTGCGTTGAACTCGAGGCTCATGTCGGCCAGCTCGGCAGGTTTTGCCATGCCGTGGGCGACGTCGAGTCGAAATCCGTCGACGCCTCGGTCCAGCCAGAACCGAAGTGTGCGCGCGAAGTCGTCGAAGACCTCGGGGTTGTCCCAGTTCAGATCCGGTTGTTCGGGCGCGAAGATGTGCAGGTACCACTGACCGGGGGAGCCGTCCTTCTCGTCGACTCGCGTCCAGGCGGGACCCCCGAAGATGCTCGGCCAGTTGTTCGGCGGCCGCGAACCGTCGTCGCCGAGCCCGTCTCGAAAGATGTAGCGCGCTCGCTCGGCGCTGCCACGAGGGGCGTTCAGAGCCGCCTGGAACCACCGGTGTTCGTTACTGGTGTGATTGGGCACCAGATCCATCGTGACCTTGATGTCGCGGGCGTGCGCCTCGTCGAGCAACGCGTCGAAGATCTCGAGACTGCCGAACATGGGGTCGATGTCTCGGGGGTCGGAAACGTCGTAGCCGTGATCGGCCATGGGCGACCGCGTGATCGGTCCGATCCAGATGGCGTCGATACCGAGCAATTCGAGGTAGCCGAGCTTGTCTCTGATGCCGTCGAGATCACCGATTCCGTCACCGTTCGCATCTGCGAACGACCGGGGATAGATCTGGTAGAAGACGGCGTCCTGCCACCACGACAACTCGGTGCTTTCGATCGGATCGGTCACAACTGGCAATAGTGCCAAACGAATGGGCTGCGAACGATTCGAGGGCGCTGGGGTGCACCCGGCACCCTGCACTGGCGGTCGATCGGAAGGTAAAGGATTGTGCTCATTCACATGACCGACACGTATCCCCACGTTTGGAAAGTGTTGTATGTTCTGCAACGTAAAATGTGCAGCGGCCGGTGCCGCGCCCGACGGTGAGGACGCGACGACACCATGAGAACCTCGACCATTGCTGTGCGGCTGGAAGATGTTTCGCTCTCCGACAGTCCCATCGAACCCACGTGGATCCTCGAGGGAAACCCGCGGGCGCGCGTCGCGGAGTGGTCCAGAAGCACCGACGGCACCACGACCACCAATGTGTGGGATTGCACGGCCGGTCGCTTTCGGTGGTACTTCGCAGTCGACGAGATCGTCCACATCATGGACGGGTCGGTCGTGGTGTCCAGCGAAGACCACGCGCCCCGGACTCTGGTCGCCGGCGACGCAGCGTTGTTCCGGGCCGGCACCTGGTCGGAGTGGCACGTCGAGAACTACGTGCGCAAGCACGCCATCTTGCGGCAGCACCTGCCCGCGCCGCTGAGCTTCGTGCTCGGGGTAGCCGGCTCGCTCCGCCGCCGGCTCGGCCGCCTCCGAGGTGGCGCAGCGGGCCTGCGGCGAGGCGCATCGCTGTAGTTCGTGACGCCGTAGAACGTGACGCCGTAGCTCTCAGATTGCCGAGTTCATCATCGAATTGGCGGCCATCTCCATGTAGTCGACGAGTTGCGTTCGGTGCGCAGAATCCAGGACCGCCGGGTCGATCGAGGCGATCGCGATGTGCATGCATCGAAGCCAGGCGTCACGTTCGAGCGGCCCGATCCGAAACGGGTTGTGCCGCATCCGCAATCGTGGATGACCACGTTCGTCGGAGTACGTACGAGGCCCGCCCCAGTACTGCTCGAGGAACATTCGCATCCGCCGTTCGGCCGGAGCCAGGTCCTCCTCGGGATACAGGGGCCGCACGATCTCGTCCTTGGCCACTTCCTCGTAGAACTTCGCCGTGAGCAACCGGAACGTCTCCGCACCGCCGACCGCGTCGTAGAACGTCTGCTGCGGTTCGGTCATCACACTCTCTCTGTTCGTTCCTCGTCGGCGTCGGTCACGCTCATTGTCCCTCAGCTGCTGCTCTCGACTGCAACCCCACCCGGACGGCCCAGCGCATACGGGGCTTTGATACCGGCATCGTCGAACGACTGCAGGATGTCGCGGTGGAGGCGACGCTGCACTGCCCATTGGCGGCCGGGTCGGGTCTTGATCGTGATCCGGATGGTCACGGTATCGGCGCTGACGGCATTGACGCCGAGCATCTCCGGGGGTTCGAGGATGTCACTGTCGAAGTCGCCGGAGTCCACGACCTCGTTGGTGGTTCTCTCGGCCACCGCGCAGGCCTCGTCGATGTTGGCCGTGTGGGAGACGGGGAGGTCGAGGACAGCTACCGCGAACCCTTGGCTCATGTTGCCCACCCGCAGAACTTCACCGTTTCGGCAGTACCACACGGTGCCGTTGACATCTCTGATCGTGGTGACGCGCAATCCCACGCTTTCGACCGTGCCGATCGCCTCACCGAGATCGACGACGTCGCCGACCCCGTACTGATCCTCGAGAAGCATGAAGATTCCGGACAGGAAGTCGCGGACGAGGTTCTGCGCACCGAAACCGAGGGCGACACCGACGATCCCCGCCGACGCGATGAACGGGGCGACGTTCACACCCACGACGTCGAGCACCGACAGCACGAACCAGGTCAGGATCATGACCGACACCGCAGATCGGAGTACCGAACCGATCGTGTTGGCCCGCTGTCTGCGCCGTTCGTTGAGTATCTCGCCCTTCACCGTTCCCGAGGACCGGTCGCGTAACGGCCGGAGAAGTGCAGGTGATCGGCCGGCGTCGTGTCGAGTGAAGCGGTCGATCATTCGGTGCAACACGAGCCTGAGCACGATCGCCAGAACCAGATAGCCGAGGATCTGCAACGGACGGTCGACCAGCCAGTCGCGTCCGGTGTCGGTCAGTTCGAATGCTCGGGTGTCGAGCTCACGCAGCAGCGAAGGTTCGGGTAACGGCGATACGGACAGAAGGGTTGATACAGCCACCCGAAAAGTCTACGGAGACACAGAAATCTTGCCAGTCACGCAGCGCATAGCGGTATCGATCCTCGAACTCGCTGATCGGAAACCGGAATGTTCACCGATCGGCAACAGAAAATGCGCAGAAAAAGGCTGTGCGCGGGCGGTGTATTCGTGTTCCACTGTGAACCGTGTTCCACGCAAGCCATGCGCGGGCGCCGACACTCCCTGGAGTAATGCATGAAGAACTCTCAACACCGCCACCGACAACTCCCGCCCACTGAGGGCCGCACCACGCACGACCAGCGTGAGACGGCCTCGGGGGCTTCTCCGCTGCGCGTGGTGCCGACGGCCCACAACGCCACGGGCGACGACGCCGTCCCGGCGTGGGTCAAGCGCCGTGTGCTGCTGCTCAACGCAACTTTCGAACCACTGACCGCGCTTCCGATGCGCCGGGCGGTGGTTCTTCTCGTTTGCGGCAAGGCCGACGTGATCCACGACGATCCGGAGGGGCCGTTCATCCGGTCGGCCGATTACTCCGTCCAGGTGCCGTCGGTGATTCGATTGCGGACGTTCGTCCGAGTTCCCTATCGAGCGCGGGTGCCGATGACGCGCGCGGCACTGATGCATCGCGACAGATTCCGCTGCGCCTATTGCGGCAGCAAGGCCGAGACCGTCGATCACGTCGTGCCTCGCAGCCGCGGCGGCGGCCACTCGTGGGAGAACTGCGTGGCGTGCTGCGCCTCCTGCAATCACCGCAAGGCGGACAAGCTGCTCAGTGAGATCGGGTGGACGTTGCGAGCCCAGCTCGTGCCGCCGAAGGGCCCGCACTGGCGTCTGCTGGCGACCACCAAGGAGTTGGACCCGAGCTGGTTGGCGTACCTCGGCGAAGGTGCTGCCTGACTGTCGGCCGTTGGCTCTTTTCGGTCACAACACCGGCCCCGACGTGGTCCGACGGGCAATTGTCGACTAACGTCACACCCCGTGAGCATTTTGGAGACCACGCTGATATTCGGGGTGATTCCGGTTGCGGTGATCGGAATCGTCGGCGCGCTGTCCTACTTGACCGACAAGCAGCCGGGGATGGACGTCGCTCCGTACCGGCTGACGGACGAGTGGACGCGCGAGCCATTGCTGTGGAGCGCTACGGACGAGGTGACTCCGTTCGGGGGCCACGGATCGCACGACGCGGACACAGCCGATTCGATCGGAGGTGCTGCAAGTGGCAAGTGGTGAACTGGTACGTGGCGGTGACATCCGAGAAGAGGACCTGCCGTTCGGGGCTGCGCTGACGGCGAGTGGTCGCGTATCGGTGGCACACGAGTTCGGCACGCCGAGCCCGGAGCACCTGCCTTTCGCGACGCAGGATCTGGTCGCGCTCGACGACGCACTGAGCGAGGCGACCCGGAAGACGAAGATTCGGTTCAACATCTACGTCGGTGACCTGGGGGTCGATCCGGCTGCGGGAGCGGATTCGGTCTTCCCCGGCACCCCCGATGCGATTCGTTCGGTTCTGATCGCTGTCGACCCCAACCGGCACGCGCTCGAGATCCGCACCGGAAAGCGAGTCTCGAACCGCGCTACCGATCGGGTTGCTCAGCTCGGCGTCACCGCTGCGCTCGGCCCGTTCCGCGACGGCAACCTCATCGACGGTCTCGTGACCTCGGTCCGCGTGATGGCAGCATCCATCCTCGCGCCGTAGCTCGTCGCGCTCCATCCCCGTAGTTCTCGGCCGGCGGTCCCGGCGACGACGAGGGCCGGTTGCATCCCACCTTCGCGGGTGAGACGCAACCGGCCCTCGTCGTGTGTGTACCTGTGATCAGGCGGCGTCGTATGCCCGGGCGGCGAGTGCCCGAACGACTCCGGCCCGGCCTTCGATCACCAGTCGGCGCAGAGCAGGTGGAAGGTCGCCATCGAGGAACCTGTCGGCTGCGGCCAACGACTGCTCGCTGATCGACCACGAGGGGTAGAGACCAACCACGACGGTCTGTGCGACTTCACTCGATCGACGAGCCCACACGCCGTCGATCGCCTCGAAGTAGCGGTCGACGTACGGCTCGAGTAGTTCGCCCTGGCCGGGGCCCGCGAAACCACCGATGATCGATCGCGCCGTGATGTTCGGAACCGCGTCGTCGTCGACGACGGTCGTCCATGCCCGCTCCTTCACTTCGGCACTGGGACGCGCAGCTCGTGCAGCGGCAGCCGACCGCGCCCCGGCGGCGGTGTTGTCCTTCTCGGCTTCGGCATCGATGACCGGCGAGTCGAGCCCGTCGGCATCGATGGCTCCAGCCGCTGCAAGAGCGGTGACGATGCGCCACCGCAGATCCGTATCGATGTCGAGTCCGGCCAAGGACTGCCCCTGGGCGTCACCGTCCAGGAGAGCGCGCAATACCTCGACATGGCGCTCGCTGAGTTCGGTACCGGTCAGAGCATTGACGAACGCCAACTGGTGATCCGAGCCCGACTCGGCACCGCGGGCCAGCTCGAGAACTGCGTCGGCGAACTCGGGGACTCCGTGTTCGGCCGCCCACGCCGGATCGGCGTAGCTGGTGACAGCCGTCTGCGCCTGGAGCAGAAGGCGTTGCACCACACCCACTTCGGTCTCGCTACCGATTCCGCGCTGGACCAGAGCCACGAAGTCGCGTGCCTTCATCTCGGCGGACCGAGTCATCTCCCATGCGGCCGACCAGGCGAGAGTGCGGGGGAGCGACTCGGCGATGTCGCCGATCCGATCGACGAGAACACCGAGCGAATCCGGATCGAGCCGCACTGCGCAGTACGTCAGGTCGTCGTCGTTGACCAGCACGAGCTTGCCGCGCGAGACACCTACGAGCGCTTCGACATTCGTCGATTCGGCAGCATCGAGGTCCAGCTCGACGCGGTCGGTACGCACCAACTTGCCGTCGACGTCGTCGTAGATGCCGATCGCGATGCGGTGTACGCGATGCTCGCCCGCGCCCGGTGCTGCGCCGGTCTGCGACACTGCGAACCGGGTGAACTTGCCCTCCGAGTCGACGTCGAAATCGGGGCTCAGAGTATTCAGGCCGGTGGTCCGCAGCCACTGCGCACCCCAATCGGAGAGATCGCGACCCGATGACTTCTCCAGTGCCGCAAGCAGATCCGAGAACGTTGCGTTGGCGAACGCGTGATCGACGAAGTAGGCCCGCAACCCGGCCAGGAAGTCTTCCTTACCGACGTACGCAACCAGTTGCTTGAGCACGCTGGCACCCTTGGCGTACGTGATGCCGTCGAAGTTGACCTCCACGGCGGCCAGATCGGGGATGTCCGCGGCGATGGGGTGCGTCGAGGGCAGCTGGTCCTGTCGGTATGCCCAGGCCTTCTCGACGTTGGCGAACGTCGTCCACGCGTTGGTGTACTCGGTCGCCTCGGACTGGCACAACACGGAGGCGAACGTCGCGAACGACTCGTTGAGCCACAGGTCGTCCCACCACGTCATCGTCACCAGATCGCCGAACCACATGTGCGCCATCTCGTGCAGCACGGTCTCGGCGCGTCGCTCGTAGGAGTACCGCGTCACCTTGGACCGGAAGACGTAGTCCTCGAGGAACGTGACGGCCCCGGCGTTCTCCATGGCACCGGCGTTGAATTCTGGCACGAACAGCTGGTCGTACTTGCCGAACGCATACGGGGTGCCGAAGTTCTCGTGGTAGAAACCGAAACCCTGCTTCGTCTCGGTGAACAGTCGCTCGGCATCCATGTGTTCGGCAAGCGATGCGCGGCAGTAGATTCCGAGAGGGATGGTGCCGTGATCGTCGGTGTACGAATCGGTCCACTCGGCGTAGGGACCGGCGATCAGAGCAACCAGGTACGTGCTCATCAGCGGCGTCGTATCGAACACGTGCTCACCTGCGGCCGGTTCGGCACCGTGCGCTGCGTTGGAGATGACGGTCCAGCTCTCGGGAGCGGTGACCTTCAGATCGAACGTGGCCTTGAGATCTGGTTGATCGAAGCACGCGAACATGCGCTTGGCGTCCGCAGTCTCGAACTGCGAATACAGGTACACCGAACCGTCCGACGGATCGACGAAACGGTGCAGGCCTTCGCCGGTGTGCGAGTAGACGCAGTCGGCATCGACCACGAGTTCGTTGTGCTCGGCGAGATCGACCAGAGCCAGCCCCGTCGACTCGTCGTAGCTCGTCGTGTCGAGCGCTGTGCCGTTGAGCGTCGCCGACCGGATGGTGCCTGCGACGATGTCCACGAAAGTCGACGCTCCGGCGGTCGCGGCGAACGTGATGGTGGTGAGCGAGCGGAACGTCTTCTCGCCGGGATTGCCCTCGCCGTCGGTGAGATCGAGAACGATCGCGTACTTCGTTTCCCCGATGATCGCCGAGCGCTCGGAGGCTTGGTCACGCGTCAGGTTGGGAGCAACCACTTCAGTCGACACCTCTTCGTGTAGTTATGGGTAGTGCCGTCCATCCCATCACGTCCGCCGTGTCGCGCGCTGGCTGACGGGTCGCGTGGAATGTCCGCGCGGTGGCCGGGTGTTACGACATGAAGAGACAGCGACATCGACTTTCGAGGAGCAGACAGTGGCCGGTTCAGGACAGAAAGACACCGCTGATTTTTGGTTCGACCCGCTGTGCCCATGGTGCTGGATCACCTCACGTTGGATTCTCGAGGTGCAGCAGGTGCGCGACATCGACGTCAACTTCCACGTCATGAGCTTGGCCGTCCTCAACGAGGGTCGCGACCTGCCCGAGGAGTACGCCGCGATGATGAAGAAGGCGTGGGGTCCGGTGCGGGTGGCGATCGCCGCGGCGAAGAGCAACGGCGACCAGATCCTCGCGCCGCTGTACGCGGCCATGGGCACGCGAATTCACAACGAGGGCAACAAGGATTTCGACGTCGTCATCCGAGAGTCCTTGGCCGAACTCGACTTGCCCGCCGATCTCGCCTCGGCAGCCGAGAGCACCGATTACGACGAGGACCTGCGCACCAGCCACCACGCAGGAATGGACAAGGTCGGCCCCGATGTGGGCACTCCCACCATTCACGTCAACGGCGTGGCGTTCTTCGGCCCTGTGCTCTCGCGGATTCCACGCGGTGAAGAGGCAGGCAAGTTGTGGGACGCGTCGGTGATCTTCGCGGCGTACCCGCACTTCTACGAGCTCAAGCGCACCCGCAACGAGGACCCGCAGTTCGACTGATCGCGAGACCCTCGTGCGTGGAAACTCGTAGCAGGAGCCGAACTTTCACGCACGAGGGGCCAGTTCACGCATGAGGGGCTGGTTCACGCACGGGGGATCAGGCGACGATTCGATCCGAGCCGCTGTCGGTGCCGAACGTCAGATGCTCGCCGAAATGGAAGCGCCTGGCCGACCACGCCGCTGCGGCGGCATCGAGGACGTCGTCGACGAGCGGCCCGTTCGGCAGGTCGTCCAGATCGAGATCCCCGGTCCATCGGGTCAGTGCCGCCAACCGTTGCCCGACGCCTCGGCCGGTCTTCTTCGATGCGTAGACCGTGGTCGGTGACATCGCTCTGAACGAGCATTCGGGATGCACTTCGACGTACCGTTCCGGATCGAAGTCCGAATCTCGCCACGCCCGAACTGCGGGCAGGATGTGCCACGTTTGTTTACTGATCGCCTTGCCGGTCTTCGACCGCGAGATCGAGCACGCCTGTTCGTACGACACCGCGTCCAGAACATCCGCGACCGGGGTGTGAAAGATCGAACTGCGCGCCGTCCCCAAGAACTTCTTCGCCTCCAGTTCGCTGACGCGATAACCGTCCACGGGTAGCGACAGCGGCATGTCGACGCCCACTCGCGCGCAGTCTCGGGTGTGCTCCAACACGTCGGAGACGGAGGAGCAGGCCGTCCACGTCACTCTCGTGCCGTCGAACACTGCGACCACCCACGCACCCTTCGCGCCGTCGACACCGGCGAATTTCTCGGCTCGTGAGTTCACCTGTCAGACTCTAGGCATGCGCGTATACCTGGGTGCCGACCACGCCGGCCTCGAGTTCAAGAATCAGATCATCGAACACCTGACGGCAACCGGGCACGAGCCCGTCGACTGCGGTGCGTTCGACTACGACCCGGTCGACGACTACCCGGCCTTCTGCATCGACGCAGCACGTCGCGTCGTCGCCGATCCGGGCAGTCGCGGCCTCGTGCTCGGCGGATCCGGAAACGGCGAGCAGATCGCCGCGAACAAGGTGCCGGGCGCACGCTGTGCCCTCGCGTGGAGCGTCGAGACGGCAAAGTTGGCTCGCGAACACAACGATGCGCAGCTCATCGGCATCGGCGGCCGCATGCACACGTTGCCCGAAGCACTTGCCATCGTCGACGCGTTCCTCGGCACCCCGTTCTCGGGCGAGGAGCGCCACCAGCGTCGCATCGACATCCTGTCCGAGTACGAGCGCAGCGGCGAAGCACCCGAGGTTCCGGGAAAGCCCGAGTAAGTGCCCGAAGGGCATACCCTGCACCGACTCGCTCGGTTGCATCAACGTCGGTTCGGCGGGGCACCGGTGGAGGCGAGCAGTCCCCAGGGACGGTTCGTCTCCGGTGCCGCGCTGATCGACGGCCTCGTCCTCGAGAAGGCCGAGGCGTGGGGCAAGCATCTGCTGCACCGCTACGAATCCGACCTGATCGTGCACATTCACCTCGGCCTGTACGGAAAGTTCACCGAACACGCTGTGCCACTGGACGATCCGGTGGGTGCGGTGCGTCTGCGCATCGTGGGGGAGAAGTACGGTGCCGACCTCCGCGGCCCCACGGCCTGCGAGATCTACACCGAGCAGCAGGTCGACGCCCTCCTGGCGCGTCTGGGGCCGGACCCGCTCCGCAAAGATGCGGACCCCGACGCCGCCTGGGCACGAATATCCAAGTCACGCACGGCCATCGGCACGTTGCTGATGGATCAGAAGGTGCTCGCCGGCGTCGGCAACGTCTACCGCGCCGAGATCCTCTTCCGGCACGAGATCAACCCGATGCGCCCCGGAAAGGACCTCGACCGAGCCGAGTGGGACGCCATCTGGCTGGATCTCGTGGACCTCATGGCCATCGGTGTCCGACGCGGTCGCATCATCACCATCCGGCCCGAGGACGATCACGGCGACACCTACGGTGCCCGCCGACCGCGTTCGTACGTCTACCGCAGGGAAGGCCTCCCGTGCCGCGTGTGCGGAGCCGAGATCCTGCACTCGACGATGCAGGCGCGAAACCTGTTCTGGTGCCCCGTCTGTCAGGCGACGTAGGGCCGGCGAGCTAGAACCCGCCGAAATCCCCTCCGCCTCCGCCGCCGTCGAAGAAGCCACCGCCGTCTCCGCTGTCGAAGAAGCCGCCGCCGTCACCGCCGTCGTTACCTGCTCCGGCGTCGCCACCGTCGTAATTGTCGCCAGCACCCCCGTCGGAACCGTCCGCACCCAGGTCGCCACCCGCTGCGGTCTCGTCCGGAACCCCGGCCATGCCGGAGAACATCGCCGAGAACAGGAACATCGAGCCCATTCCCCATGCGCCGGCGACCAAGGCCGGACGCCACCACGGTTCGGAGTACCAGCCTGCGGGGACGGGTCGGCCCGCTACTCGTCCGCCGGGGTAGTAGTTCGGGGTCCGGTCCGACGGGTCCGGTGAGGCCGCGATCTCTCGTCCCTCGAAGTCGACCTTGCGTTCCTCGGTGACACGGCCTGCCTGCTGTTGGCCGTCGATGCCCTGCACCTCGGGGCCCGGGTCCATGCCCATCGCCAGGCGCGCTGCGCGAATGTAATAGAGCCCTTCCAACGCGGTCTGCTTGGCCAGCCTCGCCTGCTCGACGGTTGTCGCCTGGTCGATCTGCGAGCCTGCTGCGATATTGCGCTCGGATGCGTCGGCGAGGGCCTGCTTGGATGCGGTGTCGGAGCCGACGAGGTTGTAGACCTGGCCGCCGAGCCGTTCGATCGACTGGCGGGCGTCGGCCTTGGCATCGGCCAGTGCGGTGGCCGCGGCTGCGGCGGACTTCTTCTTGCTGCGAAGCACCAGCAGTGCCACTACGGCCACGACGATGACGATCAGGACGATTTCCACTTCTGAGCCTTCCATCGGCGATACATGTCCAGTTCGTCCGATTCACTCGAACACTGTCGACGATACGCGGACACGAAAAAGCCCCGCACTCGTGAAGTGCGGGGCTTTCGATGGAGCCGATGACGAGAATCGAACTCGCGTAGCCTGTTTGGAAGACAGGGGCTCTACCATTGAGCTACATCGGCGTGCAAACAACAGTCGTGGGATCGCCAGTTCCGTCGCCTGCGTTTCAAGACTGTACCCAAAGCGGTTGCCGGATTCCAAACCGGCCCGTCGAGCCCGGTCTCACGGAACGTCATGGGTGGGGCGCCCATGAGGGGCTACTATCGGTTGCTGTTCAATGGTGTCCGTACGACGGGGTGTGGCGCAGCTTGGTAGCGCATCCGCTTTGGGAGCGGAGGGTCGCAGGTTCAATTCCTGTCACCCCGACAAATGAGAGCCGCGGGCACGGCTCACCGTGCTCGTGGCGAGCGGAAGACAGCAAGCCAGAACTGCCAGCAAGCAAGAATCACCACAAAGGAGCATGTCCCGTGAAGAGCACCGTCGAGCAGCTGAGCCCGACGCGAGTCCGTATCAACGTTGAGGTGCCCTTCGAGGAGCTCAAGCCTGATTTCGACCGCGCGTACAAGGCTTTGGCTCAGCAGATCCGCCTCCCCGGATTCCGTCCCGGCAAGGCTCCGGCCAAGTTGCTCGAGGCGCGAGTCGGCCGTGGTGCAGTACTCGAGCAGGTCGTCAACGACGCTCTTCCCTCTCGCTACTCCGAGGCCGTGACCAACGAGAAGGTCAAGGTCATCGGCCAGCCCGAGATCGAGATCACCAAGATCGAAGACGGCACCGAGCTCACGTTCACCGCCGAGGTCGACGTGCGTCCCGAGATCGAGCTTCCGGATTACTCGACCATCAGCGTCGTCGTCGATCCGCTCGAGATCAAGGACGAAGCCGTCGACGAGCAGCTGCAGTCGCTCCGTCAGCGTTTCGGAACCCTCACCGGTGTCGATCGCCCGGTTCAGTCCGGCGACTTCGTGTCCATCGATCTCTCGGCCACGGTCGACGGCGAGAACGTCGAAGAGGCCACCGCGAGCGGACTGTCCCACGAGGTCGGCTCCGGTCAGCTCATCGAGGGCCTCGACGACGCGATCATCGGCGTCTCGGCCGGCGAGTCGAAGGAGTTCACCTCCACGCTCGTTGCCGGTGAGTACGCGGGCAAGGAAGCCGTCGTCACGGTCAAGGTCGTCTCCGTCAAGGAGCGCGAGCTGCCCGAGGCCGACGACGAGTTCGCCCAGCTCGCCAGCGAGTTCGACACGTTCGACGAGCTGCTCGCCGATCTGAAGACGCGCGTCGAGCGAGTCGCGAAGGTCGAGCAGGCCGGTCAGATCCGCGACAAGGTGCTCGAGACGCTGCTCGAGACCCTCGAGATTCCGGCTCCCGAGGCCGTTGTCAAGGCCGAGGTCGATTCCCAGGTGCACGAGGCCATCCACGGCCTCGATCACAACGAGGAAGCGCTCGCCGAGTTGCTCGAGTCGCAGGGTTCGAGCCGCGAGGAGTTCGACAAGGACGTCAAGGAGGGTGCCGAGAAGTCGGTGCGCACCCAGCTCCTCCTCGACGCCATCGCCGAGGCCGAGAACACTCAGGTCGGTCAGGACGAGCTGACCGAGCGGATCATCTTCCAGGCCCAGCGCTACGGCATGCCGCCCGAGCAGTTCATCCAGCAGGTGCAGCAGGCCAACCAGCTCGGTGCCGTGTTCGCCGACGTCAAGCGCGGCAAGGCGCTTGCCTCGGTCGTCGAGCGCGTCACCGTGACCGACACCAACGGAGCCAGCGTCGACACCGCCGAGCTGTTCGGCAGCCCTGCCGATGCTCCCGACGAGGTCGAAGCAGCTGATTCTTCCGAGGGCGAACAAGAGAAGTAACGCTCACAGCGAACGACGGCGGTTCCGGGACTCCGGAGCCGCCGTCTTTCGTTAGTGTCTGTGTCAGGAACCAACGATTTGTTATGGAAAAGGCAGGTACCGTGACTGTTCAGAATCCGGCGGCTTCGCACGAGCAGAGTCCCGTCATGACTTCGGCCGCAGCAGGGCTGAATCTCAGCGACTCCGTGTACGAGCGTCTGCTTCAAAACCGCATCATTTTCCTCGGTACCCAGGTCGACGACGACATCGCCAACAAGTTGTGCGCGCAGATCCTGCTCCTGTCGGCCGAGGACCCCACCCGCGACATCTCGCTGTACATCAACTCGCCCGGTGGCTCGGTCACCGCAGGTATGGCGATCTTCGACACCATGGAATTCGCCGAGTGCGATATCGCCACCTACGGGATGGGCCTGGCTGCCTCGATGGGCCAGTTCCTGCTCTCGGCCGGTGCGAAGGGCAAGCGGTACGCCCTGCCGCACGCGCGCATCATGATGCATCAGCCTTCGGCCGGTATCGGCGGAAGCGCTTCGGACATCGCGATCATGGCCGAGCAGTTCGCGCACACCAAGCGTGAGATGGCCGAGCTCATCGCTCAGCACACCGGCCAGACCGTCGAGCAGATCACCGAGGATTCCGACCGTGACCGGTGGTTCACGGCACAGGCGGCCAAGGAATACGGGTTCGTGGATCACGTCGTCAGCCGCGCGCGGCAGGCCGGCGGAGTCGGCGAGTAATTCGGCCGCTACCGGCGACCCTCGATCACTCACATCTTGGAGAAACGATGACAAACCTGTTCGATCCCAACCAGTTGCCGTCCTCGCGGTACATCCTTCCGTCCTTCGTCGAGCACTCGAGCTACGGCGTCAAGGAGTCGAACCCGTACAACAAGCTGTTCGAGGAGCGCATCATCTTCCTCGGCGTCCAGGTCGACGATGCGTCTGCCAACGACGTCATGGCACAGCTGCTGGTGCTCGAGGGCCTCGACCCCGACCGTGACATCACGATGTACATCAACTCGCCCGGTGGCTCGTTCACCTCGTTGATGGCCATCTACGACACGATGCAGTACGTCCGCGCCGACGTGGCGACAGTGTGCCTCGGCCAGGCGGCTTCGGCTGCCGCGGTACTGCTCGCAGCCGGCACCCCCGGCAAGCGCGCGGCTCTGCCGAACGCACGAGTGCTGATCCACCAGCCCTCGAGCGGCGGCATCCAGGGCCAGGTCTCGGACCTCGAGATCCAGGCCGCCGAGATCGAACGTATGCGTCGACTCATGGAGACCACCCTCGGCCGCCACACCGGCAAGGATCCCGACGTGATCCGCAAGGACACCGATCGCGACAAGATTCTCACCGCCGAGCAGGCCAAGGACTACGGCATCATCGACACCGTGTTCGAGTACCGCAAGCTCTCGGCTCAGAAGTAGCACGCAAGTACCACCGGTCGGATCGCCTCGCGGTCCGGCAGACGATCGGACGCCGGGCACGAGTGGACAACTCGGCCCGGCTGTCTCGATTCACGCCCCGAATGCCGTGATTGGTGAAAACGGGCGGCGAATCACCGGAAACAACCCGCCCATGTTCGGCGAACACGGGTAGCGTCGCATCCAAGAACTCGGTCGAAGCATCTCGAACTCGGCATGCCATCGATCGAGAAGTAGCCCGTCCTTCCGCGTATGCGGTCGGCCGGGTCGTACGCGGACAAGGAAGTAGGAACCTCCGAATGGCACGCATCGGTGACGGTGGCGATCTGCTGAAGTGCTCGTTCTGCGGCAAGAGCCAAAAGCAGGTCAAGAAGCTCATTGCAGGACCAGGGGTGTACATCTGCGACGAGTGCATCGACCTGTGCAACGAGATCATCGAGGAGGAGTTGGCCGAATCGAGCGAAGTCAAGCTCGACGACCTGCCCAAGCCTTCCGAGATCAAGGACTTTCTCGAGAACTACGTGATCGGCCAGGACGCTGCGAAGCGCACGTTGGCCGTCGCTGTCTACAACCACTACAAGCGCATTCAGGCCGGCGACAAGGCGCGCGATGTGCGCGGCGAATCCGTCGAGCTGGCCAAATCGAACATCTTGATGCTCGGTCCCACCGGGTGCGGCAAGACGTATCTGGCCCAGACCCTCGCCAAGATGCTCAACGTGCCGTTCGCGATCGCCGACGCCACCGCACTGACCGAAGCCGGGTACGTGGGTGAGGATGTCGAGAACATCCTGCTCAAGCTCATCCAGGCCGCGGACTACGACGTGAAGCGGGCCGAGACCGGCATCATCTACATCGACGAGGTCGACAAGATCGCTCGCAAGAGCGAGAACCCGTCGATCACGCGCGATGTCTCCGGTGAGGGCGTGCAGCAGGCACTGCTGAAGATCCTGGAAGGTACCCAGGCCAGCGTCCCGCCGCAGGGCGGACGTAAGCATCCGCACCAGGAGTTCATCCAGATCGACACCACCAACGTGCTCTTCATCGTCGCCGGTGCTTTCGCCGGTCTGGAGAAGATCGTGTCCGATCGCGTCGGCAAGCGTGGTCTCGGCTTCGGAGCCGAGGTGCGTTCCAAGGCCGAGATCGACACGCAGGATCACTTCGCCGAGGTGATGCCCGAGGATCTGATCAAGTTCGGTTTGATCCCCGAGTTCATCGGTCGTCTCCCGATGATCGCGTCGGTGACCAACCTGGACAAGGAATCACTGGTCACCATCCTGTCCGAACCGAAGAACGCGTTGGTCAAGCAGTACCGTCGACTCTTCGACATGGACGGCGTCGAGCTCGAGTTCACGTCCGAGGCACTCGAGGCAATTGCCGATCAGGCGATCCTGCGTGGCACCGGTGCTCGTGGGTTGCGCGCGATCATGGAAGAAGTGCTGCTTCCGGTGATGTACGACATCCCGAGCCGGGACGACGTGGAGAAGGTCGTGGTCACGGCAGAGACGGTCAACGACAACGTCCTGCCGACCATCGTTCCGCGCAAGCCCGAACGCCCGGAGCGACGCGACAAGTCGGCCTGACCAGCTCCGGCACGACACAGAACGAGCCCCGATCATCGAACGCGATGATCGGGGCTCGTTCTGTTTCAGGGAGGTTGTCAGCCGAGGACCGAGATGTGCGGGTGCAGGTCCGGGTCGACCGCAACACACCGCTGCGCCACCAACGGGTCGTGGCCCGGCACGACATGCTCGGGGCTGTCGGCGAGTTCCTTGATCCGGTCGAACGCGCCGAACATGTCCGGCAGGCAGTGCAGAATCGCGAAGGGACTGTCGGATTCGATGTTCTCGTAGAAGTGACTCGCATCCGACGCCAGCACCAGGGTCCCGCGCTCGGTGTGCACGCTGACTACCTGCATGCCCGCGGTATGTCCGCCCACCGCATGCACCGAGAGTCCCGGTGCCAGTTCGCGGTCGCCGTCGACGATGTCGAGACGCGGACTTCCCGTGACGTGGTCGATGTCGGACCGCGAGTGCAACCAGCGTTCCTGCCCGACGCGGGTCGCCCACGGACCGTTCCAGTAGTCGAGCTCTTTCTGCTGGACGATGTAGCGGGCCGACGGCAGATCTGCGACGACTCCGGTGTGGTCGTAGTGCAGATGGGTCAGCACACATACGTCGATGTCACCGGGGGAGATTCCCAGCTCTCCGATGAGGTCCACGGGGGAGCCGACGTAGTCCAGTCCCTTCATCCGTGACGCCGTCGCCGGTGCGAGACCGGCGTCGACGAGGACGGTCTCGGTGTCCGACAGCGCGAGCCACACGTAGTACGCGGTGGGGTGCGGCTCGTGACCGCGCTCGTCCGCATAGTGGAAGTGCTTGCTGCGCAGGGAAGTTCGGCTCGCATAGCGCACGGCGTACACACGCCATTCACCGCTGCGATCCGGTCGCAGTCCGTCGATCATCGCGGGTCAGTTCGACGTCGTACGAGCGACCGACTCGCGCCGAGTCGTTCGAGTGGATCGTCCGAGCTCGTCGGTGGGCGTGCGATAGGTCTCCTTGGACGTGGACACGATCGCAACGTTGACGGCGCAGAACACGGCGGTGACGATGGCGACCGGCAACCACGCACCGATCTCGGCCCCGGCGATGGCACCGGCAATGGTGGGCGCGAATCCTGCTATGGCGAAACCGATCTGGGTACCCAGCGCAGTTCCGGTCAGACGTACCCGAGCCGGGAACATCTCGCCGTAGAACGAGGGCCAGACACCGCCCGTCGCGCTGTGGACGAAACCGAACATGACGATGCCGAAGACGAAGATGAGCGCGTAGTTTCCGACCGAGATGGACCAGAGGTATCCGAACATGAGGATTGCGCAACCGATCGATCCGAACAGGAACACCGGCTTGCGACCGATGCGATCGGACAGCGACCCGAAGAACGGGAGTGCGAACAGCGCGACGACGTTGGCGAGTACGCCGACCCACAGCATCGGAGTTCGTTCCAAGCCGACTGTGTTGACTGCGTACGACAGCGCATAGACGGTGAATATCGTACTGACCGAGGCGATCACGGCGGCAAACATGACTCGAAGAACGGCGGGCCAGTGCTCGGACAGCAGTTCGGTCAGCGGGAGACGCTGCGGCTCGGCGGACGCCACCTCTTCCTCGAAGACGGGGGTCTCGTCGAGCGAGCGTCGGATCAGGAATGCGGCGACAACGACGAATGCGCTGAGGAAGAACGGGATTCGCCAGCCCCAGCTGAGCAACTGGTCCTCGGGGAGCATGGCGACCGGGAGAAAGACTGCGGTGGCAAGGATCTGACCGCCCTGGGTGCCGCTGAGGGTGAAGCTGGTGAAGAACGCCCGTCGGTGGTCGGGTGCGTGCTCGAGGGTCATGGAGTTGGCGCCCGCCTGCTCACCGCCCGCAGAGAAGCCCTGGGCCAGGCGCAGCACGACCAGGATTATCGGGGCCGCGAGGCCGATGGATTCGTACGAGGGAAGGACGCCGACTCCGAGAGTGGCGACTCCCATCAGCAGGACGGTGGCAACCATGACCTTCTTGCGGCCGTAACGGTCACCGATGTGACCGAGCACCAATGCGCCCAGTGGGCGGGCCAGGTAGCCGACCCCGAAAGTCGCCAGGGCCAACAACGTTCCGGTGGCGGGGTTGGAGCCGGGAAAGAACACGCGGCCGAAGACCAGCGCAGCGGCGGTGCCGTAGATGAAGAAGTCGTAGTACTCGAGGGCGCTGCCCACCCAGGCCGCGGTTGCGGCTTTACGCGGGTTGGCTCCGGGGCGCAGGGGCGGGTGACCGGACGTGAGGGGATCCATCGGTGTCGTCTCTTTTCGTGTGACGGGAAGCCGGGCGCACAGTTCGACATCCACGACCCGATCGGCCGCTAATGTACGAAATAGTTAACTCCGGGCGCTCTTAGATATTGAACGTGATCCATGCCACGTGTCAACCCCCGATGCGATGCGGGTCGCTCGATCTCGGTGTCAGGCGTCGGTGGAGGTGAGGAACGCGATGATCATGTCGCCGAGCATGGCCCGCAGTCGTGTGCGGTGCGCCGGGTCGGTGAGGTCGCGCCCGAACAGTGCCTCGAACGTGTATCGGTTGGACAGCCGGAACACGCAGAAGCTGCTGATCGCCATATGGATGTCCAACGCGTCGACATCGGTTCGAAAGAGCCCGTCGGCCTGCCCGCGCGCAAGAATGTCGGCCAACAGCTCGGCGGCCGGATTGCCGAGATTGTTCAGTGCCTCGGAAGTGCCGATATGTTCGCCGCGCAGAATGTTCTCGGTCGATACCAGCCGGATGAAGTCCGGGTTCTGCTCGTGATGGTCGAACGTGAGCGATGCGATGGCGCGGATCGCCTCGACCGGACCGAGTCCTTCGACGTCCACGGCTCGTTCGCGCTCGCGGATGCGGAGGTAGGACCGCTCCAGAACGGCCTTGTACAGGCCTTCCTTGTCGGTGAAGTAGTAGTACAGCATCCGCTTGGTCGTGTGTGTTCGCTCGGCGATCTCGTCGATGCGCGCGCCGGCGAAGCCCTTGTCCGCAAACTCCTCCGTGGCTACCTCGAGGATGTTGTGTCGGGTCAGATCGCTGTTGCGCCGACGTTTGACGGCCGGTCCGCTGTCGTCGGAGGTGTCGGTTGTACGCGGAGCCATGGGTCGACTCTATCGCCGCGAATTGCGGAGAAAGGGTGTGTGCGTGCCGTCACCGTAGTACCGTCGAGCTAACTCACCAATTAGTACATTAAAGCTCGAGGAGATCGACATGCCGGAATCCCTGCTCTGCGGGCTGATCGGGACGGGTATCGGCAAATCGCTCACGCCCGCGATGCACGAGCGAGAGGGTGCCGAGCACGGTCTGACCTACCTCTATCGGATCATCGATCTCGATCGGCGCGGGCTGACCGTGGACGACCTACCGCGGCTGGTGGCCACGGCAGCCGACCTCGGATTTCGCGGCCTCAACATCACCCACCCGTGCAAGCAACGGGTTCTTCACTGCCTCGACGATCTCTCGGAGGATGCCGCGCGTCTGGGTGCCGTCAACACCGTTGTGTTCTCCGACGGGCGCGCGATCGGTCACAACACCGACTGGTCCGGGTTCGACCGAAATTTCGGACGTGGCTTACCGGGAGCCGATCTGAGTGATGTGGTGCAACTCGGAGCCGGGGGAGCAGGTGCGGCCGTCGCGTACGCAATGGCACGCCGGGGAGCCGTCAAGCTGACACTCGTCGATGCCGATCGTTCTCGGGCGCAGCAACTTCGAGACTCGCTGGCCTCGCTGTTCCCCGAGTCCGAGATCTGCTCGACCGGCCTCGATCGGCTCGGCGACGTGCTGAGCACAGCGTCGGGGTTGGTGCACGCAACGCCGGTCGGAATGCTCGAGCACCCGGGATCTGCTGTGCCGCAGGAATTTCTGCGTCCGCAGATGTGGGTTTCGGAGGTCGTGTACAGGCCGGCCGAGACCGAATTGCTCATGCAGGCAGCGCGAGCGGGGTGCCGAACCCTGAGCGGCACCGGCATGGCCGTATTCCAGGCAGCGGACGCCTTCGAGATATTCACCGGCCGAATTGCGAACGCAGATCGGATGATCGCGCACATGGGCACCCTCATCGACAGCGAAGATCGCGTCGCTGCTGCCGGGGCCTCCGCATGACGGCCATTGCCACGTCGGTGTCCACTGTCTCGCTCAGTGGGTCTCTCGACGAGAAGATGCGCGCCATCGCCGAAGCCGGGTTCGACGGGTTCGAGGTGTTCGAGCCGGATCTGATCAGCTCACCGGACCTGCCTGCAGACATTGCGAAGAAGGCTGCAGACCTGGGACTGACCGTCGATCTCTACCAACCCTTCCGTGACGCCGACTCCGACGACCCGGACCAGTTCGCGCGCAACCTCGTTCGCGCCGAACGCAAATTCGACGTGATGGAACAGCTGGGATGCGACCTGCTGCTGGTCTGCTCGTCACCGTTGGCCGGCGCAGTGCGCGAGGACGACATGTTGATCGAACAGATGGCAACTCTCGCCGAGCGTGCACATCGCCGCGGACTGCGGCTGGCCTACGAAGCGCTCGCCTGGGGTAGCCACGTCGACACCTACCGTCATGCCTGGAACATCGTCCGGCAGGTCGACCACCCAGCGCTCGGGACCTGTCTCGACAGCTTTCACATCCTCTCCCGCGGCGACGACCCATCCGGCATCCGCGAGATACCCGGCGAGAAGATCTTTTTCTTGCAACTGGCCGACGCCCCGCACCTGGTGATGGACGTCCTGCAGTGGAGTCGCCATCACCGATGCTTCCCCGGTCAGGGGAACTTCGATCTGGCAACCTTCGGAGCCGACGTCGTGGCCTCGGGCTACACGGGCCCGTGGTCGCTCGAAATCTTCAACGACGTCTTCCGACATTCCGACACCGGCCGAACGGCGTCGGACGCGCACCGTTCGCTGCTCCACCTGCAGGAGCAGGTCCGCAGCGTCGACACCGTCGTGCCGAATCCCGATCTGTTCTCCCCGCCTCCGCCCGGCCCGATCGAGAACATCGTGTCCCTACGTATCGCCGCGGGCCCTGCCAAGGCCGCCCAGTTGGGCACCACCTTGCGTCACCTCGGCTTCGACCTCACCGCCGCGCACAGCGAACACGGACTGTCGCTGTTCACCCAGGGCCCACTCGCCGTCGCGGTCGACACGACCGTCGATACCCTGTGGACCGCACCGGGCGTCCCCGCCCACCTGCCCGCTCTGGCCCAGATCGGGGTCCGCAGCGAACGGCCCGATCTGTGGTTGACCAGAGCCCGCGCTCTGGGTGTCCCCGCCGCGACGGTCACCATGCCGGGCGTGGCCGACGCGAACGACGCGGTGGTGCGGCTTGCCGTCACCGGTGCAACCTCGCTCGACCTACGCACCCGAGACAGCGCCGGTGCCTGGCAGTCCGCATTCGACCTCGCTCCCAGAGTGCCTGTGCCGCAGGTGAAGCCCTTGGTCTCGCACGTGGACCACATCGCCCTCGCGGTCCCGGCGGAAAGCTGGGACGGCGTGATGCTGTTGCTCCGCTCGGTGTTCGGCATGGTGCCCCGGGACGGTCAGGACGTCGTGGACGCGATCGGACTGGTGCGAAGCCAGGCCCTCACCCTGACGACCACGAACGGCACCATTCGCCTGTCGCTCAACATGGTTCCCGGTCGCCCGTCCGATGCCGACCCCCTGCCCGCCGCCCGCCGCGGAGGCGTCGGACATGTGGCGTTCGGATGCGAGGACATCTACGCCGCGGCCGAGGCGATGACCGAACGCGGTCTCACGCCGTTGCGTATCTCGCCCAACTACTATCGCGACCTGAACGCACGGTTCGGTCTCGGTCCGGACACCCTCGACGCGATGCAGCGGCTCGGCATCCTGTACGACGCCGACTCCGCAGGCGGCGAGTTCTTCCACTTCTTCACCGGCACCGTGGGCGACGACCTCTTCTTCGAGGTGGTGCAGCGGGCAGGCGGGTACGAAGGCTACGGGGAGACCAACTCGGCTGTGCGCCTGGCTGCGCAACTACAGCAGTGAGTAGCGATCAGGACAGTCGCTCGAACACCGCGGCCAAGCCCTGTCCGCCGCCGATGCACATCGTCTCGAGTCCGTAGCGGACTTCTCGGCGGTCCATTTCACGAAGCAGGGTGGCAAGGATTCGGGCACCGGTGGCCCCGACCGGGTGGCCGAGCGAGATGCCGGAACCGTGAGGATTCAACCGCGGGTCGTCCGACTCGATACCCCAGGACCGAGTCACGGCCAGCGCCTGGGCGGCGAAGGCCTCGTTGAGTTCGATGACGCCCATGTCGTCGAGAGTGAGCCCGAGGCGTCCGAGCGCTTTCTCGCTTGCGGGCACCGGGCCGATTCCCATGGTGCGCGGAGCGACTCCGGCAACGCCCCAGCTCGCGAGTCGCGCCAGTGGTCGGAGTCCCAGCGCCGCAGCCTTTTCGGGGGTGGTGACGATGGCGATCGCGGCACCGTCGTTCTGCCCGCTGGCATTGCCCGCGGTGACCGTCGATTCGGGATCGATCGATGCACGGATTGCCTTCAGCTTCGCCAACGACTCCACGGTGGTGTCGGCCCGTGGATGCTCGTCGGTCGAGACCAGAACAGGTTCCGACTTACGCTGGGGGACAGCCACACCCACGATCTCCTCGGCGAACACGCCGCTGTTCTGCGCGGCGACCGCCCGCCGATGCGACTGCACGGCCAGCGCGTCCTGATCGGCGCGGCTGATGGAGAACTCCTGGCGAAGATTCTCGGCGGTCTCGATCATGCCGCCGGGCACCGGAAAGTTCTTGCCACCCGCCGTCACTCGGGCCCGCGCAAGTCGGTCGGAGAGGGCGACCGCCTCGGCCTTGACGCCCCACCGCATGCCGGTGGCGTAGAACTCGGTCTGGCTCATACTTTCGACGCCGCCTGCCAGAACCAGGTCGTTGCCGCCGGACTGCACCTGCATGCACGCCTGCAGTACTGCTTGTAGGCCGGAGCCGCAGCGTCGGTCGATCTGCATGCCGGGCACGTCGATGCCGAGATCGGCGTCGAGGGCGGCGATTCGACCGATGGCCGGTGCATCACCGTTCGGTGACGCCTGACCCAGGATCACGTCGTCGATGTCCGCTCCGGAGATGCCCGTTCGCGCAACGAGTTCGGTGATGACCGTGGCCGCGAGGGCCTGGGCGGAAATGTCGCGGAACTGGCCACCGAAACGGCCGACGGGGGTACGCAGGGGCTCGCAGATCACGGCTTCAGGCATGGGTGTTTCCTCGCTTGTCGTTGGCTCCGGTACTCACCCGGAGCAGATCGGTCTCGATGGCGCGGGTGGCGTCGAGCAAGGCCGGGAGTAGTTCGGCGCGCACGGCGTCCGCAGAATGACGTGCAGCTTGGGTCGAGACGTTGGCTGCGGCGACAACCACGCCGGCGCTGTCGCGGATGGGTGCGGCGATCGAACGCAGTCCCTCTTCGAGTTCTTGGTCCACCAGGCAGAAGCCGTCGACCCGCACTCGTTCGAGTTCCCGCGCGAGCGAGGCCGCGGTGGTGATCGTCTTGCCCGTCAACGGCGTCAACCGCACTCGCTCCAGGTACGCATCCAGCTCGTCCTCGGGAAGACCGGCCAACAGCACCCGGCCCATCGAGGTCGCGAACGCCGGAAATCTGGTGCCGATGTTGATGCCGACGGTCATGATGCGGCTCACCGGAACCCGGGCGACGTACACCACATCGTCACCGTCGAGTATCGACACCGAGGACGATTCACGCACTCGTTCGGCGAGCGCCTCGAGATGGGGACCCGAGACCTCGGGGAGCGAAAGACTCGACAAGTAGCTGTACCCCAATTCGAGTACTCGCGGGGTGAGCCAGAACATCGAGCCGTCGGTACGCACGTATCCGAGTTCGACGAGTGTGAGCAGAAACCGCCGGGCGGTCGCGCGAGTCAGGTCGGTCGCTCGGGCCACGTCCGCCAGCGTTCGACGCGGATGCTCGCCGTCGAAGGCTCTGATCACTGCCAAGCCGCGTCCGAGAGACTGGACGTAATCCGAGGACGGCGGTGTGTCCGCGGCACTCACGAGGTTTCGCTCTCGGTGATGGCGGCCTGAGCCAATGCGAAAGCGTTGTTGCTGTTCGGTACTCCCGCGTAGACGGCGGTGTGCAAGAACACCTCGGCGAGTTCGTCGGGTGCGATACCGGCACGCAACGCCGCTCGGATGTGCATGTCGAGTTCGTGGTGGTTACCCAGGGCCGTCAGAACGGCCAGAGTCAGCAGTCGGCGGGTGTGGTGGTCGAGTCCGGGACGAGCCCAGACGTCGCCCCATGCGGTTCGGGTGATGAAATCCTGGAACGGGGACGTGAATTCGGTTCTCGATGCGATGCTGCGGTCGACGTGGGCGTCACCGAGCACACTGCGCCGTACGGCCATTCCGGTGTCGTGCGCCGCGGACCGTCCGGCGGAGTACGCATTCGCTCCGACGTGAGCGGCAATGGCCGCCGTGACGCGGCCTGCCTGTTCGACATTGGCCAGATGTGCGGCCGGGTCGAGTGTCAGGAACGTCGATCCTGCAATGCCATCGGCGATGATGCGCAGATCGTCCGGAGTGGTCGACGGATCCTGTCGGCCCGCGATCACGAGGGTGGGAGCGGCGATCCTGGCAAGGTCCGCGCGAGAATCCCACTCGCACAACGCCTCACAGCATGCCGCGTAGCCCTCGTCGCAGGTCTCGGCAATCATGCGTCGACACCGTGCGACGAGATCGGTGTCGCGGGCGGCGAGTTCGGGCGTGAACCACCGTGCGAGTACAGCGTCCGCGAGTGCTGCTGTCCCCGAGGCGCGGACGGTCGCGGCACGGTCGATCCACTGCACGGCTTCACCGAACTTGGCGGACGTGCACAGCAGGGTCAGAGTGCGCACCCGCTCGGGGCGATGAATCGCAATCCATTGAGCGACGGCACCGCCGAGGGAGAGTCCGACCACGTGGACGCGTTCCAGAGCGAGTGAATCCAGCAGTGCAAGAACGTCACCGGCGAGATCGGCCACGGAATAGGGGCCGGGGGGTACCGGTGATCGACCGTGTCCCCGTAGATCGACCGTCAACACGTGGACGGAAGCCGACAGTGCGCCCACCTGCGGGTCCCACATCGATCGGTCCGAGCCGAGCGAGCCGATCAGCACGACGGTATCCGCATCGGGGTGCGGCCCCTCGGTGCGGTGGTGAGCCAGAGTGACTGTCATCAGATGTCCTTCGAGTCCGTGGGGCGTTCGGTGTCCGGTGCACACGCAGCGAGGATGTCGTCGACCAAGTCGGGTGCGTGACCCACATAGCCTGCTGGATCCAACATCTCGCGCACCGCCGCCGGCGTCAAGAAGGCGGTGATGGCGGGATCCGTGTCCAGTGGCGCACCTGCTGCGCATCGGTCGGTGACGATGTCGCGGGCGCGCTCGGTGTGCGGTGCCAGCGCCGCCGTGACCCGTTCGGCGAGAAGTGCACCACCCGTCGCTTCGAGGTTGCGCACCATGGCATCTGGATGCACATGCAGACCGGTCAGGCTCGTCGCTATACGATGCGCACCGCCGCCGGTGAGGCGTAGCAGATCGGTGACGGTCTCCCATTCGGCGTGCCACGGTCCAGCGGCGCGCTGCTGCTCGTGGTCCATGTTCGCCAGCACTGTCGCAACGGCTCCCGGCACCCGGCGGGCCGCAGCTCGCGCGGTGACGGCGGCGATCGGGTTGCGCTTGTGTGGCATTGCCGACGAACCTCCCGGTGCGTTCTCGGACACCTCGGCCAGTTCGGTGGCGGACATCGACACGATGTCCCCGGCGATCTTCGCAATGGAGCCCGCGGCAATACCCAACGCGCACGCCAGATCTGCGACGGTGACGCGGTCGGTGTGCCAGGGCGCAGTCTGTGGTGCCAGATCCAGTGCTTCCGCGAGCGCGGCGGCAATGGCCGGACCGTGCGGATGTACGGCGGCCATCGTTCCGGCGGCACCTCCGTATTGCACACAGCACGACCGCCGAACCGCAGCGAGACGGTGACTCGAACGATGCAGCGCCCCAGCCCAATTTGCGGCCACCAGCCCGAAAGTAGTGGGTAACGCCTGCTGGCCGAGAGTGCGCGCGACCATAGGAGTGGTCCGGTGCGCCAGCGCCAGGCCTCGCGCCGCGGTATGTGCATCACCGAGCGACGCCTCGACGACCGTGAGTGCGTCACGTGCGACGAGCATGGACGCGGTGTCCATGATGTCCTGGCTGGTCGCCCCGGGGTGCACTGCAGCAGCAGGAACTCCGCGCTCGGACACCGCGTTTCGCAGTACTTTCACCAGTGGTATCACCGGATTCCCACCGGCCGCTGCAGCCGCTCCGAGTGCTGTGATGTCCAGAGATTCACCCAGCTCTGCCGCGACCGCGGTGATGATGTCCGCATGCTTCGCGTCGACCACGCCGACAGAGGCAGCGGCCCGGGAGAGGGCTGCCTCGACATCGAACATCGCCCGAACCCAGCCTCGGTCGCCGACGATCGGTGCGATGATCTCGCTGCCGAATGTCGGATCGAACAGTGCCCCTCTATCGGAAGCCATGGTCCTCTTTCACCGCATCGTCGATCAGTTCGGGAGCGTGCATCACAGCGCGAAGAACGGGGTCTCGTCTCCGTCCGGATCGGTGTTCTGTAACACGATATCGAGGTGGTAGCCGCCGTCCACTGTGGTGGCGACGAGTCGGGCTCGCTTGTCGGCGGGCAAGGCGGACAGCACCGGATCGATTTCGTTGGCCTCGGCCTCGTCCGGGAAGTACATCCGCGTGACGACCCGCTCGAGCATTCCGCGGGCGAAGATTCCGACGTCGATGTGGGGTGCTTCGACGAGGTCGTTCTCGGCGGGCAACGGCCCCGGCTTGATGGTCGTGATCGTCATCGTTCCCCGTGCATCGGCAAATGCTCGACCGAAGCCGCGGAAACCTGCGACACGTGGTGCCACGGCACCCCGTGGATCGTCCGGATGGTCGAAGCGTCCGTCGGAGTCGGCCTGCCAGGTCTCGATCATCGCGTCGGACACCGGTTGACGAGCCCCGTCCACGAGGGTGAACGTCAGGATGATCGCCTCGGCGGTGCCGGGAGGTACCACGTCCTGTCCGTCCGGCCACAGCAGACCGATGTGGACGTACGGCCCGACCGTCTGAGAAGGCGTCTGACCGAACGGTGCGGTGGTGAAATCGGCACCGGTCACCACCGGGTACCGGGGAGCGAACTCGGGGTCAGTCATCGTGGTCGTCCTCCTCGAACGGGGTGGCGTTGCGTCCGCGCAGAACGATGTCGAACCTGAATCCGAGAGCCCAGTTTTGCTGTGTGGCTTCGTAATCGAAGGTACTGATCATGCGAGCGCGCGCGTCTTCGGGAGCTGCGTTGTAGATGGGATCCTGGAAGAACATGGGGTCGTCGGGGAAGTACATCTGCGTCACCAACCGCTGGGTGAAGGCGTGACCGAACAGCGAGAAGTGAATGTGGGCAGGCCGCCATGCGTTGTGGTGATTACCCCAGGGGTACGCGCCCGGCTTGATCGTGGTGAACCGGTATCGGCCGTCGGCATCGGTGAGTACTCGGCCCACGCCGTCGAAATGTGGGTCTAGAGGTGCAGGCCAGCGATCACCCGAGTGTCGGTACCGTCCGCCTGCGTTTGCCTGCCACACCTCGACGAGTGTGTTCGGGATCGCTTTGCCGTCGCTGTCGAGCACTCGTCCGTGAACGATGATGCGTTGACCCTGAGCTTCACCACCTCGCGCAAGTGTCAGGTCGGCGTCGGAAGCCGTGACCCGTCCCTCGCCCAGAACCGGACCGGTGATTTCGGTCAATCGTTGGGGGAGGAGCGTCAACGGCTGCGCCGGATGCCGCAGGGCAGTGGTCCGGTACTCGGCGAAGTCGCGTGGTGCATGGACACCCGTCTGGTCCCGGTACTCGGGCGGGAGATGAAGCATCGACAGCTCCTGACAATCGTGGTGATCAAGCGCACTCATCACCGTATACAGGTGTTCGCATGGTGGCAACCTGTTCACATCACGCACATTGTCGGGTACCGTCGCTGGCATGTTGGACAAAGTCGTGGCCAGTGCCACAGAAGCGGTAGCGGACATCCCCGACGGGTCGTCGATCGCAGTGGGCGGGTTCGGGCTGGTGGGAGTGCCGGAGATCCTGATCGCCGCTGTGCTCGAGCAAGGAGCAACGGACCTCGAGACCATCAGCAACAACTGTGGGACCGACGGCTTCGGTCTGGGAGTGCTACTGGCGCACCACCGTATTCGGCGCACGATCAGTTCGTACGTCGGATCGAACAAGGAATTCGCCCGGCAGTACCTCGGTGGTGAACTGGAGGTGGAGCTGACCCCGCAGGGCACCCTCGCCGAGCGGCTGCGAGCCGGCGGTGCCGGCATTCCGGCGTTCTTCACCCCCGCGGGCGTGGGGACGCAGGTGGCCGACGGCGGTTTGCCGCTGCGCTACGACGGCAGCGGCGGCATCGCCGTGGCGAGTCCGCCCAAGGAGACCCGGAACTTCGACGGGATCACCTACGTGATGGAGCGCGGCATCGTCGCCGACTACGCCCTGGTCCACGCCTGGAAGGGCGACAGGCACGGCAACCTGGTGTTCCACGCCAGCGCACGAAACTTCAATCCACCCGCCGCCGCATCGGGTCGGATCACCGTGGCGCAGGTCGAGCACCTGGTCGAGCCGGGGGAGATCGGTCCGGACGAGGTGCACACCCCGGGCATCCATGTGCAGCGGGTCGTGCACGTCGGCCCGGTCGAGGTCGGCATCGAGCAGAGGACGGTACGAGCATGAGCGAAAAGATGACCCGCGAACAGATGGCCGCTCGGGTGGCGCAGGAGCTCGGCGACGGGCAGTACGTCAACCTCGGAATCGGCATGCCGACCCTGGTGCCCAACTACATTCCGACCGACGTCTCGGTGATTCTGCATTCCGAGAACGGCGTGCTCGGCGTCGGCCCCTATCCCACCGAGGACGAACTCGATCCCGAGATCATCAACGCGGGCAAGGAAACCATCACGGTGCTTCCCGGCTCGTCCTACTTCGACTCGTCGCAGTCGTTCGGAATGATCCGCGGCGGTCAGGTCGACGTCGCCGTGCTGGGTGCGATGCAGGTCAGCGCCACCGGCGACCTCGCGAACTGGATGATCCCCGGGCACATGGTCAAGGGGATGGGTGGTGCCATGGATCTGGTGCACGGTGCCCGCCGCGTGATCGTCATGATGGAGCACGTCTCCCGGAAGGGCGAACCGAAGATTCTGCAGTCCTGCACTCTGCCGCTGACCGGAAAGGCCTGCGTGCACAGGATCATCTCGGACATGGCGGTTCTGGACGTCACCGACAACGGACTGCGCCTCGTCGAGACCGCGCCGGGAATCTCGGTGGACGACGTCAGGAACGCCACCGCAGCCGAGCTACTCGTCGATGTCGCTGGGGAGTGGAGCCTGCGGAACGACTCAGAAGATACCGTCTGACACAAGGACGCGGTCGGCGCGGGAATAGATGTTCATCGACCGGCCGCGGAGAAAGCCGATCACCGTCAGTCCTGATTCGGTCGCGAGATCGACCGCGAGAGACGACGGTGCGGACACCGCTGCAAGTATGGGGATCCCGGCCATCACCGCCTTCTGTGCCAGCTCGAACGAGGCGCGGCCACTGACCATCAATATCGTGCCGCGCAGCGGAACTCGATCGTGCTCGGTGGCCCAGCCGACGACCTTGTCCACCGCGTTGTGGCGTCCGACGTCCTCGCGGAGGACGAGCATGTCGCCGTCCGCAGTGAACAGTGCCGCAGCGTGCAAGCCGCCGGTGGTGTCGAAGACCTTCTGCGCTGCGCGCAGGGTGTCCGGTAGCCCGGCGAGGGTATCGGACGTCACCACGACGTCGTCGTCAGCAGGAGAATGCTTGGTGCGCAACCGGATTGCGTCGAGTGATCCCTTGCCGCAGACCCCGCACGACGAGGTCGTGTAGAAATTGCGTTCCACCCCGGTCTCGGGGGCTGCTACGCCCGGTGCCAGCGTGACGTCCAGGACGTTGTAGGTGTTCGCGCCCTCGTCGTCGACGCCGTCGCAGTACCGCGCCGCAGCGATATCGGCACGCGATGCAATGACGCCCTCGGTCAGCAGGAAACCGTGGGCCAGTTCGACGTCGTGGCCCGGCGTACGCATCGTGACGGCAAGGGCTCTGCCGTCGACGCGCAGTTCCATCGGTTCCTCCACCACCAAGGTGTCGGGACGGTCGACTCGGTGTTCGCCGCGTATTCGGACGACGGGTCTGCGAGCGGTGATCCGGCCCATCAGTGCCGACTCGATACGCGGCGACGTCGAAAGCTCATACCTCGATTGTGGACCCTCGTGTCATCGGTCCGACGACTCGGTTGCCATTGCCCGCACGAGCGACACCAATCGCGGGTGTTCGGCGAGGTCGTCGACCAGCACTGCCGAGCCGTCGGAGTCGGCGAGCGGGACCTTCCAGTTGCCGTACTGGGTCTCGTCCGTACCCGGTTGGTTCTGAATGCGATGTTCACCGACCGCGTCGACGAGAGCGACGCCGATCAGCAGCGACGGGCTGCGCTGGACCAGCCGGTGCAGGGCCTCGACGGTCTCGTGGTTGTCGGCATCGGCAGCGAGTAAACCACGGGTGCGGGCCAGGTCCAGGACCGCCTCTCGCGCACGGGAATCCACTTCCTTTTCCGCATCGATGTCGCGCTCGAGCAGGCCGAGTCGGGACCGCAGTTCGATGTGCTCGCCTTCGAGGTATCCAGCGGTGGGAGGCAGGTCGTGCGTCGTCACCGACGTCAGGCACAGAGTCCGGTAGTCCTCGGGCGGGATGGGTCCGGAATCATCGGCCTCGAACCAGAGGATGGAGGTGCCGAAGATTCCGCGCTCGGTGAGGTATTCCTGCACCATCGGCTCGAACACCCCGAGGTCCTCGCCGACCACTACCGCACCCGCGCGCTCGGCTTCGAGGGCGAGGATGCCGATCAGCGCCTCGTGGTCGTATTCGACATACGTTCCGCCGCCGGCGTTCTCGGCCTCCTGCGGAATCCACCACAACCGGAACAGGCCCAGGATGTGGTCGACGCGGATGCCCCCGGCGTGACGCAGAATCGTGCGCAGCATGTCTCGGTACGGGACGTAGGCCATCTCGCGCAGTCGATCCGGATCCCATGGCGGCTGATTCCAGTTCTGGCCCTGTTGGTTGAAGTTGTCCGGCGGCGCTCCCACGGTGACTCCGGACACCAGCACGTCGCCGAGCGTCCACGCATCGGCCCCGCCGCGGGCGACTCCCACCGCGAGGTCGTGCATGACGCCGATCTCCATCCCGGCGTCGAGCGCGGCCCGCTGGGCAGCGGCCAGTTGCTCGTCGCAGATCCACTGCAGCCACATGTGAAAGTCGATGCGCCCGGCCAGCTTTGCGCGTTGTTCGAGGACGAAGTCGGTGCGGGGGTGCGCTGCGCGATCGGTCCATGCGGGATCGTTCGGGCCGAACTTCTCCGCCAGCGCGCTCCACACCGCAAAATCCCGGAGCCCGGTGCCCTCGCGTTCGACGAACGCCCGGAACGCGGACTCGCGGGCCGGACTGCGCTCGACCTTGTGGACGCGTTCGAGGGCGCGGAGCTTGGCCTTGAACGTCGCGTCCCGGTTCAGCTTCTTGGTGCGAACGTTCGCCTTGTCGAATCGAGCCGCGGCATCCTGGATCTTGCCGAACTGCTTGGGCGAGAGCAGCGCCGTCTCCCGAATGTTCTCGACACGGATGTACAGCGGATTGAAGAAGCGTCGCGTGGTCGGTAGATACGGAGAGGCCTCCACGGGCGTCGTCGGCCGGTCGGCGTGCAGCGGATTGACCAGCAGATAGTCGAATCCATGCACGCGGCCGGCGATGTCGACCATGTCCTCCAGGTCGGCGAGATCACCGATGCCCCACGAACGCGTCGAGCGCACCGAGTACAGCTGTGCCAGCAGACCGGTACGTTGCCTGTCGGCAAGTTCGGCATTGGGCGACAACGACTTCGGTGTGACCACGACGACCGTGTCCGAGGTTCGGACGGTGTTGTCCTCACCGATCGTCGTCGCTGTGAGGCTGTGCCATCCCAGCGGGGCATCGCCGGGCACCACGAACGTGGCACGTCCGATCAGCCGTCCGTCCACCTCGCGCGGATCGACCCAGACGTCGGCCTGCGGTACCTCGATGGCGTCGCCGTCCTCGGACACCATCGACACTTCCACCGGATTGCCGTGTGGCACATGCACCCACACCGTCGCCTCGGTGCCCTGGGTCGTGACGACCACAGGAGGAAGCAGGCGACGCCACGGTGCGTTCTCGATGTCCTCCAGTGCCCGATCGACATCCTCGGTGGTCTCGGTCGCGTAACCGCGTGCAGCCAATACCTGCCGCAGGGTCGCGTCGCTCACGTCGTGCTCGGTGTCGTCCCAGCCTCGGTACGACGTCGACGTACCGAGCCGCTGGGCGAGAGTTCGTAGGGCCTGCGAGTAATCCTCATCCGAATGTGCCACGGTGTCGATCGTGCCAGTTCGACGGGCGCACGTCACCCGCACCGGTCGGCCGTTCACCGCAGGTTCGTTCCGCGGTGTGTTCGGGGGGCGACACCCGTGTACTGCGAGGGTTGAAAGCTTCCCCGCTGGGTAGTCTTGCTCGGCACACGAGAAACGAACTGCTTGGCGACGATGGGAAGTGCGGATGGCTGGGGTCAGCAAGATCGAAGAACTGGAGCGAGATTCCGGTGCACCGGTCGAGCTGAGGGTGCGCGCCGAAGCCGACCAATTGCCGGTGGTGCGGGCCGTCGCGGAGACTCTCGTGGTGCTCAGTGACTTCACTCTCGACGACATCGCCGACGTGAAACTCGTCGTAGACGAGGTGTGCTCCCAGCTCATCAAAGGTTCGGTCGCCGACGCGGAACTCTCGTGCAGGTTCTCCGTCAACGATGCCGGGATCCGAATCGTCGTGACGTCCACGCTGACTCCGACGTCGGTCCCGAAGCAGGACAGCTTCGGTTGGCACGTATTGCAAACTCTCGCAGACTCCATCGAACTCCGCGCCGACGACGCGATCGACGACGTTGCCGGCCGCACCGTCGCGATCGACGTGGTCAAGCGGAGGAGCAAGGTCTAGTGCCGGTGCCGCAGGAACGAAGCACACGGCGAGAGTCCGACGATTACAGCGACGTGGTCGCGCTGATCCAGCAGATGCAGGCGCTGGACGAGAATTCACCGCAGCGTTCCGTGCTGCGTGACCGCATCATCACGCGCTGCCTTCCCCTTGCCGAACACATCGCGCGCCGATTCGGTGGGCGCGGTGAAGCGCACGAGGACCTCTTGCAGGTGTCCAGGCTGGGTCTGGTCAATGCAGTCGACCGGTTCGACATCGAGCGTGGGTCGGATTTCGTCTCGTTCGCCGTCCCCACCATCATGGGCGAAGCACGTCGCTACTTCCGCGACGCCGGCTGGTCGGTACGGGTACCGCGACGCATGAAAGAGCTGAACTCGATGATCTCGCAGGCGGTGGGATCGTTGTCGCAGAAGCTCGGTCGCGCCCCGACCGCGAGCGAAATCGCCGCCGAACTCGGGATCGACGTCAAGGAAGCATCGCAGGCACTGCTTGCCCGCAGCGCGTATCAGACCGTGTCGGTCGATTCGGTGGTGAGCGAGGATCGCCTCCCGCTGATGGACACGCTCGGTGCCGACGACCCGGAACTCGAGAAGATGGAAAGCTACCTCGCTGTGCGGCCCGCACTGGAGAAGCTGCCCGAGCGCGAGCGTCGCATCGTGGTGCTCCGGTTCTTCGGGTCGATGACTCAGACGCAGATCGCCGAAAAGGTCGGAATTTCGCAGATGCACGTGTCGCGCATTCTGGCGCGCACGCTCGCTCAGTTGCGTGAGGATCTCGGCGAGGACTGAACCGGACACAGCCGACGCGGAACGATCTGTTGCCACTACTGTCGTTCGCATGAGTGTCTACGACAACATCGACGAGTACATCGCGGCCCGACGTGTCACGGGGTTGGCGGTGGATCGCAGTGGTTCTCGTGCGGTCGTTGTCGTTGCTGCTCTGAGTGATTCGCGCACCGAGTACCGAACGTCGCTGTGGGAGATCGACGTGGACGGACGGTCTCCGGCGCGGCGAATCACCCACGGCGAGCTGGGCGAGAGCGCGCCGGTGTTCACCGCGTCCGGGAATCTGATGTTCTCGCGCCGCTCCAGCGAGGATGATCCGGCACAGTTGTGGATACTGCCCGCCGCCGGCGGGGAGGCCCACGTGGTCGAGACCCGGTCGGCGGGAATCGGTGACGTGCGAGCGGCTCGGTCCGTCGATCGGTTCGCCGGCTTCTCGCCGGTGTTCGGCTCGTCCACGACAGACGAGGACGACGACGGCCTGCGTACCGAGCGCAAGACGAACAAGGTGGATGCAATTCTGCACACCGGTGTGCCGGTGCGTTTCTGGGATCACGATCTCGGTCCCGCAACCCCGCATCTGTTCGCAGGCGAGACGGAAACCGACCTCGAGTCGGCACCACTGCGTGATCTGACGCGTGACGCGGCAGGCGCTCTGCAGGAAGCGGCCTTCGACATCAGCGCCGACGGCACTTTCGTCGTCTCCACGTGGTCGGTGCCCGGCCCGCTGGCAACCGTCCGCACGATACTGGTGCGCATCGACACCGGGACCGGAGAACGGACCACGATCGTCGACGACGCGGATGCCGATCTGGGTGCACCGGCCATCTCGCCCGACGGCCGTGCCGTCGCGTTCGTCCGTGAATCGATCTCGACTCCCGAACAAGCGCCACGAATGACGTTGCAGCAGTACGAGTTCGGTACGGACTCCGTCACCGATCTCGCTCCGGGCTGGGATCGATGGCCGATCGGTCCGGTCTGGCTGCCGGACGGGTCCGGCGTGTTGGTCACCGCGGACGACGACGGCCGGTCGCCGATCTTCGTGATCGAGGCGGGTGCGGAGCCGCGTCGTCTGACGCATACCGACGACGCGTACACCCACATCCATGTGTCGTCGGACGGAAAGCGCGTAGTCGCTGTGGCCGCCTCGTATCTGGCCGCCCCGCACCCGGTCTCGATCGACCTGTCCGACGGCACCGTGGTCGACCTCGACGCCGGAATCGACAACGGCCCGCTGCCCGGCACGTTGACCGAGATCGAGACCGCCGTCGAGGACGGCAGTCGAGTCCGAGGATGGCTGGCGTTGCCGCACGGTGTGTCGGACGATTCGCCCGCGCCGCTGCTGCTGTGGGTGCACGGCGGCCCACTGGGTTCGTGGAACACGTGGTCCTGGCGGTGGAATCCATGGCTGATGGTGGCGCGAGGGTACGCGGTGCTGCTCCCGGATCCGGCGTTGTCCACGGGCTACGGCCAGAATTTCGTGCAGCGTGGTTGGGGCGCGTGGGGCAGTGCCCCGTTCACCGATCTGATGGCGTTGACCGATGTGGCGGTTGCCCGAACCGATATCGACGACACGCGCACCGCCGCAATGGGTGGCTCGTTCGGCGGGTACATGGCCAACTGGATCGCCGGGCACACCGACCGATTCGACGCCATCGTCACCCACGCCAGTCTGTGGGCACTCGATCAGTTCGGACCGACGACCGACGCACCGTGGTACTGGGCGCGGGAGATGTCCCCCGAGATGGCGGTGGAGAACTCTCCGCACCTGTTCGTCGCGGACATCTCGACGCCGATGCTGGTCATCCACGGTGACAAGGACTATCGCGTGCCGATCGGCGAGGGCCTACGGTTGTGGTACGAACTGCTCAGCGAATCGGGACTGCCCGCCGACGACGACGGTCAGACCGAGCACCGATTCCTGTACTTCCCCGGCGAGAACCACTGGATTCTGACGCCTCAACACGCCAAGGTCTGGTACGAGGTGGTACTGGCATTTCTGGCGGGGCATGTCCTGGGCGAGAGCGCGTCGATGCCGCGAATACTGGGCCACTAGAATCGACCGGTGACCAGTTCAGCGCCAGAGACCCCAGACAACCCAGCCGACCGTTTGCCCAAGAGCTGGGACCCCAGCGAGGTAGAGGCCGAGCTGTACCGGGGTTGGGTGGATGCCGGTTATTTCGAGGCCGATGCCACCAGCGACAAGCCGCCGTACTCCATCGTGCTGCCGCCGCCCAACGTCACGGGCAGCCTGCACATGGGCCACGCCCTCGACCACACGTTGATGGACGCGCTGAGTCGGCGCAAGCGCATGCTCGGGTACGAGGTGCTGTGGCTCCCGGGAATGGACCACGCGGGCATCGCCACGCAGTCGGTGGTGGAGAAGCAGCTCGCCGCCGACGGAAAGACCAAGGAAGAGTTCGGTCGCGAACTGTTCATCGACAAGGTGTGGGACTGGAAGCGCGAGTCGGGCGGCACGATCGGCGGCCAGATGCGTCGTATCGGCGACGGTGTCGACTGGAGCCGTGAGCGATTCACCATGGACGACGGCCTGTCCGAGGCCGTGCAGACCATGTTCAAGCGCATGTTCGACGACGGTCTGATCTACCGCGCCGAGCGGCTGGTCAACTGGTCGCCGGTGCTGCAGACGGCCATCTCCGACATCGAGGTGAAGTTCGAGGACGTCGAGGGCGAACTCGTCTCGCTTCGATACGGGTCGCTGGACGACTCCGAACCGCACGTCATCGTGGCCACCACTCGAGTGGAGACGATGCTCGGCGACACTGCTGTGGCGGTGCACCCCGACGACGAGCGCTACCGGGCTCTGGTGGGCACCACCCTTGAGCACCCGTTCACCGGACGAAAAATACCGATCATCGCCGACGACTACGTCGATCCCGAATTCGGTACCGGCGCAGTGAAAATCACTCCGGCGCACGACCCCAACGACTTCGAGATGGGCGTTCGACACTCACTGCCGATGCCGTCGATCATGGACAAGGCCGGCCGCATCGCCGATACCGGAACGCAGTTCGACGGTATGGACCGATTCGAGGCGCGTGTCAAGGTCCGTGAGGCCCTGGCCGAGCAAGGCCGAGTGGTCGCCGAGAAGCGCCCGTACCTGCACAGCGTCGGACACTCCGAGCGCAGCGGTGAGCCGATCGAGCCGCGTCTGTCGCTGCAGTGGTGGGTCAAGGTCGACACCCTGGCCAAGGCGGCCGGTGACGCAGTTCGCAACGGCGACACCGTCATTCATCCCAAGAGTCAAGAGCCGCGCTGGTTCGCCTGGGTCGACAACATGCACGATTGGTGCATCTCGCGTCAGCTGTGGTGGGGCCACCGAATTCCGATCTGGTACGGCCCCGACGGCGAGACGGTGTGCCTGGGACCGGGGGAGACCCCACCCGAGGGGTGGGAGCAGGACCCCGACGTCCTCGACACCTGGTTCTCTTCCGGCCTGTGGCCCTTCTCGACGATGGGCTGGCCGGAGGCCACTCCCGAACTGGAGAAGTTCTATCCGACCGGCGTACTCGTCACCGGCTACGACATTCTGTTCTTCTGGGTCGCCCGGATGATGATGTTCGGCACCTACGTCGGAGCCGACGACGCCATCACCGCAGGAAAGCAGGGCCCACAGGTTCCGTTCCGAGATGTCTTCCTGCACGGACTGATTCGCGATCAGTTCGGTAAGAAGATGTCCAAGTCTCGGGGCAACGGCATCGATCCGCTCGACTGGGTCGACCGCTTCGGCGCGGATGCACTGCGGTTCACGCTGGCCCGCGGTGCCAACCCGGGTGCCGACATGTCCGTCGGCGAGGATCATGCGCAATCCTCGCGCAACTTCGCCAACAAACTGTTCAACGCCACCAAGTTCGCCCTGATGAACGGCGCAGCGCCGGCCGAGCTGCCGTCGCGCGCCGCACTCACCGACGCCGACCGTTGGATCCTCGACCGGCTCGATCAGGTTCGAGCAGAGGTGGATTCGGCGTTCGATCGCTACGAGTTCAGCAAGGCGTGCGAGGCGCTCTACCACTTCACGTGGGACGAGGTCTGCGACTGGTACCTCGAAATTGCGAAGGTGCAGTTCGCCGACGAGAGCATCGCCGAATCCACCCGTGGAGTCCTGGGCAACGTTCTCGACGCGGTGCTGCGCCTGCTGCACCCGGTCGTCCCGTTCGTGACCGAGACCCTGTGGAAGGTGCTGACCGGGGGCGAGTCCCTGGTGGTCGCCACGTGGCCGACCCCTGCCGCCGATCCGGTCGATCCTGTTGCTGCGCAACGCATCGAGGACATGCAGCGCCTCATCACCGAAATTCGTCGGTTCCGCAGCGATCAGGGGCTCAAGCCCTCGCAGAAGGTCGCCGCTCGCATCGTGGGAGTGGGCGACGCCGACCTGGAGGGCCAGATCTCGGCAGTGACCTCGCTGGCCCGGTTGACCGAGCCGGGTGCGGACTTCGCGGCGACGGCATCGGTGGAGGTGCGCACGAGCAAGGCCACCGTCGTCGTCGAGCTCGACACCTCGGGCACAGTCGATCTGGTCGCCGAACGCGCGCGACTGGTGAAGGATCTCGCTGCTGCGGAGAAGGAGTTGGCCCAGACGACCGGCAAACTGGGCAACGAGGCATTTCTGGCCAAAGCCCCGGATGCGGTGGTGGACAAGATCAGAACTCGTCAGACGATCGCTCGCGAAGAGATCGCGCGCATCGGCGCGCGCCTCGAATCGATGGGAAGCTAAGTGACCGAGCCGGACGACGCCCTGCCGTCACCACCACCGACCCCGGTCGACCTGGCCGAGCTCGCACTCGTCGAGGCCGAGCTCGACAAGCGTTGGCCAGAAACGAAGATCGAGCCGTCTACCGCCCGAATCTCGGCCCTGATGGACCTGCTCGGTTCCCCGCAGAAGGCGTATCCGTCGATCCACGTGGCCGGAACCAACGGCAAGACGTCCGTCACCCGCATGATCGATGCGTTGCTGACAGCTTTCCATCGGCGTACCGGCCGGACAACCAGCCCGCATCTGCAGATGGCCACCGAGCGGATCAGTATCGACGGCCGTCCGGTGTCCCCGCGCACCTACGTGGACACCTACAACGAGATCGCACCGTTCGTCGAGATGATCGATGCACAGTCCGAGGCCGCCGGTGGACCGCGGATGAGCAAGTTCGAGGTCGTCACCGCCATGGCGTTCGCGGCCTTCGCCGAGGCACCGGTCGAGGTCGCCGTCATCGAAACCGGGCTGGGCGGCCGCTGGGATGCCACCAACGTGGTCGACGGTGAGATCGCCGTCATCACCCCGATCGGTCTCGACCACGTCGAATTCCTCGGGGACGATCTGTCCACGATCGCGGGGGAGAAGGGCGGCATCATCAAGAAGGCACCGGAACTACTCGTGCCACGGGACACGGTGGCCATCCTCGCCAAGCAGGAACCCGAGGTGTCCGAGGTCCTGCTTCGTGCGGCGGTGCAGGCAGACGCTGCCGTGGCACGTGCCGGATCGGAGTTCACCGTTCTCGGTCGGCAGATAGCCGTGGGCGGACAACAGCTGGAGTTGCAGGGGCTGGGCGGTGTCTACACCGACATCTTCCTGCCGTTGCACGGAGAGCACCAGGCGCACAACGCCTCTCTCGCTCTCGCAGCAGTCGAGGCATTCTTCGGGGCGGGCCCGGACCGTCAACTCGACCAGGACACCGTGCGCGAAGCCTTTGCGACCGTGGTCAATCCCGGTCGTCTCGAGCGAGTGCGTAACGCGCCCACGGTGTTTCTCGATGCCGCGCACAACCCGCACGGGGCCGCTGCACTGGCGGCCGCCCTGACCGACGAATTCGACTTCCGCAAACTCGTCGGGGTCGTCAGTGTCATGGCGGACAAGGACGTCGGCGCGATCCTCGAAGCATTGGAACCGGTGTTCGACGACATCGTCGTCACCCACAACGGGTCCGGTCGAGCGATGGATGTCGACGCGTTGGCCGACATAGCCGTGGCCAAGTTCGGCGACGAGCGGGTCGTGGTGGCGTCGACGCTGCCCGATGCGCTCGAAACGGCAATCGGGTTGGCCGAAGAAGTGGCCGAGCCCGGCGAAGCCGTGTCCGGTGCCGGGGTCGTCGTCACCGGCTCGGTGGTGACCGTGGGCGCAGCGCGCACGTTGTTCGGAAAGGATCCCGCGTGAGCGAAGCAGAGTTTCGACCACCGACAACCGACCCGTGGAAGGGATTTCGCGGTGTGTCGGCGGGCACACTGGTACTGGAAGCGATCGTGACTCTGCTCGCTCTTCCGGTCGTGGCGACTCTCGGCGGCGGCGCAACGTGGTTCTCGACCACCTATATCGTGGCGCTCGCCGTGGTGATGATTCTGGCCGCGGGGAAACAGGGCGAACCCTGGGCGATGAAGCTCAACCTCGCGTTGCAGTTCTTCGTGATGGCCGGGGCGGTGTTCCATCTGTCCATCGGCGCCGTGGGTCTGATCTTCCTTGCCGTGTGGCTGTATCTGCTCTATCTGCGCCGGGACATCACCGAACGCATTCGACGCGGCATGCTGCCCGGGCAACGCGACTGACACCGGACCGGTCGGTTGGGGCCATGCGCCGCGCGACCGGGTGCCGGTGTCCATTACTGTCGTCGACGTGACCGATCGCACCCTAGTACTGATCAAGCCAGACGGAGTTGCCCGGCGTTACGTAGGAGAGATCCTCGGCCGCGTGGAGAAGAAGGGTCTGAGCATCGTCGCCCTCGAGCTCAAGACCGTCTCTCGCGACGTGGCCTCGGCTCACTACGCGGAGCACGAGAGCAAGCCGTTCTTCCCCGACCTTCTCGAGTTCATCACCTCCGGGCCCGTGGTGGCCGCGGTTCTCGAAGGCCCCCGTGCCATCGAAGCCTTCCGTCAGATCGCCGGCGGCACGGATCCGGTTGCCAAAGCAGTTCCCGGCACCATCCGAGGTGACCTGGCCCTCGACGGTCAGCAGAACCTGGTACACGGATCCGATTCGGTGGAATCCGCAGAGCGCGAGATCGCCCTGTGGTTCCCCGACTTGACCGCCTCCTAGAAGCCCGTCGCAGAGCCTTTCCGCAGTCACGCCGCACCCGCTCGACGTCCGATCGGTGCGGCGTGGCTCGTACGGATCATCGCGTGTGGGATACTCGACGGAGATCGACCCCACAGCACTTGTACGTTCACACGCTCCACCTCTGTTCAGCTCCACCGAAGTTCGCTAGAGAAAAAGTGCTCGTGGGATCGATCGGATGACTGTCGTCGACCCGCTGCCCGTCATCGCAGAGTCGCGAACGAGAGACAGGCTCGTTCGCGTTCATGCTTGATGATCAGGCGCTCGGATCGCCGAGACACCACCATCCAGCCAGGCACTGCACACGCCGTCGTCGGCCACCGAGATTCACGAGGTGGCTCACACGATTTGTGGAGAGCGAGACCGAACAGCTGACGTCCAACCCGACGTGAGTACACAAGGATTGCCCTCGCGTGGCCGCGTCACACCCGATTTCGGATGAACGCGCCCGGGGGCCCGAGGAGACTACGTGGCCGATCAAAGCCCGCCCGAAGATGTACAGAGCACGAACGCAGGAAATCCGGAGGACACCGACGCGGTGTCGTCCGCGAAATCCGACGCGGTTTCCGTGCAACCCGACACCATCGAATTGCCGACCAGGCTGCGCGTGCATGCACTGGCGAAGATTCTGGGTGTGACCAGCAAGCAGTTGCTCGTCACTCTCGGTGAGCTCGGCATCGAAGCCCGCAGCGCGCAGTCGAGTCTGAGCCGAGACGTTGCCGAGTCGGTGCGCGATTCGGTGAACGGGCCGACCGCACCCGCCCCCGATGCCTCCGCAGCGGAGTCGCCGGCACCGGATGCGTCGACAGACCAGCAGCCCGAGCCCGCATCGGTAGAGGTGCCGGCCGAGACGGCTCCCTCGGTAGAGGTCCCCGCTGCCGAGGCAACGCTGTTCACCAGCGCGCCCACGGCCGAGCCCGAGGCCGCCCAACCCACGGCCACGACCTTTGCGACGCCGGTGTTCCTGCAGCCGGCAGCGGCAGAGCCCGCAGCAGAATCGGCGGATGCGCCGTCCGAGGCCCCCGCGCGGCGTCGACGTAGCCGCAAGGCCGCACCCAAGGACGAGGCACCGTCCGATAACAACGCTACGTCCGACAAGGCCACGGACGAGCCCGCCACCGGCGAGTCACCCGTCGCCGAGAACGTCTCTACGGTCGCCTCCGACACCGCCACGCAGGACACCGCTGTGTCCGGTGCTCCCGTGTCCGAGTCCGGTGCTTCGGATGCGTCCTCCGACGAGTCCGGGGCTTCCTCGGCAGCGGACGGCTCGGGAGACGACGACGACCAGTCTCAGCCCCGTCGCCGTCGGCGCGGTCGCCGCGGTCGTGGGCGTGGACGCGGAGAGCAGTCGTCCGACGACAACTCGACCGACGACAACTCGACCGACGAGGATTCGGACGACACCGACTCCGAGACGGACAGCAGCACGTCCGCCTCTTCGGCAGACGGCGAGTCCACCGGAGCGGACGAGTCCGACGATTCCGATGCCGACGAGACCTCCGGCGACGACCAGCCCTCGAGTTCGGGACGGCGTTCGCGTCGCTCGCGGTCACGCGGCCGCGGGTCCGATCGGCAGAACGCCACGACCGACGCCACCACCGACGGGTCGGACAAGCAGGGCGAGGACAGTGACGACGAGTCCGAGTCCGGCGCTCAGGACAACTTCGGCGACTCCGACAACGGTGATTCCGACAACGGCGATTCGGACGGAGACGGCTCGAGCCGTCGTCGTCGGCGCCGCCGCCGTCGTAAGACCGGAGCCGAGGCCGCGGCAGAAGCAGCTGCGTCGTCCGAGGACGACCCGCCCAACACCGTCGTGCACGAACGCGAGCCGCGCAACAAGAGCCGCGCAGCGCGCGACGAGGTGCAGGGCATCTCCGGTTCGACTCGGCTCGAGGCGAAGCGGCAGCGTCGCCGTGACGGCCGCGATGCCGGGCGACGCCGTCCGCCGATTCTGACCGAATCGGAATTCCTCGCTCGTCGTGAGTCCGTGGACCGCGTTATGGTCGTTCGCGAGAAGGCCACCCCGGACCATCCGTTGACCACGCAGGTCGCCGTGCTCGAAGACGGCGTTCTGGTGGAGCACTTCGTGACCAGTAGCGCCACCGCCTCGATGGTCGGCAACGTCTACCTGGGCCGCGTGCAGAACGTCCTGCCCAGTATGGAAGCAGCGTTCATCGACATCGGCCGTGGTCGTAACGGTGTGCTGTACGCAGGCGAGGTCAACTGGGACGCCGCCGGTCTCGGCGGAAGCGCGCGCAAGATCGAGCAGGCCCTCAAGCCGGGCGATCAGGTTCTGGTGCAGGTCAGCAAGGACCCGGTGGGCCACAAGGGCGCTCGCTTGACGACTCAGCTGTCGTTGGCCGGACGCTTCCTCGTCTACGTTCCCGGTGGCAGTTCCACCGGCATCAGCCGCAAGCTGCCCGACACCGAGCGCAAGCGACTCAAGGAAATTCTGCGCGACATCGTTCCCCCCGAGGCCGGCGTCATCATCAGGACCGCGGCCGAGGGCGTCAGCGAGGAAGAACTCGCGCGCGACGTGACGCGGCTGCAGGCCCAGTGGGCCAGCATCGAAGAGCGGTCCGCGAACGCCGAAACAGGCAAGGGCGTGCAGCCCCAGACGCTGTACGAAGAGCCCGACATGCTGGTGAAGGTCATCCGCGACCTCTTCAACGAGGACTTCTCGAAGCTCGTCATCGAGGGCGACAAGGCGTGGACGACCACGTCGAACTACGTGGAGACCGTGGCTCCGGACATGATGGAGCGCCTGCAGCGCTACGAGGCCAACGGCAGCTCCGTGGACGTGTTCGCAGCTCACCGCATCGACGAACAGCTGGCCAAGGCCCTCGATCGCAAGGTGTGGTTGCCCTCGGGCGGCACGCTGGTGATCGATCGCACCGAGGCGATGACGGTCGTCGACGTCAACACCGGAAAGTTCACCGGCTCCGGCGGCAACCTGGAAGAGACCGTCACCCGCAACAACATCGAGGCGGCCGAAGAAGTCGTCCGCCAGATGCGTCTGCGCGACATCGGCGGCATGATCGTCGTCGACTTCATCGACATGGTGCTGGAATCGAACCGTGATCTGGTGCTCCGCCGCCTGACCGAGGCGTTGGGCCGTGACCGGACCCGTCATCAGGTGTCGGAGGTGACCTCCCTCGGTCTGGTGCAGATGACGCGCAAGAAGCTCGGCACGGGATTGGTCGAGGCCTTCTCCACCACGTGCGAGCACTGCCAGGGTCGCGGAATCATCGTGCATCCGTTCCCCATTGACGCCAAGCCGGACTCCGACGGTGGACGCCCGAGCTCGTCACGTTCGGACTCGAACGGTTCGGGCAACGGCAGCAGGCGTCGACGCGGCAAGGACGCCAAGTCCGACGGAAACGATCGGTCCGACAACACCGAGCGGTCGACGCCCAACGGACAGTCGGGCACGACGGACGGGACCGACCACCCGGTGGTCGACCCGTCGATCAAGCGGGCACACCCCGTGGCTCTGGCGATGGCAGCGCATCACGACGACGTGGTGGCCGATGTCAGCCCCGCGGAGGTCTCGCAGGCATCGTCCGGCTCCGCCGGTGACAAGGACGAGTCGGTCACCGTGGTCTCGGCGGAGGACGTGGCTGTCGCGGCAGCGGCGAACGAGGACGCGGACGTCGCGCAGGCAACCGTGGACAGCGCGCAGTCTCACGAGCCGGTGCCGGCTGCAGAATCCGCCGGCGACGGCGGTTCCGCAGATACCGGGGCGACGCAGTCCTCCGACGCCACCCCCGCTCAGCCGGAGCCGGTGGTGGCCACTCCACGCCGGGGTCGACGGGTGGCGCGGAAGGCCGCCGCGCCGACCAGTGCTGCGCCGGATGCCGGTGTGCTGATGGTGGTTTCGGCCACGGCAGACGCCGACGATGGTGCCGACGCAGGTTCGGTCGGCGGTGACACGGTGGCCGATTCAGCACCGCTGACAGCGGCGGCGGAGCAGCCTGTCGAGCAGGTGGACGTGCCGACCGCACGTCCGCGCAGGAGACGGGCAGCGGCACGTCCGGCAGGCCCGCCGGTGGACATCGATGTGTAGGGGTCGAGGCGGTTTGACCCTGGCCGTCTCTCTGCCGTAACCTTGATAAGTCGCTCCCGGTGACACTGTCTTGTTGTGCCTAGCGGTCCTGCAAGTGGAAACAGTTCTCGAGTGGTTCGGATGCAGTTCGGTCCGAATCGGCCGAATGGGAGCAAGCAAACACGTTTTACCAGACCAGTCGCGGTGCCATGCGCAACGCGAGCAAGTTCGAAGAAGCAAGGGGTAGCCCTCCGATGGCAACGTACGCGATCGTCAAGACCGGCGGAAAGCAGTACAAGGTCGCTGTTGGTGACCTCGTCAAGGTCGAGAAGATCGAGGGAGCGCCCGGCACTGCTGTCTCGCTTGCTCCGGTCCTCGTCGTAGACGGATCCGACCTGACCACAGATGCAGACAAGCTGGCAAAGATCTCGGTCGCCAGTGAGATCGTCGAGCACACCAAGGGCCCGAAGATCCGCATCCACAAGTTCAAGAACAAGACCGGATACCACAAGCGTCAGGGACACAGGCAGAAGCTGACTGTCCTCAAGGTCACCGGCATCAAGTAACCAGGTCTTACCGGACCCGAGTTCTTTTCAGCTGATTCACCCCGAGGAGGGTATGCAACATGGCACATAAGAAGGGTGCATCAAGCTCCCGTAACGGTCGCGACTCGAACGCACAGCGCCTCGGCGTCAAGCGCTTCGGCGGCCAGACCGTCGGCGCAGGCGAGATCCTGGTCCGCCAGCGCGGCACGCACTTCCACCCCGGCGTCAACGTCGGCCGTGGCGGCGACGACACCTTGTTCGCACTCGCTCCCGGCGCAGTCGAATTCGGTGCCAAGCGCGGACGCAAGACCGTGAACATCGTTCCGGTCACTGTAGAGGCCTAGTCCTTCTGCAGCTCGCGCTCACGATGACCGGCACGGCAGGCAACTGCCCGGGTCGGACGTCCACCGCGCACGTTCACAGCGCCCGATAGGGGCGGACCAGGGTCACGAGACCGGTCCGCCCCTATCGCTTTTTTCACCCCGTTTTTCTTCCAGAAAGGATCGAAGACAGCTATGTCACGATTCATCGACCGCGTGGTGCTGCACGTCAGCGCCGGCAAAGGTGGCAACGGCTGCTCTTCGGTTCACCGCGAGAAGTTCAAGCCTCTCGGCGGCCCGGACGGCGGCAACGGCGGTCAGGGTGGCGGAGTCATCTTCGTCGTCGACAGCAACGTCCACACATTGCTCGACTTCCACTTCTCCAGTCATGCGAAGGCCGGCAACGGAACTCAGGGCATGGGCGGAAACCGAGAAGGGGCCAACGGAGAGGACCTGATTCTCAAGGTCCCCGACGGCACCGTCGTGCTCGACAAGAAGGGCAACGTCCTCGCCGACATGATCGGTGAGGGAACGCGTTTCGACGCCGCTCCCGGCGGGCGCGGCGGGCTCGGCAACGCAGCACTGGCGTCCAAGGCTCGTCGAGCGCCCGGTTTCGCTCTGCTCGGCGAAGAGGGCATCGAACGCGAACTCGTCCTCGAACTCAAGTCCGTCGCCGACGTCGGCCTCGTCGGATTCCCGTCGGCCGGTAAGTCCTCGTTGGTTTCGGTTCTTTCCGCAGCGAAGCCGAAGATCGCCGACTACCCGTTCACCACACTGGTGCCCAACCTCGGTGTCGTCTCCAGTGGAGACACCACGTTCACCGTCGCCGACGTCCCCGGACTGATCCCCGGCGCGAGTCAGGGCCGCGGTCTCGGACTGGACTTTCTGCGTCACCTCGAGCGATGCGCTGTGCTCGCACACGTAGTCGATTGCGCGACACTGGATCCGGGCCGTGACCCGATCTCCGACGTCGACGCTCTCGAAGCGGAGCTGGCGGCCTACAAGCCGGCCCTGTCCGGTGATGCCAGCCTCGGTGATCTCGCCGACCGGCCCCGCATCGTCGTACTGAACAAGGCAGACATTCCCGAGGGTGCCGAGCTCGCCGAAATGGTCACCGCGGAATTCGAGTCTCGCGGCTGGCCGGTGTTCACCATCTCCGCAGTGACGCGCGCCGGTCTCAAGCCTCTGACGTTCGCGTTGGCGAAGCTCGTCGAGGATTACCGCACAGCGCACCCGGCACCGGAGCCGCGGCGTCAGGTGCTGCGTCCCGTCGCACGAAACGACGACAGCTTCAAGGTCGTCAAGGATCCGGACATCCCGGACGGCTTCATCGTGCGCGGTACCCGTCCGGAACGGTGGGTGCGCCAGACGCAGTTCACCAATGACGAGGCTGTCGGCTACCTCGCGGACCGCCTCGCGCGGCTCGGCGTCGAGGATGCACTGATCAAGGCGGGCGCTCAGCCGGGCGCGTCGGTCACCATCGGCGACGTGTCCTTCGATTGGGAACCGCAGACCCCGGCCGGTGTCGAGATCACGATGACCGGTCGCGGCACCGATGCTCGACTCGATCAGGTCGAGCGCATCGGTGCCTCCGAGCGCAAGCACGCCCGTCAGGTTCGCCGCGGGCTCGATACCGAACAGGAGTAGACGAGGTGTCGGTGCGTGAATCCGATTCGCCCGCAGAGGCTCTCACCGATACCCGTCGTACGATCGCCGACGCCAAGCGCATCGTGGTCAAGATCGGATCCTCGGCGCTCACCAGCCTCGATGCCGGTCTCGATCTGGCTCGACTGGACCTGTTGGCCGACGCCATCGAGTCGCGGATGCGTAGCGGCACCGACGTGGTCGTCGTCTCGTCGGGCGCGATCGGTGCAGGCATGGCACCACTCGGCCTCACCAGACGCCCGCGTGACCTCGCAACGAAGCAGGCTGCGGCGAGCGTAGGGCAGCTTGCTCTGGTCCACGCCTGGAGTTCGTCGTTCCACCGGTACGGCCGCACGGTCGGGCAGGTGTTGCTGACCGCCGAGGACATCGCGCGGCGAACCAATCACCGTAATGCGCAGCGCACCTTGGATCGGCTACGGTCGCTCGGCGCAGTAGCGATCGTCAACGAGAACGACACCGTGGCCACCGCCGAGATTCGGTTCGGTGACAACGATCGGTTGGCGGCACTCGTGGCACACCTCGTCGGTGCCGACGCGCTGTTCCTGCTCTCGGATGTGGACGGGCTGTACGACGGTGACCCGCGTAAGGGCTCGGCCACGTTGATCCCCGAGGTGACCAGCCCGGAGGATCTGGACGGCGTCGTCGCCGGGTCCGGGGGAGCGCTCGGTACCGGCGGTATGGCCTCCAAACTCTCTGCTGCGCGCCTGGCGGCCGACGCCGGGGTTCCGGTGCTGCTGGCCGCGGCATCCGATGCTGCTCACGCTCTGACGACATCCGTAGTGGGCACCGCCTTCGCGGCGCGCCCGACGCGGTTGTCGGCACGAAAGTTCTGGGTGCGGCATGCGGCCGATGCGGCAGGTGAGCTACACCTCGATGCCGGTGCCGTGCGAGCAGTCGTCGAGCGGCGCAGGTCGTTGTTGTCTGCGGGGATCACGGCCGTGTCCGGTTCTTTTCACGGCGGAGACGTCGTCTCTCTCGTCGATACCGACGGTGTACTGGTGGCCCGTGGGGTCGTCGCCTACGACTCCGGGGAGTTGTCCGGAATGCTCGGGCGGTCCACGGGGGAGTTGGCCGCGGAGCTACAGCGTCCGGTGGTTCACGCGGACGATCTCGTCCGCGCCTGATCGGACGCGTCGGCCAGCGCTGTCGCTGTTTCCGAACAGCCGGTATGCAGTGTGAGAGAGGCGAATTCGTCGCCACGGGTAGAACCCCGATTGACGATGACAACGGGCGTGCCGGTCTTGAACGCGTGTCTGACGAATCGCAGGCCCGACATCACGGTCAGCGAGGACCCCAGCACCAGCAGCGCGTCGCTGCGATCGACGAGGTCGAAGGCCTCGGCAACGCGCGGTTTGGGGACACTCTCGCCGAAATAGACGATGTCGGGTTTGAGTATGCCGGAACAGGATTCGCAATCGACCATCCGAAAATGCGCGGTGGACGAGATGATCGCGTCGGCGTCGGGTGCGATCTCGACGCCCTCGGCCGGAGCAACGGATTCGACGAAGCCGGGGTTGGCTCGATCCAAGCGTCTGGCCAACTCGAACCTCGACACCAACCGCTCGCAGTTCAGGCAGCGCACGCGGGCGTAGACACCGTGGAGATCGATGACGTTGCGGCTGCCGGCCTTGGTGTGCAGCATATCGACGTTCTGGGTGATGATGCCGGTGACGACTCCTGCGCGTTCGAGACGGGTCAGGGCTCGGTGGCCGTCGTTGGGCACTGCCGCGTCCATGTGTCGCCAACCCACGTGATTACGCGCCCAGTAGTGCCTTCTGAACTCGGCATCACCGATGAACTGCTGAAAAGTCATCGGATTGCGCGGTGGTGACTTCGGACCCCGATAGTCCGGAATTCCGGAGTCGGTCGACATGCCGGCACCGGTGAGCACTGCAACAGTTCTTCCGTCCAGCATCGAGAGCAATTGCCGATACGTTTCCGCGGGCGCGGTCGGAGCATTCACCTCGTCCAGGATAGCGAAGAGTCGTGTCACGCATCGACCGACAACGACGACACCGGGCCCGCACCGACGATGCGTCGGTGCGGGCCCGGTGTTGTGACGAAATGCGTTACGCAGGTACCTCGACGAGGGGGTACACGCCGTTTTCGTCGTGCGTCTCGTTGCCGACGACCGGCGGGTTGAACACACACAGCATGCGCATTGTCGTGCGCGGCTCCACGGTGTGACGCTCGTGCCCGTTGAGCAGGTACATCGACCCCGGTCCGAGCTCGTACGTCTGTCCGGTCTCGCGATCGGTCAGCGTTCCTTCACCCTCGATGAGCCACACCGCTTCGACGTGGTTCGCGTAGTGGAAGTTGTTCACCGTTCCGGGCTGGATGGTGGTCTCGTGGAACGAGAAGCCGACCTTGTCACCGCCCAGAATGATTCTCTTGCTGCGCCAGTTGCCGTCCTCGCTCGAGATGTCGCGGTCGGTTCCGGTGATTTCTTCGGTGGTGCGAACGATCATGCGATGTCTCCTTCGATGTCGGTGTGTGCTGGACGCTGCTAGGACAGAACTTTCGCCACTGCACTTTCGATGATGTCCAGGCCGCGGTCGAGCTCGTCGATCGTCGTGGTCAACGGGGGAAGAAGCTTGACGACCTCGTCCTTGGGGCCCGCGGTCTCGACGAGCAGACGCTCGTCGTAGCACAGCTGAGACACCTTGCCGGCCAACTCCGCGTCGTCGAACACCAGAGCCTGGACCATGCCGCGACCGCGAGTCGAGATGCCGTCGAACTTGGCGCACAACTTCATGAACCGATCCTGGATGTGCTCGCCCTTGGCGAGGGTTTCCTTCTCGAACTTGTCGTCGGACCAGTAGTGGTCGATGGCTGCCTTTGCCGTGACGAACGACGGGTTGAAGCCGCGGAAGGTGCCGTTGTGCTCACCCGGTGCCCAGACGTCCAGCTCGGGCTTGAACAGTGTCAGCGCCAGCGGCATGCCGTAGCCGCCGATGGACTTCGACAGGGTGACGATGTCCGGGGTGATGCCGGCTTCCTCGAACGAGAAGAACTGGCCGGTGCGGCCGCAGCCCATCTGCACGTCGTCGACGATCAGCAGAATTTCGCGTCGCGAGCACAGTTCGGCCAACGCGCGCAACCACTCCGGTCGTGCGACGTTGATTCCGCCCTCGCCCTGAATGGTCTCTACGATCACCGCGGCCGGTCGGTTGAATCCACTGCCCGAGTCGTCGAGAACGCGCTCGAACCACTGGAAGTCCTCGGTGACGCCGCCGAAGTAGTTGTCGTACGGCATCGGAGTGGTGTGCACCAATGGAATTCCGGCGCCAGCTCGCTTCATCGAGTTGCCGGTGACCGACAACGCGCCAAGTGTCATGCCGTGGAATGCGTTGGTGAAGTTGATGATCGCCTCGCGCCCGGTGACCTTGCGAGCGAGCTTGAGCGCTGCCTCGACGGTGTTGGTGCCCGTCGGACCGGGGAACTGAACCTTGTAGTCCAAGCCGCGGGGGTCGAGGATGTTCTTCTTGAACGACTCGAGGAACTCACGCTTGGCGACGGTGGACATGTCGAGTCCGTGCGTGATGCCATCGCTGGTGATGTAGTCCACCAACGCGCTCTTGATCATGTCGTTGTTGTGGCCGTAGTTGAGTGCGCCTGCGCCACCGAAGAAATCGAGGTAGTCGTTGCCGTTCTCGTCGGTGATGACCGAGTTCTTCGCTGTGGTGAATACGGCGGGCCACTGGCGACTGTAGCTACGCACGCCGGACTCGACGGTCTCGAATACGTCGGGCTTCTCTGTTGTCACTGTGTTCTTTTCGGTCATGTTCTGCTTGTTCCTTTCGTAATTCCGCGATGCGTCCGGGCCTACGGTGTAGAGCTCTTCTGCTTCGTGGCTATCAGGGAAATCGTTGGGCGCGAACAAATCCGACTTGACGATGTCGGTACCTCGCTTGCGTGCGAGGCTGGTGAAGGTTGCGATGGACGCTTCGTTGTCCGGGCTGATCGTGGTTTCGAGGTGCGTGATGCCCTGTGGCTCGAGGCGGTCGAGCAGCTCCATGAGCATGCGACCGGCAAGTCCCTTGCCGCGCTGGTCCGCATCCACGGCGACCTGCCACACGAACAGCGTTCGAGGGGCGTCCTGGCGGATGTATCCGGTGACGAAACCGACTGCGCGGCCGTCGATGTCGGACACGACGGTGGTGGCCGCGAAATCTCGGCACCACAACACGTACGAGTAGCTGGAGTTCAGATCCAGAACTCGTGAATCTCTTGCGATCTCCCAGAGCCGGACTCCGTCGGAGATCTGTGGCTTACGAAACTTCACTGCGTCCGGCGCAGTGAGCGGGGTACCTCTCAGCAATGCAGGCTTCATAGGAAATACGACCGTAACAAGGAGTCGGGAGCATATCGAGTGCGTCGGAGAATCGACGCCCGAATCGAACATGCTTTGCCTGGTTAACCGCCGATTGTGATGGTGCTCACATATTTCGGGATCGGCTGGCGGTACCCATCTGGCGCGTTTTCAAACTCGCATTCCGAGAAGGCCCTGGTTCGGCGATGCCAATGCGCCCTATTTGGGCGTTGCCAATGCGAAGGGGAGGATCGCATCCGCTCCCGCAGCCTGCAGTGCAGCGGTCGCACACGTGAACGTCCAACCGGTGTCGGTGAGCAGATCGACGAGCAGAATCGGCCCGTCTACGGACGATACGTCCGGAACCTCCCACGAGTCCACCAGGCCGGCAACTCGGAAGGCCGAATTTGCGGCCGATACCGGAGGATGTCCCGGTCTGACCTGCATCACTCCCAGGTTCTCCAGCTTCCCGACGGTTGCCAGGCGCTCGGCTACCGAGCGCACCAGCAGCGGGTGGGTGGGGGAGTCCAGGGCCAGCACGGCGGTCGGGCGGTCGGCCCAGTCCCAGTTGGCCAGCACCGAGATGCAGGCCTTCTCCAGCGCTTCGGTGACGGGAGCGTCGGGTGCATCCAGCAGGGCTCGCAAGCGTCCACCCCACCCGAGGTCGGTGAGGCGGCCGAGAACGCGACCCGGTCGGTGCGGGTTGCCGATCTTGCCCGAGAGCGATACACCGAGCTTTTTCATCCCACTGGGCCACTGCTTTCGGGGCTGGAGATCGAGTCCGGGGCGATCGAGCCGGGCCCTCGCAGAGTCGACCGACGTGGCATCGACCGCGGACGAGAGATGCTCGCCCGTGCAGTTGTCGCATCGGCCGCAACGGTCGGACTCGGTGCCGGGTGCGCCGAGATCGGGGTCGTCGAGCTGCCGACGAAGAAATTCCATCCGGCACCCATCGGTGCTCTGGTAGTCGAGCATCGCCTGCTGCTCACGGTCCCTGGCTTGCTCGAGGCGTTCGTAGCGGCTCGCGTCGTACGTCCACGACTCACCGGTGGCCATCCAACCGCCACGGACGCGTCTGACGGCACCGTCGACGTCCAGGACCTTGAGCACCATCTCGAGCCTGCTGCGATTGAGCTCGACCAGTGGCTCGAGAGCTTGGGTCGACTGAGCCTTGTCGGTATCGAGTGCCTCGATGACCTGTCGCACGAGATGTTCCCGCGGGAATGCGACGGAGGCGAAATAACTCCAGATCTGCCGGTCCTCGTGGCCGGGGAGGAGCACGACGTCGGCGCGTTCGGTGGCGCGGCCGGCGCGACCGACCTGCTGGTAGTAGGAGATCGGCGAGGACGGTGCCCCCATGTGCACGACGAAGCCGAGGTCGGGTTTGTCGAACCCCATGCCGAGTGCGGAGGTCGCGACGAGCGCCTTGACCCGGTTTGCGAGTAGGTCGGCTTCGAGTGATTCGCGTTCGGTGGGGTCGGTCTGACCGGTGTACGACGCCACGACGTGGCCCTGGTCGGTGAGCAGCGCGGCGAGATCCTTGGCGGCCGAGACCGTCAGCGTGTAGATGATTCCCGAGCCCGGCAGGGTCTTCAGGTGATCGCCGAGCCACGCTGCGCGCTCGGTGGCGTTCTCGATCCGCACCACCGACATCCGTAGTGAGTCTCGTGCGAGTCCGCCGCGTAGGACCAGGGTGTCTCCGCCGCCGACCCCGAGTTGGGCGGCGACGTCGTCGACCACCCGGTCGTTCGCGGTCGCCGTGGTGGCCAGCACGGGTATGCCGTCGCGCAGTTCGGCGATGAGGGTGCGGATCCGCCGGTAGTCGGGCCGGAAATCATGTCCCCAATCGGAGACACAGTGGGCCTCGTCGACCACGACCAGGCCGGCGTCACCGGCCAACGACGGCAGCACCTGGTCGCGGAAGTCGGGATTGTTCAGGCGCTCGGGGCTGACCAACAGCACGTCGAGCTCGCCCGAGTTCACCTGTTGATGGATCTCGTCCCACTCGGTCATGTTGCCCGAGTTGATGGTCGCCGCCCGCACCCCGGCGCGCTGCGCAGAGGCGACCTGGTTTCGCATCAACGCCAGCAGTGGCGACACGATGACCGTCGGTCCCAGACCCTGGGCGCGCAGTAGTTTCGCGGCGATGAAGTAGACAGCCGACTTACCCCAACCGGTCCGCTGGACCACCAACGCACGCCGACGGTGCACGACCAGCGCCTCTATTGCCGTCCACTGGTCCTCGCGCAACACCGCTTCGGGGCCGGCGAGCTCACGCAGCAGCCTTTCGGCGTCTTCGCGCAAGTTGCCTACGGTCGCGTGCGTCGCTGTCGTCATACTGTTCATCGTGCAGCATCGGTACGACAGAGAGCAGAGCCGGCGGTGAGCGACCCGGCATCGCACCGCAACCTCGCGGCCTTGGCGACGGTGTTCGTCGGCGGCGCGGCAGGCACTGCTGCTCGCTATGCGATCGAGGAACGTCTCCCGCACACGACGTCGCAGTGGCCTCTCGCCACCTTCGGAATCAACATCGTCGGTGCTTTCGTGCTGGGGTTGCTGCTCGAGTCGCTGCTGCGCAGTGGTCCCGATACGGGTGGACGGCGTCGGCTCCGGTTGCTCGGCGGTTCGGGGTTCTGTGGCGCGTTCACCACGTACAGCACCTTCGCCCTCGAAGCGGTCGAGGGTGTCCGGGGCGGGTTCACCGGACTGGCGTCGGCATATGCCGTCGTCAGTGTGGTGTTGGGAGTTGTGGCGGCCGGAGCCGGAATCATGTTCGCCAACAGAGTGATCCGATGATCGCGGCCCTGGTGATCCTGGCCGGCGCGCTCGGGTCGGTCGCGCGATTCTTCGTCGATGCGGAGGTGAAGTCACGGCTGAGCTCGCGCACGAGCTTCCCGTGGGCAACCGTCGGCATCAACATCTCGGGCTCGTTCCTGCTCGGGTTGCTGGCCGGCTGGGTGATGCTGCGCGCCGGCTCCACCGATGCGCAGGCAGTTCTCGGAACCGGGTTCTGTGGGGGCTACACCACCTTCAGTACCTCGACCGTGGACACCGTGCGGTTACTGCAGCAGGGCCGCCGGGTCGACGCCGCCGTCAACGCGATCGGCACGCTGGTGGCGTCCGTACTCGCGTGCGGCGGCGGTCTGGCGCTCGCCTCGGCTCTGTAGTCGAGGCGGGCGCCACACTTCAGGCTTGGCTGACGCGCACCATGTTTCCGGCCGGATCACGGAACGCGGCATCGCGGGCACCCCAGGGCTGACTCGTCGGCTCCTGCAGTATCTCGCCCGTACCCGCCGCGCGGATCCGCTCGAACGCGGCGTCGAGGTCGTCGGCGCGGAACAGCAGTCCCGGCAACTCGCCCTTGGCCAGCAGCGCGGCGAGCTGATCGCCCAGTTCCCGAGAACGGCCCGCGTGCGGCTGCGACAACACGACCTCGATCTCGGGTTGTTCGCTGGTGGACAGCGTGATCCAGCGGTAGCCGTCGTTGGCCACCTCGCTCTTGACCTCGAGTCCGAGAGCGTCTCGGTAGAACGCAACCGAGGCATCGGGGTCGTCGGTGTAGACGTGAACGTGGCTCAGTGAAAGTGTCATGGATGAAGGCTAGGACGCCCCGGCCGCAGATGCTTCTTCGATTCTGCTCGGCTCGGTCACCGCCGCCGTCGGGGATGTGGGCCCTCGCATCGGGCGTCCGAGAACCATCGCGGTGCAGCTGGGTACGGCGTGGCTGCCACGATGATCGCGGGCGCGGTAGGCGCTCGGTGTCTCGCCCACGATCTCGGTGAATCTCGAGCTGAACGACCCGAGGCTGGTACAGCCGACGGCGAAGCACGCCTCGGTGACCGTGACGTCTCCGCGTCGCAGCAGTGCTTTGGCGCGCTCGATTCGTCGTGTCATCAGATGCGCGTACGGCGTCTCGCCGTAGGCCTCCCGAAACCGGCGACTGAAATGTGCAGTGGACATCAGCGCGGTTCTGGCGAGTGACGGGACGTCGAGCGGTTGCGCGAAATCGCGATCCATTCGATCGCGTGCGCGGCGCAGCAGGCGGAGCTCGGTCGGGTCGTACGCACTCATCGCGCGTCCGAACTGCGGAGGGATTGGATCTGGGACGTCGTTCCCGAGGACGCGCTCGCGCCGGCTCCCGTCGCAGCGAAAGCACCTGCGGCGACGGCCCATTCGACTGCAGCGCGGGGACCGCTCGACCAGGACGCCGCGAGTGCCCCGGCGAAAGCGTCGCCCGCTCCGGTGGTGTCGACCGCCTCGACCTTCGGCGCCGGTACATCGAACGATTCCGAGCCGCGGTATCTCGCGCCTCGTGCGCCCAGCGTGGTGACCACATGTTCTATGTCGTCCGCTCGGCTCCCGATGCGCGCTTCCTCGGCCTCGTTGACCACCAGGACGTCGGTGGCGGCAACCAGAGCGTCGGGCAGATCCCGGACGGGGGACGGGTTGAGCATCGTCACGATGTCGTGGGAGTGCGCGTACTCGAACGCCGCGAGCACGGTCTCGAGAGGAATCTCCAACTGGCACAGCAGGATATCGGCCTCGTCGATGATTGCCAGGTCGTCGTCGGTGAGCTCGTGTACACCGCCGTTGGCTCCGGCGACGACCACGATGCTGTTCTCGGCTCGGTCGTCGACGGTGATGGCGGCGATACCGGACGCTCCTGCTGCGGTTCGCAGAGCACGGTCGTCGACGCCTGCGCTGGTGAGTGTGTGCCGCAGTGTCGGCCCGAATTCGTCGTCCCCGACCGCCCCGACGAAGCTCACGCGAGCTCCCGATTTCGACGCCGCGATCGCCTGGTTGGCACCTTTGCCGCCGGGAGCGGTGTCGAACGAGGTCCCCAACACGGTTTCGCCCGGTTCCGGCAGGGCGGGGGTCCGAGTGATCAGGTCCATGTTGATGCTGCCCAGTACGACGATGCGTGGGCTGTTCGAGCGAGGGTTCGATGCGGACACGACCGAAACCTATCGCCCTGGGCTCGACCGAACGGCGTGATCCGGCCCCGAATTCGTAATTGCAGATTGTTGACAATCCGTAATCGGTGGGTGACGATGGCACCCATGACAGCGTCGACTCGCACCCACCTCAGCCCCGCACTCAAGCAGGCGACCCCGATCGTCGTCGACCACGGAAAGGGCAGCTGGATCATCGGGACCGACGGGCGCAAGTACCTCGACTTCACGACCGGGATCGGCGTCACCAGCACCGGTCACTGCCATCCCCGCGTGGTCGAGGCAGCTCGCGAACAGGTGGGCAAGATCATCCACGCCCAATACACGACCGTCATGCATCAGCCTCTGCTCGCGCTGACGGACAAGCTCGGAGAAGTGTTGCCTGCCGGGTTGGACAGTGTGTTCTACGCGAACTCGGGATCCGAGGCAGTCGAGGCGTCGATCCGATTGGCGCGCATGGCAACCGGTCGACCGAACATCGTTGCATTCCACGGCGGCTTCCACGGGCGAACGGTGGCGGCTGCATCGCTCACCACGGCGGGAACCAAGTTCCGATCGGGATTCTCGCCGATCATGGGTGGGGTGCACATCGCACCGTTTCCGTATGCATTTCGGTACGGATGGGACATGGACACCGCAGTCGCCTTCGCGCTGAAGGAACTCGATTACCTGTTGATGACGATGTCCAGCCCCGCCGATACGGCTGCGTTCATCATCGAGCCGGTGCTGGGCGACGGCGGATACCTCCCCACACCCCCTGCATTCCTCGAGGGCTTGCGCGAACGCGCCGACACCCACGGCATCGTCCTGATAGTCGACGAGGTGCAGGCCGGAGTCGGACGCACCGGAACGTTCTGGGGCCATCAGCACTCGTCGATCACCCCCGACATCCTCATCACCGCAAAAGGACTCGCCAGCGGGTTCCCGATTTCGGCGATCGCCGCATCGGCAGAGCTGATGGGCAAGGCATGGCCGGGGTCGCAAGGCGGAACCTACGGCGGCAACGCCGTCGCTGCTGCGGCGGGAGTCGCTACCCTCGACGTCGTGCGCGAGGAAGGGCTGGTCGACAACGCGGCAGCGCAGGGCCGAGTTCTCCTCGACGGCCTTCTCGCGCTGAAGGAACAGCACCCGGCCATCGGTGATGCTCGGGGACTCGGATTGATGCAGGCGCTCGAATTCGTCGACAGCTCGGGCAATCCCGACGCCGCCGCTGCTCTGCGGGTGCAACAGGGTGCCATCGACGAAGGGCTGCTGTTGCTCACCTGCGGTGCGCTCGGCAACGTGGTTCGTATCATCCCCGCACTGATCGTGAGCGACGACGAGATGACGTTCGGACTCGACGCGTTGTCGCGGACATTGAAGAACGTGCTGTGACAGCAGCCCCAGTTCGTTCCGAGGTGCCCGCACTCGTACAGCGAGTGCGAAGACTGGGCATCGACGTCGACGATTCGTCCCGACGGTTGGCCGAATACTCCTACGACGCGTCGAACTACCGAGTCCCGCCGGCCGCTGTCGTCTTTCCGCGCAGCGCCGACGAAGTGGCTACGGTCGTGTCGCTGTGTGCCGCCGCCGACGTTGTCGTCATCGGGCGTGGCGGCGGTACCTCCATGGCGGGCAACGCAATCGGCCGTGGGATCGTCCTCGACTTCTCGCGCCACATGAACCGGGTGCTCTCGGTCGACACCGAGTCCAGGACTGCCGTCGTCGAGCCCGGAATCGTCATCTCGGAGTTGCAACGTCAGCTGGTGACGCGGACCGACGGTGCCTTCACCTTTGCGCCCGATCCGTCCAGCAAGACCCGCGCGACGGTGGGCGGAGCCGTCGGCAACGACGCGTGCGGTAACCACTCCGTGCGGTACGGACGCACCGCCGACCACACGGTGGCCATGGACGTGGTGACCGCCGACGGATACCTGCTGCGAGTCACCCGCAGTGGTGTGCAGGCGCTGCGAACCCAGGACTCGGCGGCTGTCGCTGCAGCCGAACGTATCTCGAACGAGCTGCGCTCGCTGGTGTCGGACAATCTGGCCCTTCTACGGGTCGAGTTGGGTCGCATCCCGCGTCAGGTATCGGGATTCCACCTCTCGCATCTGTTGCCGGAGAACGGTTTCGACGTTGCCCGGGCCCTCGTCGGAAGCGAAGGTGCCTGCGCGGTGATCGTGTCGGTGACCGTCGCCGTCGTGCCCGTACCCCCAGCCGCACTGCTGCTGTGTCTCGGATACGACGACGTGGTGGCCGCCGCGGCGGACGTGACGACCATTCTCGAGTTCTCACCCGCCGCCGTCGAAGGAATCGACGACAACATCGCCGGCACGATGGAGTATCGCCGCGGACCGGACTCGGTACGAGGGCTCCCTGCAGGAAATGCCTGGTTGTACGTCGACCTCGACGGGGCCGACGCGACAGAGGTGCAGGACAAGGCATCTCGGTTGCTCGAGGCTCTCGGTCGGCTCGGGCGCGTCAAAGAGGGTCGTATCGTGACCGATGCGGCCGATCGCGCAGCGTTGTGGCGGGTGCGCGAGGACGGTGCCGGTTTGGCGACGCGCCTGGCGAGTGGAGTCGAGTCCTGGGGCGGTTGGGAAGACGCCGCCGTGGCACCGGAAAACCTGTCGGCGTATCTCGCGGACCTGAATTCGCTACTGGCCGAACACAATCTGACCGGAGTGATGTACGGCCACTTCGGTGCCGGCTGCATGCACGTACGGATCACCTTCGACCAACGCACCGACGCCGGACGACGAGTGATGTACGACTTCCTGCGCGCTGCCGCACGCGTCGTCGTCAAGCACGGCGGCAGTCTTTCGGGCGAGCACGGTGACGGCCGCGCACGCTCGGAGCTGTTGCCGGTCATGTATTCCCCTCGCATGCTCGACGCCTTCTCCCGGTTCAAGCGCATCTGGGACCCCGCGGGAATCCTGAACCCCGGATCCATCACCGACCCCGAACCCCTGATGGACAACCTGATGCTTCAAGGCATCCCGGCCCGGGAGTGGAAGACCAGCTTCGATCTGCACCAGATAGGGTCGCGACCCGATCTGGACCCGTTCGTCCATGCCACCCAATCCTGTGTGGGCGTGGGGAAATGTCGAACGACAACCGGTGGCGTCATGTGCCCGAGCTACCGTGCGACGGGTGACGAGAAGGATTCGACGCGGGGCCGGGCGCGGGTGCTGCAGGAGATGGTGCGCAGTTCTCCGACGGTGGCCGACGGATGGGCATCGAAGGACGTTGCGGAGTCGCTCGATCTCTGCCTGTCGTGCAAGGCCTGCTCCTCGGACTGTCCCGTCGGCGTCGACATGGCCACGTACAAATCGGAGTTCCTCGACCATCACTACGCGAGGCGGCTGCGGCCGCTGTCGCACTACTCGCTCGGGTGGTTGCCTCGATGGCTCGCGGTGACGAAGCGAACGGCACCGCTGCTCAATCGTCTGCTGACACCCCGGGTGTCGGCAGTGGCGGCACGTCTGGGTGGGCTGACCACCGAACGCGCATTGCCTCGGTTCGCGTCGTCGAAGGAACTGGCCGATGCCGTCCGAGTCGGCGGTGGCCGCGACGCCGATGTGGTGCTCGTCGTCGACACGTTCACACAAGGTTTTCGCCCCGAGGTCGCGGGTGCGGCACAACGCGTTCTCGAAGACTCCGGACGCACCACCGAATGCCGAACGGATGTGTGTTGCGGTTTGACGTGGATTTCGACGGGTCAGCTGAAGTCCGCTCGCAAGCAGCTGACGAAAGCCGTTGCGGCGCTGGACGACGGTACCGACAGGCCGATCGTCGTGACCGAACCGAGCTGTGCGGCCGCGTTCCGTAAGGACATGCCCGAACTGGTCCCCACGGACGCGGCGAGGAGGGTCGCGGCACGCGTCCAGAGCTTCGCGGGAGCGGTGATCGATCAGGCAAGCGCGGGCTGGCAGCCCTCGGGCGACATGCCGGCTGCGGTCACGGTGCAGACTCACTGCCACGAGTACGCCGTCTTCGGCGATGCAACGCAGCGCCGAGCCCTCGCCGCCGTGGGCATCGAGTCGGTACGTGAGGCCACCGGATGTTGCGGTGTAGCAGGTAATTTCGGTTTCGAGAGTCGGCATTACGAGCTCAGCATGGATGTCGCCGAGCAGGCTCTCGCGCCCGCGTTGCGGGCCACCGAACCCGACACTCCTGTTCTGACCGACGGATTCAGCTGTCACATGCAGGTGCGCCAACTGACCGGTGACTCGGGCGACGATGCATCCGTACACCTGGCACAGATACTCGATCCACGTTCGACGAAAGGACCGCGGCCATGACCGCCAGCTCGACCACCAGCCTCACGCGTCCGCGCATCACCTCTCCCACAGACTGTTTCATCGGTGGTGAGTGGGTGCCGTCGGTATCGGACGCCCGATTCGATGTCGTGGACCCGGCCACAGGCGAGGTCATCGCCACGGTTGCGGACGGCGGTATCGCGGACGCAGAGAAAGCGCTCGCTGCAGCCGTCGACTCCGCGGCGGAGTGGGCGGCCACCGCACCGCGAGTGCGAAGCGACATACTGCGGACGGCATACGAGATGATCATGGCCCGCTCGGAGGAGCTCGCTGCGATCATCACCGCCGAGATGGGTAAACCGCTCGCCGACGCGCGCGGCGAGGTGGCGTACGGAGCCGAGTTCTTTCGCTGGTTCTCCGAGGAAGCGGTACGCATTTCGGGTGATCACACCCTGACCGGAGACGGGAAGAACCGCATCGTGGTCACCCGCGCGCCGGTCGGGCCCTGCATTCTCGTCACGCCGTGGAACTTCCCGCTGGCCATGGGAACTCGCAAGATCGGGCCTGCCCTTGCGGCAGGCTGCACCGTCGTGTTCAAGCCCGCCGAGCAGACGCCGCTGACGGCACTTGCGCTGGTGCAGATTCTCCACGAGGCGGGGGTGCCTGCGGGCGTCGTCAACATCGTGCCGACCACCGATGCGTCGGGTGTCGTGGGGTCGTGGATGAGCAGCGGCGCTGCCCGCAAGATCAGCTTCACAGGATCCACGGCAGTGGGCAAGATTCTGCTCGAACAAGCGGCGGCGACGGTGATGCGGACGTCGATGGAGCTGGGCGGGAATGCACCCTTCGTGGTCATGGACGATGCAGATCTCGACCGCGCCGTCGACGGAGCCATGGTTGCCAAGATGCGCAACATGGGCGAAGCATGTACCGCAGCGAACCGGTTCTTCGTTCACCGCAGTGTGGCACAACGCTTTTCGGATGCTTTGGCCGACCGAATGGGCGCGCTGAGGGTGGGCGCGGGCGCTTCTCACGGGACCGAGGTGGGGCCGCTGATCGACGACGCAGGCCGGGGCAAGGTCCAGGCTCTGGTCGACGATGCTCTCGCGCGCGGTGCCCGCGCCGTCGTCGGTGGTGCGGCCCCGGACGGGCCGGGCTACTTCTACCCACCGACCGTCCTGACCGATGTCGATACCGAATCGGATCTGATGTCCCAGGAAATATTCGGACCGGTGGCCGCCATCGTTCCCTTCGACACCGAGGACGAGGTCGTCGCGCTGGCCAACGACACCGAATGGGGACTGGTCGGATACGTGTTCACCCAGGACATCGATCGGGCTCTGCGAATGGGGGAGCGCCTAGAGGTGGGCATGGTGGGGCTCAACACCGGGTTGGTGTCGAATCCGGCAGCCCCGTTCGGTGGTGTCAAACAATCGGGACTCGGCCGCGAGGGCGGGAAAGTCGGAATAGACGAGTTTCTGGAGTACAAATACTTCGCGATTCCCCGCAGCTGAGGAAGGTTCTGATCATGCCCGGTTCGAGACGCCTGACACCGATCGACGCACGCAACACGTCGATGGTGATCGCGGATCAGATTCGCGATCGCATCATCGACGGGTCCTACGCGCCCGGAGAACAGATCAACGAGGCGAATGTCGCGGCGGAGCTGGAGATTTCACGTGGCCCCGTGCGAGAGGCGTTGCAGCGTCTGAATCAGGAGGGACTGCTCGTCAGCTACCGCAACCGCGGTGTGTTCGTCGTCGAGCTCAGCAGCGGCGACGTCGCCGAGATCTACCAGTCGCGTGCAGCGATCGAGGTCGGTGCGGCATGGACTCTGGTACATGGAGATCGTGCCCAGCTGATCAAGACCGCAGACGAACTCTCGGCCATCGTGATGCAGATGCAGCCTTTCATCGATCGGGCGGATTGGCGTGGCCTCGCCGAACGCGACCTTGCCTTTCACACTGCCCTGGTAGCGGCCACGAGAAACAGTCGGATGTCTCGTATGTACGCCACGCTGGCGGCCGAGGCACGCATTTGCATGGCAAATCTCGAAACTGCTTACTACCGTCCCGAAGCCCTGGTCGAGGAACATCAGCTGATCGTCGATCTGCTGCTGGGATCGGATTGGGATGCGCTCGAGAATGGCGTCCACGAACACATGGACACCGCCGTGCACGATCTGACGCGAGCCATGGTCGACGAGCAGGCCGAGCAATCCGTACTCGCCACACCCGGGTAGAGCCTTCGGGCGCAACACAGCTTTAACACGGCAGCCCTTGCTCCCCACCGGCACCTGCGGATAGCCTGATTGTCAACAATCTACTAAAAGACCTCCCGAAGGGGGTGCCCGTGAACGCCTCATCCGACGATGCCTACGTCACCGCAATCGGACCCGCGCAGACTCCAGGACGGGCTGCTCCCGGCCTGGCTCGCTACCCGGACGTACCGAACAGCACGCCCATCACGTTCACCGACGAGGAATACGCCGACCGGCTCGCAGCCGTCCGTCAGCGCATGGCGTCGCAGAACCTGACTGCGCTGATCGTCACCGACCCCGCGAATCTCTACTATCTGCTGGGCTACAACGCACTCTCGTTCTATACCCCGCAGATGCTGTACGTGCCGCTGGACGGCGAGCTGTACTTCTTCGCTCGCGAGATGGATGCCAACGGTGCGTTCCGTACGTCGTGGTTGCCGCAGGACCACACCTTCGGATACCCGGAGACGTTCGTTCAGCGCAGAGACACCCACCCGTTCGTCTGGGTAGCCGCCAAGCTACGAGAGTTGGGGTTGGTCAACAACTTCGAGCACGGTCAAGTGGGACTGGAGATGGACTCGTACTACTTCAGCCCCAAAGCCTTCGAAGCGCTGGTCAAATCGCTACCCGAGTACCGATTCACCGACTCGTACGAGTTGGTCAATTGGATCCGCGTGGTCAAGTCGCCGGCCGAGATCGCGTTGATGCGCGGTGCGGCGACGGTGTGCGAGGCCGCGATGTCTGCTGCGCACCAAGCAATTTCGGTAGGGGAACGGCAGTGCGATGCCGCTGCCGCCATCATGAACGCACAGGTACGCGGCACTGCCGACTTCGGCGGCGATCACCCAGCCATCGTGCCGATGCTGCCGACCGGGGCAGGAGCGGACACTCCGCACCTGACGTGGTCGGATCAACGGTTCGTACGCGGCGAGACCACCGTCGTCGAACTGGCCGGCGTGTTCCGGCGGTACCACGTTCCGATGGCCCGCACGATCGTGCTCGGCAAGCCGAGTCCGCGTCTGAAATACCTCGCGGAATCCACCGGTGAAGCGCTGAACGAGGTACTGGCAACGGTCCGCCCCGGGGTCACCGCAACCGAGCTGGCTCAGGTATGGAACACCAGCCTGGCCAAGCATGGCCTCCACAAACCCTCGCGCATCGGCTACTCGATCGGCGTCGCGTACGCCCCCGACTGGGGCGAGCGCACGGTGAGCCTACGCACCGACGACGAGACCGTCCTGGCCGAGAACATGACCTTTCACATCATCGGCGGAATGTGGATGGACGACTACGGATACGAGGTGTCCGAAGCAGTCCGAGTCACCGACACCGGCGTCGAAACATTCACCGCATACCCCCGAGAACTACTGACGAAGGAGTGAGACATGACCACCTCCACCGCAGGCTCCACTCCTGCCCAGAAGGGTCGTTCCGCAGGCTCCACTCCTGCCACCCCGAGTCGTTCCGCGGGCTCCACTCCCGCCCAGAAGGGTCGTTCCGCGGGCTCCACTCCTGCCATTCCCTGGGCCCTGCGCACCGACCAACTGGTGGGATCGGTGATCGACTCGTCGACATCGCTTCTCGCTGCCCAGAAACACGACATCGTCAGGTTCGCGATGGGATCTCCTGCAGCCGAGACGGTTCCGGCTGCCGCGTTCACCGAGATCGCCGGCAGTGTCCTCACAGCGGACGCCTTCGATTACGGTGCCACCGAGGGTGATCCGGGTCTGCTCGACGCGTTGTTGGCGTATCTCGAGTCCGTCGGCGAACCCACGTCCGAGGATCGGGTCGTCATCACCTCGGGCGGCATGCAGGGTCTCGACATCGCCTGCAAGCTGTTCGTCGATCCCGGTGATCTGGTCATCGTCGAAAGTCCCACGTACACCAACGGAACTGCCACCGTGTTGAGCTACGGCGGCGACATTCTCGAGGCACCGATGGACAGTGACGGTCTGATCGTCGAGGCGTTACCCGAACTCGTCGAGCGAGCCGGGCGTCTACCGAAGATGATCTACGTGATTCCCAACTTTCAGAATCCGTCCGGGGTCACGCTCTCGCTCGAGCGTCGACTGTTGTTGATCGAGTTGGCACACCGATGGGGTTCGGTGATTCTCGACGACGATCCTTATGGCCTGCTGCGTTTCTCGGGGGACCCGATTCCGAGTTTCGGGGCGCTGAGTCCGAACGATCCGCTGATCTTCTCGGTGCGGACCTTCTCGAAGATGATCGCTCCCGGTCTGCGCGTGGGGTGGGTGGACGCGGCCCCCGAAGCGCGTCGGTTGATCGTCAACGCCAAGCAGGCGATGGACACCTGTACGAATCTTCCGGCCCAGAGGATGGTGGCCGAGTACATCCGGCGCGGGCTGCTCGAGGAGCACCTGCGGTCGCTGGCTGCGGTGTACCTACCGCGAAAGATGGCGATGCAGAACAGCATTGCGACACACTTCGGTGACGCGATGTCCACCACGGATCCCGACGGGGGCTTCTTCCTGTGGGCGACATTGCGTGGAAACGACCACGATTTCTCGACGCAGGATCTGTTCGAAACCGCACTGGCCGAGGGTGTTGCCTACATTCCAGGACCGGCGTTGTCGGTGGGCGGCAAGTTTCACGATTCGCTACGGCTGTGCTTCGCCTCGTCGACACCCGAGCGCATCGAGGAAGGCATCAGGCGGTTGGCCGTCGCGGTGGAAAAATCGAAGCATCTGCTCGCCTCCGACCCCACGCGATGACCGTTCCGAGTGCCCAGCAGTCTCTGCTCGACGCCGTCGATGAGAACGAGATCGTTTCTCTCACAGCCGCGTTGATCGAGGCGGGCGGTGAAAATCCGGGCGACACCGAAGAAAAATGCGCGAAAATACTCGCGGAGCGATGTCGCGCACTGGGATTCGACGTTCGCACGATCGAGGTCGCTCCCGGCAGACCGAACGTGATCGCCTCGATCGGACCCGATGACACCCCCGGGGTCCTGTTCGTCGGCCACTCCGACGTCGTTCCGGCGGGCACGGGCTGGACGACGGATCCGTTCACCGCGGTCGTGCGAGAGGGGCGCATGGTCGGACGGGGAGCATGCGACATGAAGGGGGGAGTGGCCGCAGTGGTGGCCGCTATGGATGCGGTGAACCGTGCCGGTCTTGCAGATCGCTTCCCGATGACGTTGGCGTGTCTGGTGGACGAGGAAGACACGGGCTTGGGTATTCGAGCATTCGTCGCCGACCCGGGGCCCCGTCGTTTCCAGTGTTGCGTGGTGGCCGAGCCGACGGACCTGGTGACCATCGTCGGTTGCCGAGGAGCCGCGAATATCGAGATCGACGTGCGCGGGCGTTCGGCTCATGCAGGTCGGCCGCGTAACGGTGCCAATGCGATATCCGCTGCCGCCCGCATCGTCGCCGTCATCGAGGACTGGCAGATCGAATTGGACGAGGATCCACACGCCGAACTCGGTCCCGCTACCTGGAACGTGGGCACCGTGACGGGAGGCACCGGTACGTCGATGGTTGCCGACCGGTGCGTACTCACGGTCGACCGTCGGCTGCTACCCGGCGAGAGCGCTGCGGAGGTGGTGGACGACCTGCGTTCGCGCATCGACGCGGCAGGTATCACCGGTTCGGGAATCGAGGTACATCTCGAGGTGTCGATGGAAATGCCGGGCTTTCTGACCGCTGCGGACGATGGATTGGTCACCACTGCAATGCAATCGGTTCGCGACATCGGATCTGCCGGTTTCACTGACATCTGGACTGCTTCGTGCGATGGTGGTTTCGTGGCACAGCAGATGGGTATCCGCACCGTCGTGCTCGGTCCCGGGGAGATCGAAAACCAGGCGCACCGGCCGGACGAGTCCGTCGCCGTGCAGCAATTGACCGACAGCGCAAAGGCGTACGCGTTGATCGCCACCAGAATCGCTGCGCCACCTGGTCTTTAGTTTTCCAAGAGGGGGTTGTTCGAGACGTGCGCCCGGCGTCGACGTAAAGTCGGACGCTGCGAAGTACCAAACCGACGCTCCACGTTGTCATAAAGCGAGAGGTATTGGACCGTGACCGAAACTTCAGGGTCGGCAGCTTCGCCGACCGGATATCCGCCGAGTACCGACACACTCAGCGCGAACGAAACGAAAATTCTGCATCGCGCGATCGGCGGGTCCGCACTGGGCAACGCCGTGGAGTGGTTCGACTACGCGGTGTACGGCTACCTGGCCGTCTACATCGCCGCCAACTTCTTTCCGTCGGACGATGGGGGAGCGAGCCTGCTCTCCACGTTCGCCGTGCTGGCCGCGTCGTTCATCATTCGCCCCATCGGCGGCATCGTGCTCGGCCCGCTCGGCGACCGCATCGGTCGTCAGAAGGTCCTCGTCCTGACCGTCTCGATGATGACGTTGGCCACGGCGGCGATCGGTGTGCTGCCGACGTTCGACACCATCGGTATCGCAGCACCGTTGCTGTTGCTCGTCTGCCGACTGGTGCAGGGCTTCTCCACCGGCGGTGAGTACGGCGGCGCAGCAGTGTTCATGGCCGAGTACGCGCCCGACAAGCGCCGCGGATTCTTCGGGTCGTTCCTCGAATTCGGCACCCTCGCAGGCACGGTGGGCGGGGCCACCCTGTGCACCCTGCTCAACGTCGGGCTCGGAGACGAGACCATGGAGGCCTGGGGCTGGCGAATCCCGTTCCTGGTGACGCTCCCGCTGGGCATCGTCGCGTTGTGGCTGCGGACCCGGCTCGAGGACTCTCCGGTGTTCGCCGAGGCCAAGGAAGACGGCGGCACGGTCGAAGAAGGTGCAGGTGGAGCAGTCACCTCCCTCAAGGCCACCCTGACGTACTGGCAGCGAATCCTGATTCTGATGGGATTCGTGCTGCTGCTCAACATCGCGTACTACACGGTGCTCACGTTCTTGCCCTCGTACCTCAGCGACACGTTGGGGCACAGCACGACTCAGTCCAACTTCACTCTCGTGGCCATCATGATCATCATGATGTTGATCATCAACCCCATCGGCGCTCTGTCCGACCGGGTGGGCCGAAAGCCGTTGCTGCTGGTCGCCTGTGTGGGGTACTTCGTCTTCAGCGTCCCGCTGTTTCTGTTGATCATCAACACCGGCCTGATCGGCCAGAGCATCGGCCTGCTCGGTCTCGGCGTGTTGCTGGTCATCATGTGCTCCTGCGTGTCGTCGACGCTGCCCGCACTGTTTCCCACCCAGGTGCGCTACGGAGCGTTCGCCATCGGATACAACGTCTCCACGGCGCTCTTCGGTGGCACCGCACCGCTGATTCTGACGTTCCTGATCGACCGAACGGGTTCCAACCTGATCCCGGGTTGGTACATGATGATCGCAGCTGCCATCGCGTTCGTTCCGATCCTTTTGATGCCCGAAACCGCCGGCCGGTCGTTGCGCGGCACCCAGTGCCCCGGTGACAACGACGACGAGGTCGCTGCGTCCGGCGTCGAGCTCGTCGGCTACAAGAAGTAGAAGTGGCACCGGTTCTCGTCGTTCTGCACGCCGGCGATCTTCCCGAGGGTCTCGAGCCCGTCGAGAAGATCGCCGACGTCAGATACGCCACGGCCGACACCCTGGCGGATGCAGTCGACGGCGCAGACGCGTTGCTGCTGTGGGACTTCTTCTCGCCTGCAGTCGAATCCGCGTGGCCGCGCTGCGGATCGCTGAAGTGGATCCATATCGCCGCTGCCGGCGTGGACTCGTTGATGTTCGACGAGCTGGTGGAATCCGATGTGGTCGTGACCAATTCGCGTGGAGTGTTCGACCGACCTATCGCGGAGTTCGTGCTGGCCCAGATCCTCGCGTTCGCCAAGGACTCCGAACGTTCGCGCACACTGCAGCATTCGAAGACCTGGCAGCACCGCGAGACCGAACGCATCGACGGTGCACACGTGATGATCGTGGGCACCGGAGCAATCGGGCGTGCCATCGCGACTCTGCTGAGTGCTGTGGGAATGTCGGTCTCCGGTGTGGGTCGAACAGCGCGAGGCGGCGACGGAGACTTCGGCACCGTGTACGCCAGTGATGATCTGGTGGACGAAGTAGGGCGGGCCGACTACCTGGTTCTGGTTGCCCCGCTGACCGAACAGACGAGGGGCCTGGTCGACGATTCCGTGTTGGCCGCGATGAAGCCCGGATCCAGGGTGATCAACGTCGGTCGCGGCGAGCTACTCGACACCGATGCCCTGCTCACACATCTCAATTCGGGACACCTCGCCGGGGCTGCGCTCGACGTCTTCGAGACCGAGCCGCTCCCGGCCGACCACCCGCTGTGGGCGGCCGAGAACGTGGTCGTCACTCCGCACATGAGCGGGGACGCGTCGGGGTGGAAGAGTCGTCTCGCCGACGTCTTCGTCGACAACGTGCAGCGATACTTCCGCGGCGAACAGCTGCGCAACGTCGTCGACAAGAAGCTCGGTTTCGTGGTGTGACCGGTCTCGTGATGTGACTGTCAGTAGGCCCGCTCGTACTGCGGTGCCACTGCCGGTGCCATCTCCACTCCGAGTTCGCGGGCCGCGCGCCGTGGCCAGTACGGATCGCGCAGCAGCTCACGGGCGAGGAGCACCGCAGTCGCCTCGCCGAGCGAAACGATGTCCTCGGCCTGTTTCGGTTCGGTGATCATCCCCACCGCTGCGGCCGGCATCGTGGTCTCGTTCTGGATACGCCGTGCGAACGGCACCTGGTAGCCGGGTTCGACCGGAATCTCGGCGCGTACGTTCCCGCCGGTGGACGTATCGACGAGATCCACGCCGTGCTCGGTGAGTATCTGCGCCAGCGCGACAGTCTGATCAGAGGTCCAACTCGGAGCTTCCAAGTCGGCTGCAGCATCGGACTTCTCGGGTTCGTCGAGCCAGTCCGTTGCCGACAGACGGACGAACACCGGAAGCTCGGCCGGCCACACCTCACGGACCGCGTCGACCACCTCGATCAGCAGGCGAGTCCGTCCCGCGAAGTCGCCGCCGTAGGCGTCGGTGCGCGTGTTGCTGGCAGGCGAGAGGAATTGGTGCAGGAGGTATCCGTGCGCGCCGTGTATCTCGGCTACCTGGAACCCGGCCTTCAGTGCGCGCTGCGCAGCGTTACGAAAATCGTCGACGATCTTTGCGATGTCGTCGGCTGTCGCTTCCCGTGGTGTCGCGTAACGACCGAACGGTACGGCGCTCGGGCCCACGGTTTCCCAGCTCCGGGGATCCTCGGCGGGCAGTGATGTGCCACCGAGCCAGGGAGCCGCCGTCGAGCCCTTCCGGCCCGCATGCGCCAGCTGGATGCCCGGCACGGTACCGAAGGACGAGATCTCGGTGACGATCTCGGCCAGTGCGTCGGCCTGTGTGTCGTTCCAGATGCCCAGGTCCGACGGGCTGATTCGGCCCTCGGGGCTGACCGCTGTGGCCTCGGTGATGATCAGGCCGGCTCCGCCGATCGCGCGGCTCACCAGGTGGGTGCGATGCCAGTCGCCCGCGACGCCGACGTTCTCGCCCGTCTCGTCGGCCGAGTACTGGCACATCGGTGCCATCCATACCCGGTTGGGAAAGGTGAGCTCGCGCAATGTCAGGGGCTCGAACAGGGCACTCACAGGTGGTTCCTCCGGTCTGTCGGTCTCGACGTCGGTGACGTCGGCGATGTCCACGCTGTGCTGCAACGACGTGGAGATGCAGCTTCATTCCCCGGCCCTATTAGTGTGTAGTGCATGACTGCTTCCGTCTCGGCCGCTTCGGTGCCGTCCTCTGCCGACGAGCGCGAGAACGTGCACTCGGCTGCTCGCCGAGCCCGCGTCGCTTCACGTGCACTGGCGTTGCTGACCACTGCGGAGAAGGATTCGCTGCTGCATGCCGCGGCCGACGCCGTGCTGGCCGCAGCGGAGCCGGTGCTCGCAGCCAACGCCGCCGACATCGAGATCGCCCGCGCTGCGGGAACGGACGAGGGTCTGCTCGATCGGCTGCGGCTGACGGCACCGCGCATCGACGGTATTGCCGCCGGGCTGCGGCAGGTGGCGGGCCTACCCGATCCGATCGGCGAGGTCATCCGCGGATCGACGCTCCCCAACGGGCTCGAGATCAGGCAGATGCGGGTTCCGCTGGGCGTCGTGGGCATGGTCTACGAGGCGCGTCCCAACGTGACCGTCGACGCGTTCGGTCTGGCGTTCAAATCCGGGAACGCAGTGCTGCTGCGGGGGTCCTCGTCCGCGGCGCAGTCGAACGCAGCCCTGGTCGAGGCGCTGCAGGGTGCGCTCACGAGCCACGGGCTGCCGGAATCGGCCGTACAACTGCTCGGTAGTGCTGATCGGTCGACGGTCACCCACCTCATTCAGGCCCGCGGGCTGGTGGATGTCGTGATCCCGCGTGGGGGAGCGGGTCTGATCGCCGCGGTCGTGCGTGATGCCACGGTTCCCACCATCGAGACCGGGGTGGGTAACTGCCACGTCTATCTGCATTCCTCCGCCGACGCGGAGACGGCCGAGAAGATCGTGCTCAACGCCAAGACCCGCCGGGTGAGCGTGTGCAACGCCGCCGAAACGGTGCTGGTCGATGCCGCGATCGCCGAGACCATGGTGCCGAGGTTGTTGCAGGCGTTCCAGATGCACAGTGTCACGGTGCACGGTGATCTGCCGGGGTTGGTTCCTGCAGGCGACGACGATTGGTCGCAGGAATACCTCTCGCTCGACATCGCGCTGAAGGTGGTCGACGGCATCGACGAGGCAATCGGCCACATCGACCGATACGGCACCGGCCATACCGAGGCGATCGTCGCGTCGGACATCGGTGCTGCGCGCGAATTCACCCGACGAGTCGACGCGGCTGCCGTGATGGTCAACGCCTCCACCGCGTTCACCGACGGCGAGCAGTTCGGCTTCGGTGCCGAGATCGGCATCTCCACCCAGAAGCTGCACGCCCGCGGCCCCATGGGCCTGCCCGAGCTGACCTCGACCAAATGGACGGTGTGGGGCGACGGGCACGTCAGACCCGTCTGACCGGCCTGCAGCCACTCGACCCGCCAGACCCGATCTTCCAGGAGTTGTGACGTGGACCGTGCCCTACCGACGACACCACCGTTGTTCGCGAGCGTGAACGATGTTCAGGCCCGTCTGGCCGAGACGGGGTATCTGGCCGACAAGGCCACGGCCACATCGGTCTTTCTCGCCGATCGCCTCGGCAAGCCGCTGTTGATCGAGGGTCCCGCCGGAGTCGGCAAGACCGAATTGGCGCGCGCGGTCGCGCAGTCGACCGGAGCCGAACTGGTGCGACTGCAGTGCTACGAGGGCGTCGACGAGGCGAGGGCTCTGTACGAGTGGAACCACGCCAAACAGATCCTGCGTATCCAATCCGGCTCGAGTGCCGACTGGGACTCGACGAAGCTCGACGTGTTCTCCGAGGAGTTTCTGCTGGCTCGGCCGTTGCTGCAGGCCATTCGCCGAACCGAGCCGACCGTGCTCCTGATCGACGAGACCGACAAAGCAGATGTCGAGATCGAGGGCCTGCTGCTCGAGGTGCTCAGCGACTTCGCGATCACCATTCCCGAGCTGGGCACGATCACGGCGGAGCGCACCCCGTTCGTCGTGTTGACGTCCAATGCCACGCGCGAACTGTCGGAAGCTCTCAAGCGCCGCTGCCTGTTCCTGCACCTCGACTTCCCCGACGCGGACCTCGAGCGTCGAATCCTGGCCAGCCGCGTTCCCGAACTGCCCGAGGCGATCGCGGAGCAGATGATCAAGACCGTCCGCGTGCTCCGAGGGATGCAGCTCAAGAAGTTGCCGTCGGTGGCCGAGACGATCGACTGGGGTCGCACACTCCTGGCCCTCGGCATGGACACCCTCGACGACGACGCGGTCCGGTCGACGCTCGGAGTCGTGCTCAAGCATCAGTCGGATCAGGTGCGCGCCGCCGCCGAACTGCGGCTGAACTGACATGCTCGCCCCACACGGAATTCCCGGGCATCTCGTCGGTTTCGTCGAGGCGTTGCGTAAGCGTGGGATCTCGGTGGGGCCGTCGGAGACCGTCGATGCCGGACGCGTGCTGGCGGTGTTGGATCTGTTGGACCGAGAAGCGGTCCGCGAGGGGCTGGCCTGCGCGCTGCTGCGACGTCCGACGCACCGCGGGGTGTTCGACGCGTTGTTCGACCTGTGGTTTCCGGTGGCATCGGGTACCAGGGATTCGGGGCAGATCGACACCGCGCTGCCTCGCACCGAGACAGGCGAGGTCGATATCGATGCGTTGCGTGAACTGATCGTCGAACTGCTCTCGGACGACTCGGCGGAGGCGGCCGAACTGACCCAGATGCTGGCGGCCCAGATGGTCGAAGAGCTCGGTCAGTACAAGTCTTCGAACGGGCCGTCGTTCTCGGCCTATCAGGCGTTGCGTGATGTTGCTCCCGACACGCTGCTTCGCAAGATCCTCGACGGCCTGCTGGGCCGGAGTGACGACGCGCCGGATCGGCCCACCGACGACTACGAGTCGGAGGTGGCCAAACGTACTGCAGCGCAACGCATTGCCGACCTACGCAAGATGGTCGAGAGCGAGACGAGGCGACGGTCGGCCGAGAAACTGGGCCGCGACCGGGTAGCGAGCTACGGCGTGCCGAAACTGGCGGAGGAAGTCGATTTCCTGCGTGCTTCGGACGCGGAGATGGTTGCATTGCGGCGTAATGTCGCACCGCTGGCGCGGTTGCTGGCCTCGCGACTTGCGGTGCGCCGCAGTCGAAGCAGGCACGGCTCCATCGATCTGCGACGCACGCTGCGCAAATCCATGTCGACCGGCGGTATTCCCATCGATCTGGTGGAGCGTAAGCCGCGTCGTGCCCGGCCGGAACTGGTTGTGCTGTGCGATGTCTCGGGGTCGGTGGCCGGATTCAGCAACTTCACCCTGCTGCTGGTGCACGCTCTTCGTGAACAGTTCTCCCGGGTGCGAATCTTTGCGTTCGTCGACTCCACCGACGAGGTGACGCGGTTCTTCGATTCCGGGGCAGACCTCGGGGCAGCCATGAGCCGGATCGTGCGGGAAGCGGACCTCGTGACCTACGACGGTCATTCGGATTACGGGCATGCCCTGACGACGTTCGACGAGAAGTACGCGCAGGTCATCACCAGCCGCAGTTCGGTTCTCGTTCTGGGCGATGCCCGGACGAACTATCGCGAACCGAAGCTGCCGGCGTTGGCCCGAATCGTCTCGGTGGCCAAGCACGCCTACTGGCTCAACCCCGAGCCCAAATCTCAGTGGGGATCCGGTGATTCGGCGGCCAAGGTGTATGCGGACGTGATTGCGATGCACGAGTGTCGGTCGGCCCAACAGCTCGCGACGGTGGTCTCACGACTGTTGCCGGTATGAGGCGTGTAACCGGCGTCGCTGCCACGGACGTAGAATCGTCGGTTGTGCAGCACGAATCCGGCCCCGGTGAGGACACGAACACCACGCCGACTCTCCGGTTGGGGGTCATGGGCGGCACTTTCGACCCCATTCACCACGGTCACCTCGTGGCTGCGAGCGAGGTGGCGGCCACGTTCGGTCTGGACGAGGTCATCTTCGTTCCCACCGGGACCCCGTGGCAGAAGGAGGGCCGGTCGGTCAGCCCGGCCGAGGACCGCTACTTGATGACGGTCATCGCCACCGCGTCGAATCCTCGGTTCTCGGTGAGCCGGGTCGACGTCGACCGAGAAAAGTCGACCTACACCGTCGACACCCTGAGGGATCTTCGAGCGCAGCACCCCGATGCCGAGTTGTACTTCATCACCGGTGCCGATGCGCTCGAGTCCATTTTGACGTGGCAGAACTGGGAGGAGCTCTTCGAGCTCGCGAAGTTCGTCGGAGTGACGCGGCCGGGGTTCGAGCTCGGCGTCGATCATCTGGCCAACCATCTACGATCGTTGCCCGCCGACACTCTCACATTGATGGAAATCCCGGCACTCGCGATATCGTCGACGGACTGCCGACGTCGTGCCGGTGAAAATCGGCCGGTCTGGTACCTCGTCCCGGACGGCGTCGTGCAATACATCTCGAAGAGGAACCTCTATCGACCACGGGGCGCGCAGCGCCTCGACGGATCCGTCACCATGTCGGAACCGGCGCCACAGAAGAAGCAACCGGCCGGGTCGGTCACCAGCGCAGTGACCGCGAACCCGAGCCATACGAGTGGGAGTACACCGAAGTGACTGCAACAGCCGAAGCCGCCGAGATGGCGCGTATCGCCGCGCTCGCAGCCGACGACAAACTGGCCAGCGACGTGGTGATCCTCGACGTCTCCGACCAGCTCTACATCACCGATTGCTTCGTGATCGCCTCCGCGCCCAACGAGCGTCAGGTCAACTCGATCGTGGAGAACATCGAGGACCAGCTTCGTGAGGCCGGACATAAGCCGGTGCGTCGCGAAGGTACCAGAGAGGGCCGCTGGGCGCTGCTGGACTACTCCGACATCGTGGTGCACGTCCAGCACAACGAAGAGCGCAACTTCTATGCGCTCGAGCGACTGTGGAAGGACTGCCCGACGATCGAGGTTCCGGGCCTCGGTCAGCATCCGACACCGGAACCGGAGCAATGATCCGGCGGCTCATCCTGCTTCGCCACGGTCAGACTGACTACAACGCCACCGACCGTATGCAGGGCCAGCTCGATACCGATCTGTCCGAGCTGGGCCGCAGTCAGGCGAAGACGGCTGCGGCCGAATTGGCTGTCCGCGCGCCCATCCGCATCGTCTCGTCCGATCTCAAGCGCGCTCTCGACACTGCGGAAGCTCTCGGGGACGCGGCTGGAGTCCCGGTGTCCACGGACGAGCGGCTGCGGGAGACACATCTCGGCGACTGGCAGGGACTCACCCACACCGAGGTGGACGACATCGCCCCCGGGGCGCGTCCGGCCTGGCGTGCCGACGCAACCGTCGCCCCGCCCGGTGGGGAAAGTCGCATCGACGTTGCGAACCGCAGCGTGCCGCTGGTGCGTGAGCTCCTCGGCGGCGTCCCCGAGTGGGGTGCCGACGGCGACCAGCGACCACTGGTGCTCGTGGCGCACGGAGGGTTGATCGCTGCCCTGACCGCAGCGTTGCTCGCACTGCCGACCGATCGCTGGCCGGTGCTCGGCGGCCTCGCCAACACCAGCTGGGTACAGCTCGGTGCGCACGGACCCGGCGACAACCCGTCCTGGCGGCTCGACGTCTGGAACGCCTCGGCGCGGGTGGCCAGTGACGTCCTCTGAGGAGGCCGCCGCGCGCCCCGTGCTGCTCGTGCTGGCGGACTCGCTGAGCTATTACGGACCCGAGGGCGGGCTGCCGGTCGACGATCCTCGGCTGTGGCCCAATATCGTTGCTGCAGAGCTGGATTGGGATGTCGAGCTGGTAGCCCGCATCGGCTGGACGAGCCGCGATGCGTGGTGGGCTCTGACCCAGGATCCGCGAGTGTGGGCGGTGATACCGCGGGCCGGTGCCGTCGTACTCGGAATCGGCGGCATGGACTCGTTGCCGTCGCCGCTACCGACCGCGTTGCGTGAGCAGATCCGCTACATCCGTCCGCCCGCACTTCGGCGGGTCGTTCGCGCGGGTTATCAAGCGGTGCAGCCGGTCCTGTCGCATCTGGGTTGGCCGGTGGCGCTTCCGCCGCGACTGAGTGTCGACTACCTCGAGCAGACCCGCGCCGCATTGGCCTACGTGCGGCCGGAATTGCCCGTCATCGGTACCTATCCGTCGGTGCATCGGTGCGACGCCTACGGGCGGGTGCATTCGGGGCGCGAGCCCGCGGTACGAGCGCTGCGTGCCTGGAGCGACGAAAACGGTGTTCCGATGGTCGATCTCGCGGAGGCAGTTCGTCCGAACATCGAGTCCGAGAACGCCAACCCCGACGGAATCCACTGGGGTTGGGATGCACACGTGGCCGTGGCCGACGCAATGCTGACGGTGTTGCGACCGGTGGCAGCGGCGGCAGCGATCCGGCACCCATGACCGTCGCCGTCGTCACCGATTCGTCGTCCTGCCTGCCCGCGTCCATAGCCGCCGAGTGCGGTATCACGGTGGCACCGCTGCATGTGTTGGTGGACGGCGTCGACCATCGTGAGGGTATCGACGAGATTCCCGAACAATCGACCGACGGAAAGCCGGTGACGACCGCGGGGGCGTCTCCGGGCGAGCTGACCGAGGTCTATGCCGCAGCTCTCGAACGCAGTCGCGGGGCGGGCGTCGTCGCACTGCACATCTCCCGGGGCCTGTCGAGCACCTGGGAGGCTGCGCGGCAGGCCGCCGAGCAGATCGGATCGTTGGTGAAGGTTGTCGATTCCGGTTCTGCCGGAATGGGATTGGGCTACCCGGCGCTGGCAGCAGCGTATGCCGCAGCGGGTGGAGCCGGACTCGACGAGGTCTACGACAATGCTGTTCGCAGGTCTGCGTCGTCGAGATGTTTCATCGTCGTCGATCGATTGGATCACCTGCGCCGCGGCGGCCGTATCGGCACTGCCGCAGCCCTGCTCGGTACGGCCCTGGCGATGAAGCCGGTGCTGCACATCAGCGATGGTGCGCTGGTGTTGCGCGAGAAGACGCGAACCTCCTCGAAAGCACTGAGCAAGCTGGTGGACGCGGCAGCTGCCGCGGCGGCCGACATCGGTACGCAATCCGGGGTTGTCGTGGCTGTGCATCATATGCAGTGCGCCGAGCGAGCCGAGGACGTCTCAGCCATGCTGATGGCGCGTATCCCGGACCTGACCAGCGTCGACGTGCTGCCGTTCGGTGCGGTGCTCGGTGCACACGTCGGTCCCGGTGCCGTCGGCGTAGTCGTCGCTCCTGGTCATCGGTAGGGCGTATCGAGCCGCGTCATCCACAGACTCTCGGTTGTGCACAGGGCAGTTCGCGACCACCGTTCGCCCCGGTCGGGTTCGTCCGGAAGGCGCTAGCGTCCTGAGACATGGGCGGCGACGACGATCGGGCACACACGGTGGCACGATTGAATTCCGTGCGGAGGCAGAATGATTCCGCGCGCGCCGAGCCGCGCCGAGTCGACGAATTCGATGACCCCCAGGGCGAGCCGCCGATCGGGCAACCACAGGACGGCGTCGTGCGTCCCGATCCGGAGTGGCTGCTTCCTGCCGCGCAGCGTCCCGAATCACCATGGTCGTCGTTGCTACCGCAGCGGTGGCGATTCGCGCGGGTGGATCCCGGCCGACCCGGTGTGAAGGCGTTGGCGGCGGCGGGTGTGTTCGTGGTCCTCGTCGCCGGCTTCGCGGTGTTTCGAGATGCGCCGACGCCTGCGCCCGCACCGCCACTGGCGGTGGTCTCCACCGACGCCGCCGATACCCGCGCGCCGGACTCAACGATGTCCGAATCCGGGTCGTCGGGCCGGTCGCCGGACAAGACGGCTGTGACGGCACCGGTCGCGGAAACAGAACTTGTCGTCAGTGTCGTCGGACTCGTCGCGCATCCCGGTCTCGTTCGGCTGCAACCGGGCTCGCGCATCGCCGACGCCTTGGCCGCAGCGGGAGGGGCCGTGGAGGGTGCCGATCTGTTGGCGCTGAACATGGCAGCTCGGGTGTCGGACGGCGATCAGATCGTCGTGGGGCTCGTGCCGGCTCCGGCGGCCCCTCCGGTCAGCGGCACCACGTCGGGTCAGGGCGCAGGGCCGGGCGGAGTTGCCGGTTCGACGACGGACCAGGCGGGCCCGGCCGCCGGCGGAGCAGTGGACCTCAATACGGCCACGGTCGCAGAATTGGATGCGCTGCCCGGTGTGGGACCGGTGACGGCAACGTCGATCGTGAGCTGGCGAGACACGAACGGCCGCTTCGTATCGGTCGATCAGCTCGCCGAGGTCGACGGTATCGGCCCGGGCCGGCTCACCAAGATTCGCGACCTGGTCCGAGTCTCGTGACCGGGGTGCCGTCGTCGACGGACTCGGAGGAACCAGTTCCTTTCGACATCCGCCTGATTCCTGCGGCGGCGGCATCCTGGTCTATCACTGCGACCGGTATTCTCGCCGGTCCGAGCGCGGCGGTGACGGCCACGGTGGTGACGTGCGCGATCGTGGTGCTGGGAGCCGTTGTGCTGCACAGGATCTCGACGGGTCGAGCGGACACTGCGAGACACGTGTGGTCCGGGGCGGCCGCGGTGATCGTCGTGGCGTTGTGTTTCGGCGGTGCGATCTGGCTCCAGATGCGCTCGGTGGCGGAGCATCCAGTGGCTGCGGCCGCGCAGAATCGGGCATGGATCACGGCAGTGGTCGATCTCGAAGAAGATCCGCGACGCCTACCCGCGCCCGGGCCGCCGATGGTGATGTTGCAGGCGGAGATGACCCGCGTCGATGTCGGCGGCGAGGCGCTCTACGTCGGCGGCCGGGTATCGGTCGTGGCGCCGGAGTCGACATGGTCGGCACTACTTCCGGGCCAGCAGATCACGGTCCGAGGCCGGCTCGGGGTGCCCGCCAGGTCCGATATGACCGTGGCCGTCATCCGAACGACCGGTCCGCCGGTGGCAGTAGGTGAGCCCGGACCGGTCTCGTCGGCGGCGGGCTCGTTTCGCTCGAATCTGGCAGACGTGGCGCAGAATTCGCTCCCGTCGGACCGGGCAGGTCTACTGCCGGGCCTCGTCGTGGGCGATGTCTCACGATTGGACGAGCAGGTAGTCGAGAACTTCCGAGCCGCGGGCTTGACGCATCTGACGGCGGTGTCGGGTGCGAACTTCTCGATCCTGATCGGTGCCGTGCTGTTGGTGTTGCGCGGCATAGGGATAGGGCCTCGCGCCACCGTCACGATTGCCTTCGTCGTTCTGATCGCCTTCGTCGTCGTGGCCCGACCGTCCCCCAGCGTGTTGCGCGCCGCGGTGATGGGGTCGATCGGTTTGCTGGCCTTGGTGACCGGCAGACGGAAGCAAGCGGTCCCGGCCTTGTGCGGCGCGGTGTTGGCACTACTCGGGTGGTGGCCGCGGCTCGCCGTGGACGTCGGATTCGTGTTGTCTGTGTTCGCCACCGCGGGGCTGGTGCTGGTGGCACCGATCTGGGTGGACTGGCTGCGGGCCCGAGGATGGCCCCGGGCAGCTGCGGAGGTGGTGGCGGTCGCCGCGGCGGCCCACGTGGTGACGGCACCCGTCGTCGCGGCAATGGCGGGAACGTTCAGCGTGGTGGGTGTGGTTGCGAACGTACTGGTCTCGCCGGTGGTCGCTCCCATCACCGTGGTGGGCATCGTGACTGCGGTGTTGGCTGTGGTCAGTACCTCGCTCGCCGAAATGACGGCGCAGCTGGCGTCCGCACCGTTGTGGTGGTTGATCACGGTGGCCGAGCGTGCGGCGTCGGTGCCGGCAGCATCGATCGTCGTTCCGGAGGGTGTCCGTGGAATCGCGGCGGCGATCGTCGGCACTGTCGTGCTCCTGGGCGCGCTGCGATGGGCGTTGTTCCGCTGGGTGTCGGCCTCGCTCGCGATTGCACTTCTGGCGCTGTGGACGGCCCACGTCGTGTGGTGAGTGACGGTCCGAAGCGGATGTCCGTGGTGTCGGCGGCGCATGGCACGATCATGGTCGTGACTTCGAGTGTGGCTCCTCTGCATCTGGTACTCGGCGACGAGGAACTATTGATGGATCGTGCGGTGGCCGCGATCGTGACGCAGGTGCGTGCGAATGCGGCGATCCCGGGGGAGGACCTCCCGGTGACCCGGCTGCGTACCGGTGACGCAAGTGCTCCCGAGCTCGCCGAACTGCTGAGTCCGTCGCTGTTCGCCGAAGATCGTGTCGTCGTACTCGAGGCGGCGGCCGAGGCCGGTAAGGATGCAGTCGCTCTGGTGCTCGACGCGGCTACCGATCCACCCGAGGGTGCCGTCGTGGTGGTCATGCATTCCGGCGGCGGCCGCGCCAAAGCGATGGTCGGTGCCCTCCAGAAATGCGGGGCTCAGGTCCACGAATGCGTCAAGCTCACCAAACCGGCCGAGCGGATCGATTTTGTCCGAGGCGAGTTTCGCGCGGCGGACGTCCGCGTCAGCGGCGAGGTGATCGAGGCTGTCGTCGAGTCCGTCGGTAACGAACTCCGCGAATTGGCCTCGGCGTGTTCGCAGTTGGTCTCCGATACCGGAGGCAAAGTCGATCTGGCCGCCGTGCGTCGGTACTACTCGGGCAAGGCGGAGGTATCGGGATTCGACGTCGCGGACAAGGCCGTCATCGGTGATCGAGCCGGCGCTCTCGAAGCCTTGCGGTGGGCGATGCACCGGGGAGTGGCCCACGTTCTTCTCGCGGATGCGCTCGCCGATGCCGTGCGCACCATCGCGCTCGTCGGCTCGGCCGGTCGCGGTGACCCGTTCCGGATGGCAGGCGAACTGGGAATGCCGCCCTGGAAAATCAAGAAGGCGCAGGGCCAAGCGCGCGGCTGGAACGGCCGCTCGATAGCGCAGGCCCTGCGCGTGGTGGCGCAGCTGAACGCCGACGTCAAAGGCCAAGCAGCGGACGCGGACTACGCGGTGGAGCGAGCTGTCGCCGAGGTCGCCTCGTTGGGTGACCGCTAGCGGGGTGCCCGGCGCACGACAAAGCCCGCTGCGTCCTCGTCGGATGCAGCGGGCTCGATCGAGCTCAGTACGAGATCAGAGCTTGTTGACTGCGAGAGCCAGTGCCGACTTCTTGTTGGCGGCCTGGTTCTTGTGGATGACGCCCTTGCTGGCGGCCTTGTCGAGCTTGCGGCCGGCATCGAGGAGAATCTCGGAAGCCTTGTCCTTGTCGCCCGCAGCCTGTGCCTCGCGGAACGAGCGGATGACGGTGCGAAGGGAGGACTTCACCGACTGGTTGCGCAGGCGTGCACGCTCGTTGGTGAGAATCCGCTTCTTCTGGGACTTGATATTGGCCACGCGTAAAATCCTTGTCGTCTTCGTCGGTATTCCGGTCAGGGCGATCCATGCTGGAATGCCCGAAGTCTGCTGCTGAGCGTTGAGCCCTGCGCCGAAGATCGAGAATACCAGCACAGGACGGCAGAACCCAATCCGGCGCCGCCCTCCACAGCCGTTTCAAGAATTTAACGCTTCTACCGCGCCTAACTCCTGTCTCTGTAGCAACATTGCCAGGATGAGTCCGCGATCGGCAACGCATGCCGCCTCCAAGGCCAAAGCGACCAGAACGAAGTCAGCGGATCGTGTCGAACCCGATGCAGACGGGGTGTTCGGGGGGTACTCCGACGTCGGAAAGTACAGCCTCGCCTTCGACGAGATGTTCGACTCGGACGGTCGTACTCGAACGCCGTACAAAGGAATCCACACGGCGCTCGCCCCGGCGAACGCCGTGGACCTGGACGCCAGATCGGATGCGCTCGGACGCGCGTTCGTCGACCAGGGCATCACGTTCTCGCTGTCCGGCCAAGAACGCCCGTTCCCGCTCGACCAGGTGCCCCGAGTCATCGCAGCAGGGGAATGGTCGCGTCTCGAACGCGGCATCAAGCAACGCGTCAAGGCTCTCGAGATGTTCCTCGCCGACATCTACGGAGACCAGGAAATCCTGCGAGACGGCGTCGTTCCGAAACGGCTGATCACGTCGTGCGAGCACTTCCACCGTGAGGCCGTCGGCATCACCCCGCCCAACGGCGTACGTATCCACGTCGCCGGAATCGACCTCGTCCGCGACGCGCAGGGCACGTTCCGTGTCCTCGAAGACAACCTGCGTTCACCCTCGGGCGTCTCCTACGTCATGGAGAACCGCCGGACCATGGCCCGGGTGTTCCCGGACCTGTTCGCCAGTCACCGCGTGCGTGCCGTCGGCGACTACGCCTCGCACCTGCTGCGGGCACTGCGCGCATCGGCCGCCCTCAACGAGGCAGACCCGACCGTGGTGGTTCTCACTCCGGGCGTGGCGAACTCGGCGTACTTCGAGCACTCGCTGCTCGCTCGGTTGATGGGCGTCGAGCTCGTCGAAGGTCGAGACCTGTTCTGCCGAGACAACATCGTCTACATGCGCACCACCGAGGGTGAGCGTCAAGTCGACGTCATCTACCGACGAATCGACGACGACTATCTCGACCCCATGCAGTTCCGTCCCGACTCGGTGCTGGGGGTGGCAGGTCTGGTCAACGCCGCCCGCGCAGGCAACGTCGTCATCTCGAGTGCCGTCGGAAACGGCGTCGGCGACGACAAGCTCGTCTACACCTACGTTCCCACCATCATCGACTACTACATGGGCGAGAAGCCGCTGCTGGCCAACGTCGACACGTTCCGGTGCTGGCTCGACGACGAGTGCGAGGAAGTCCTCGACCGCATCGACGAACTGGTGATCAAGCCGGTGGAAGGTTCTGGCGGCTACGGCATCGTCTTCGGACCCGACGCCTCGCCGAAGGAACTCGCCACCATCAGCAAGAAGGTCCGCGCGGATCCGCGCGGCTGGATCGCCCAGCCCGTCGTACAGCTCTCGACGGTGCCGACGAAGATCGGCGATCGCTTGGTACCCCGCCACGTCGACCTGCGGCCGTTCGCGGTCAACGACGGCGACGACGTCTGGGTGTTGCCCGGCGGACTGACCCGAGTGGCGTTGCCGGAGGGGTCCCTGGTGGTGAACTCCAGCCAGGGCGGTGGCAGCAAGGACACCTGGGTGCTCGCCACTCGGACCTCTCAGGAGGAGCAGGAACTTGCTGGCGACGAGATCGTCAGCGTTCCGCCGGAGTCACCGATGGCCGAACAAGGCCCGGAGCTGACGATGGACCAACAAATGAATCAGCAGCAGCAGCAGCAGCAACAGCAGCAGGCAACGAACTCGGACTCGAACGGCGGTGGACAGTAAATGCTCGCGCGCAACGCAGAGTCGCTCTACTGGATCGGGCGGTATGTGGAGAGAGCGGATGACACGGCCCGCATTCTCGATGTCACCGTCCACCAACTTCTCGAAGACGCCACAGTCGATCCCGACCACACTTCGCGAGTGTTGTTGCGAGTGCTCGGTTTCCAGCACGAGCCGGACGTCTCGCTCGACGTGTGGTCGCTTACCGAGGTCGTCGCCTTCAGCCGCGACGGATTGGGTTCGATCGTGGACTCACTGTCGAGTGCGCGCGAGAACGCCCGAGGTGCGCGTGAAGTCACGTCCAGTGAGATGTGGGAGTGCTTGAACACCACGTACAACGGATTGAACGAGCGCATCAGGGCGTCCAAGCGCACCGGCCCGGCCGAGTTCTTCAGCTACATCGAGGAGCGCGCCGCGATGTTCGCCGGTCTCGCGGACTCCACCCTCAGCCACGACGACGGCTACCGCTTTCTCCTGCTCGGTCGCTCGGTCGAGCGCATCGACATGATCGTTCGGTTGTTGCTCTCGCGAGCCGGTGACCGGCCGTCGTCGCCGGCTTGGGTCACTGTGCTTCGCTCGGCCGGTGCCCACGACACCTACCTGCGCACCTACCGCGGCGCGCTCGATGCCCAGCGAGTACTGGAATTCATGTTGTTGGACAGACTCTTTCCGCGTTCGGTGTTCTACGCACTGACCGAGGCGGAACGGTCTCTCGACCAGCTCGATCATCAGCCGAACAGTCGCGTCGGTGCCCGCGCCGAGGCGCAGCGCCTACTCGGTCGCGCTCGAAGTGAGCTCGAATTCCTGCGTCCCGGTGCAATTCTCGAGGACCTGCAGGATCGGCTGCTGGCATTGCAGGAAACCTGCCGCGAACTCGGCGAGGCGATCTCGAAGCAGTACTTCCATGCCGCGCCGTGGGTGGCGTGGACCGATGCCGGGTCCGGCACATACGAAGATCAATTGGAAGGTGAACTGTGAGCTGGCGTATGCGTGTCGTGCACACCACGGGCTATCAGTACGACGCACCGGTGACGTCGTCGTACAACGAGGCTCGACTGACGCCGCGAAGTGACAACCGGCAGAACGTCATTCTGAACCGAGTCGAGACCAACCCGGTGACCCGCTCCTACCGGTACACCGACTACTGGGGAACGGCGGTGACGGCATTCGACCTGCACGCGCCGCACACCGAGCTCGAGGTGACCGGTTCGTCGGTGGTCGAGACCGACCCCTTCGTCTACCCCGACGAGAACGCCTCATGGGAGGAGCTGGCCAGCGACCCGATCACCGACCGCTTCAACGAGGTGCTCGACAACACCGAGTACGTGCCGAAGAACAGGCAACTCGCGTCGGTCGCGAAAAAGCTGTCGAAGGGTCTGCCGCCGCAGGAATCGGTCGTCGAGATCTCCAACTGGGTCAACCAGGAGATGTCGTACGTTCCCGGTACCACCGGTGTGCACACCTCGGCGGTGGAGGCCTGGTCGGAGAAGAAGGGTGTGTGTCAGGACTACGCCCACCTGACGCTGCTGATGCTGCGCAGCGTCGGCATCCCCAGCCGGTACGTCTCGGGCTACCTGCACCCGAAGAAACAGGCCGCGATCGGTGCGACGGTGGAAGGCCAGAGCCACGCCTGGATCGAGGCCTGGACCGGGGCGTGGTGGGGCTACGACCCGACCAACGCCATCGCCGTCAACGAGCAGCACGTGTCGGTCGGACTCGGCCGTGATTACGCCGACGTCCCGCCGCTCAAGGGCATCTTCTCCGGCGGCGGTTCGACGGCTCTCGACGTGGTCGTGGAGATCACGCGGCTGGCCTAGCGTCGTGCGCGTTTTGCGTACCCAGGGATACGCAAAACGCGCACGAGGTCAGTTCCAGCCGTAGTCCCGACGCAACCGATCTGCCACGGACTCGAACTGAGCTCTACCGAGGATTGCGCCTTCGCGACGAATACCGTCCTCGGGCACGTCGAGAACTCGGTCCAGACGAATCCAGCTCGGTCGCCCCTCGGCGTCCCACGCACCGGATCCGATCGACTGCCAGTCGCGGTCGCCGTCGCGGCTGCTCTGGCTCGACAGCATCAGGCCGAGCAGATCGTTGCCCTCACGCCCGATGACCAGCACCGGGCGGTCCTTGCCCTGAGTGGCGTCTTCCTCGTAGGTAACCCAGGTCCAGACGATCTCACCCGGATCGGCCTTGCCGTCCAGATCGGGGGAGTACTCGATGGTCCGCGCCCGTTGGGCGGTCGGCCTGGTCTGCGATGCCACCGGACGGCCGGGGCGAGGTGCCGGAGCCGGTGTGCGCGACGCGCTTCCGGAGATCGCGTCCTTGCCTTTCTGCAGCGCACCGGAGTTCTGTAGTTGACGCAGTAGCCTCGGGCCCTCGCGCAGTGCGATCTTGCCCAGTTCCTTGCCGAATCTGCTCCAGTTGCCAGCCATGCGGCGAGTGTAGCCACGGCGGCAGCGCTACAAACCGCCCTGACTCACCGGGCGACCAGCCACGACGGACAGCCGGGGACGGCGCACCGTTCCGCTCGTGGGACGATAGGGAAACCCGTTCGCTCATTTCGAACACGCCAGCCGAAGGATACGAGTGCCCAGCTTCGCCGACACGACGTTCACCGATCCGTCCAGGATCAGGAACTTCTGCATCATCGCCCACATCGACCACGGAAAGTCGACGCTGGCAGACCGGATGTTGCAGCTCACCGGCGTCGTCGACGACCGGTCGATGCGTGCGCAGTATCTGGACCGGATGGACATCGAGCGCGAACGCGGCATCACCATCAAGGCGCAGAACGTGCGTCTGCCCTGGGTCGTCGACGGCGAAGAATTCGTTCTGCACCTCATCGACACCCCCGGCCACGTCGACTTCACGTACGAGGTGTCCCGCGCGCTCGAAGCGTGCGAAGGTGCTGTCTTGCTCGTCGACGCTGCTCAGGGCATCGAGGCGCAGACACTGGCGAACCTCTACCTAGCTCTCGACAAAGAGCTCACCATCATCCCTGTGCTCAACAAGATCGACCTGCCTGCTGCCGACCCGGATCGCTACGCCGCCGAGATCGCGCACATCATCGGATGCGAGGCCGACGACGTGCTGCGGGTGTCCGGCAAGACCGGAGTAGGCGTCGAAGAACTGCTCAACGAGGTCGTCAAGCTGGTGCCGGCTCCGGTCGGCAACCCGGACGGGCCTGCCCGCGCGATGATCTTCGACTCGGTCTACGACACCTACCGAGGCGTCGTCACCTACGTCCGAGTGGTCGACGGCGCACTCAACCCTCGTGAGAAGGTCACGATGATGTCGACCGGCTCGACGCACGAGTTGCTCGAAGTCGGCATCGTGTCGCCGGACCCGAAGGCCACGAAGGGCCTGGGCGTCGGCGAGGTGGGGTACCTGATCACCGGCGTCAAGGACGTCCGTCAGTCCAAGGTCGGCGATACCGTCACCACGTTCCGCAAGGGTGCTACCGAGCCGCTGACCGGTTACCGCGAGCCACGGCCGATGGTCTACTCGGGCCTTTACCCACTCGACGGCTCCGACTACCCGGATCTGCGCGACGCCCTCGAAAAGCTTCAGCTCAACGACGCGGCCCTGACCTACGAGCCGGAGACCTCCGTGGCTCTCGGATTCGGCTTCCGCTGCGGCTTCCTGGGGTTGCTGCACATGGAGATCACCCGCGAGCGGCTCGAGCGTGAATTCAACCTCGACTTGATCTCGACCTCGCCGAACGTCGTTTACCGCGTCGAGATGGAAGACGGTGCCGAGCACATCGTCACCAACCCGTCGTACTGGCCCGAGGGCAAGGCGCGGGAAGTGTTCGAGCCCATGGTCAAGTGCACCATCATTTCGCCGAGCGAGTTCATCGGCTCGATCATGGAGCTGTGTCAGGGGCGACGAGGCGAGCTCGGCGGTATGGACTACCTGTCGGAGACTCGTGTCGAACTGCGCTACACGATTCCGATGGCCGAGATCATCTTCGACTTCTTCGACATCCTGAAGTCACGTACTCGTGGATACGCCAGCCTCGACTACGAGGAGATCGGCGAGCAGAGCGGAGCGCTCGTGAAAGTCGACATCCTGCTGCAGGGCGAGGCCGTCGACGCCTTCAGCGCGATCGTCCACAAGGACGCCGCTGCGGCCTACGGCAACAAGATGACGACCAAGCTGAAGGAACTGATTCCGCGGCAGCAGTTCGAGGTGCCGATTCAGGCTGCTATCGGATCTCGCATCATCGCCCGCGAGAACATCCGCGCCATCCGTAAGGACGTGCTTGCCAAGTGCTACGGCGGCGACATCAGCCGTAAGCGCAAGCTGCTCGAGAAGCAGAAGGAAGGCAAGAAGCGAATGAAGACCATCGGACGGGTCGAAGTTCCGCAGGAAGCCTTCGTGGCGGCACTGTCCTCGGAGTCCTCGTCGGACAAGCCGAAGAAGTAGGGACGGGACTTCCGCTCTCTGAAATCGTTGTAACGCAACCTTTCCGGCCCCGCACCGTGTTCTCGGTGCGGGGCTGGTGTGTTTGTGTGGGGCTGGTGCGTGTTTGCGCGGGCTCATGCGATGTGGGGGCCGGCTCGTGCGTGGGATTGTCGGGGTTCTCGGTACGGGTCGACGGATGCCGGGGGTACGAACCAGGGGTGCTGATCGGTGCCGATGAAGACTTCCCAATCGGAGTGGTGGACGAGGCGGTGATGATCCGCACAGGAGGACGAGGTTGTTCATGTCGGTGGGGCCACCATCGGCCCAGTGCCAGATGTGGTGACCTTCGGTCCAGGCGGCGGGTTTTCCGCATCCCGGGAACGCGCAGCCGTGATCGCGGGCAGTCAATGCGCGTTTCTGTTTTGCGGTGACGGTGCGGGCGAGGTTGAGTGGGTTGCCGTTCTCGTCCATGACGATGGCGGTGAGGAGGCAATCGCAGGCCAGTTGTCGGGAAGTGTTGCGGGAGAGGGGTCCCATCCACGGTAGCCACCCGACCGACGTGCCGTCACCGAAGAGATCCCGATACGCGCTCCGGTTCGCGGTCGGGCTATCGGACTCGCCCCGGGGATCCGCCTCGCCCCGGCGATCGGACTCGTCCGTGTCGGGGTGGATCGGGTTTCCGGTGTCGATGTCAACCGGATCGGCTGGATCTGTCTCGTATTCTGCTGTGGCGCGGGTCGTTTCGTCGTCGGTGATGTCGCTGTTGTTCTGGCTGCTCTGGCTTTGGAGGTCCTGTAGCCGGACGTGCAGGTTGACGTGTGGTTTTTCGCCGCCTTCGGTGGGCCTGTTGCTGGAGGCGAGGTAGCGGTCGAGGATGTGTCCGAAGGCGTCGGCTCGTCGCTTGGCGGGGCTGCGGTCGTCTGGGGTGCCGTCTGAGGCTGGTCGGGGTTCGGTCAGCGGTGAGAGTGCGGTGAGCAGTTCTTCGCCGGTGATCGCGTCGAAATCGCCTTTCAACATCAGCCGCCCGTTCAAGGTCTTCGAGGCGAAGAGTTCGTTGCGGTCGGTGTCCTCGGCGGGCGGCTTCTTACCGCCGAAGGTGTCCTGCAACTTGGTGATGGCTGCGCGGATGCGGTCGGTACGGGCTTCGGGGCCGGTGGCGGCGGTGATCATGGCTGTACGAGCGAGATCGCGGCCCTCTTGGGGGAGGTTCTTCGGGGGTGTTTCGGCGAAGGTGAGGATCAACGCGGCGTGGTCGATGGTCATCACGCCGGTGTTGACGGCGTCGGCGATGTCGGGGAAGTTCTTCATGCCGCGGGCGAGGGCGACGATCTTGGTGGCTTTGGATGGTGAGAGAAGGGTGGTGGAGGTCAGCCAGCCGGCGGGTCCGGGGAACCCGAGCTTCTCTCGGCTCACGCGGGTGTCGATGTCGGCGACGAGAGCAATCCGCCGGGCCTCCAACAGTTGGATCTTGTGGGAGACATCAGCAGCGTCGGCGAGGAGTTCTGCCTCGCTCAGTTGCCAGATCTCCGTGGTCATGGACCAAGTGTATCGAACGTGTGTTCGATGCGCAATGATGATGCAATCGAAAACTATTGCTGTGCAGAAGGATTCGGGAATCGGAAGGTGTCGGTGGTCCGTGATATCGCTCGGAGAGTACATTTCGAATCTGTGACGACGCCGATCTTGAAGAAATTGCGTGTTCCCGTTGTCGGTGCGCCCATGGCGGGCGGTCCGAGTACTCCCGAGCTCGCCCGGGCTGTGTCCGAGGCCGGCGGACTCGGAATGATCGCCGGCGCGTTGTTGACGCCGGATGCCTTTGCCGCGCAGGTGGATTCGATGCGGGGTCTGGTGTTCGGGGTCAATCTTTTCCTACCCGAGGAGCCGTCGGGCGCGGATGTCGACTCCTACGCCCAGCATCTGGCATCGTGGTTCGAGCGATTCGACGCCGAACCCGGCGTGCTGAAACGCCGCGATGATTACTACCCGGAGAAATTCGCCTGGCTGCTTGCCCATCCGGTGCCGGTGGTGTCGAGTACTTTCGCCACCTTCGATGCCGACGAGGTTGCCCAGCTGCATTCGGTGGGAACCGAAGTGTGGGCAACGGTAGCAACCGCCTCCGACGCGTCCATCGCCACCGCGAACGGTGTGGACGCGCTGGTGGTGCAGGGTCCCGAGGCGGGCGGACACCGAGGCACGTTCGACGGATCGGCCCCGGAAGAGCCGTTGACGGAGCTACTGGTCGCCGTACGTGAAATTTCGGATTTGCCCCGAATCGCGGCCGGCGGGCTCATGGACGGCAACGACATTGCGCCGCTGCTGGATTCGGGTGCCGCGCATGCAGCCCAGCTGGGTACCGCGTTTCTGAACACTCCCGAGGCAGGAACGAAGCCCGTGCACCGCGAGCAGCTGGCCAGTGCGTCGGGTACCGCCGTGACGAAGGCGTTTTCGGGCCGTCCTGCGCGGGGCTTGGTGAACGAGTTCATGCGCGAGAACTCCGACGCCGCCCCGCTGGCGTATCCCGATCTGCACTATCTGACCGCGCCGATGCGCGCGAAGGCCGCAGCTGCGGGTGACCCGTCGGGACTGTCGATGTGGGCCGGGACCGGCTATCGCCGCGCTCAGGCGAAACCGGCGGCCGAGCTGGTCGCCGAATGGGCGAGGCAACTCGGCCGCTGAACCGGACAGCTCAGGGGTTGGCGTGGGCGGGCTGGAAGTGTCCCGATGCCTGCGCTTCCTCTGCTCGGATGACGTGCACCACGGCGTTGATCAACGCCAAGTGCGTGAATGCTTGCGGAAAGTTGCCGAGGTGACGGCCGGTGCGATGGTCGATCTCTTCGGCGTAGAGCTTGAGCGGGCTCGCGTAGGCAAGCAGGCGTTCGCACAGGTGCTTGGCGCGCGGGAGTTCGTCGATCTCCACCAGAGCGGACACGAGCCAGAACGAGCAGATCGTGAACGTGCCCTCCTCGCCGGACAAACCGTCGTCGGTGGTGTCGGTTCGATAGCGCAGAACCAAGCCGTCCTCGGTCAACTCGTCGGCGATGGCGAGCACTGTTGCACGAATGCGTTCGTCGTCGGCCGGCAGAAATCGCAGGAGCGGTGCGAGTAGTAACGACGCGTCCAGAGAGGGATCTCCGTACCGCTGCGTCAGCACGCCGCGCGAGTCCACGCCGTTGTCGAGGATGTCGGCCCTGATCTCGTCGGCGATTTCGTTCCACTTGGTCGAGTAGTCCTTCTCGCCGTGGATATCGGCGAGCTTCGCACCGCGATCGAGCGCAACCCAACACATCAGCTTCGAGGACGTGAAGTGCTGGGGCTCACCGCGTACCTCCCAGATGCCACGGTCGGGTTTGCGCCAGTTCGCGATCGCTTCCTCGACCTGCCGCTTGAGCAGAGGCCACAGGAACTCCGGGACGTGTTCACGCGACTTGACGTGCAAGTACACCGAGTCGAGCATGGTGCCCCAGATGTCGTGCTGCTCTTGGTCGTAGGCACCGTTGCCGATACGTACCGGTCGGGCACCGTCGTACCCGGACAAGTGCGGCAGCTCGGCCTCGTCGAGGGTCTTCTCACCGCCGATGCCGTACATCACCTGAAGCGGGTTGACCTCCCCGTCTGCACTGGTGGCTACATCGGACATGAAGGCGAAGAAGTCGTTGGCCTCACGGTCGAGCCCGAGCGTGTACAGACCCCACAGAGCGAATGTGGAGTCGCGGACCCAGGTGTAGCGATAGTCCCAATTGCGTTCCCCACCAGGTGTTTCGGGTAGCGACGTGGTCGACGCGGCGAGCAGTGCTCCCGTGGGTGCGTAGGTCAGTCCTTTGAGGGTCAGAGCGCTGCGCTGGAGGTAGCCGCGCCACGGATGATCGGGGAATCGGCCGATCGTGATCCACTGCCGCCAGCATTCCGAGGTCTGCCACATCTTGCTGGCCGCTTCCTCGAACGTCTGCGGTGCGGGAAGATCGGACCACGACAGCGCGACGAAGATATTGTCGCCCTCCGTCATTCGGGTTCGCGCGCGTGCTTCGCGGCCCTCGATGCCGATCCGAAGATTGGTGGTCAATTTCAGGGTGGGCTGGTCGCCGTCGGCGCTCGCCTCGCAGGTCGCGGTGGTCTCCTCGTACACCTTGCCGGTGTACTCCCATGTCGCGGGTGCCCGATGGTAGTCGAAGGCGGGCTCGCAGCTCATCTCCAATTCGACTGTGCCGCTGACACATTTGATGGTTCGGAGCAAGATGTGCTCGGCATCCCAGTCGCTCGGTGCGCGCTTGTGAGTTCGAGAACGCTGGTCGGTGTTGTGCCAGGGACCCATCACCAACGCGTCACGCACGATGAGCCACCCGGTCTCGGTCTGCCAGGTCGTCTCCACGATGAGCCCGCCGGGCAGGTATCGACGAGCGGCGGGTACCGACTGTCCGTACGGCCCGACGCGGAAGTGGCCCGCGCTGCGATCGAGGACGGCACCGAAAATACTGGGGGAGTCCGGCCGCGGTACACACATCCATTCGACGGAGCCGTTTCGGGCGATGAGGCACGTCGTCTCGCAGTCCGAGAGAAATGCGTAGTCGTCGATGGGCGGAAACGCGCTGCGGTAGGAGACCAACGTGGACACCGGCGCATCGGTGCTGCCCAACGCACCTTGGACCTCCGTTCCGCCCAGGCCTGGATGTCCAGAGCCCATGGCCGGCTCCTCGGCGACCGGGGGCACGGGCGAAACCTCATCGAATGCCGTCATGGCGTAATCATCGACCGATCCGTGGCAGCCGTCCACTGAGAGGCCGTACTCGGCGTGGCGCGGCTCAGGTGGAGCCCTGGTTTAAGCTGCGAGGATGGAATCGTTCGCGCGGTGGTGGGACGGCGTCGAGCTGTGGGTGACGGGCCTTCCGTTCGTTCCGCAGTCGGTGGTCGTCCTCGCAGTGCTCGTTCCGGTTGCGTTCGTCTCGGCTCGGGTGTTCGATCGCGTGCTGGCAGTGATCCTGCGCGTGTTGGGCCGTGACGCCAGCGCAGCACGCGAGGCCGAGCTCTCGGCCTCGACGTCTACGACGAAGGATGGACTGTAATGCCGCGGTCTCGGGTGACATGGGCTCTGATCGCGCTGCTGGCGTTGGTCGTCATCGCGTGGTTGATCACTCGCTGACACGCGCCCGTCGTGCACATGCACGACTCCTCTGATTAGAGTCGGTCCGGAACCTCTGCTAGATTCCTGACCGTGTCTTCTGCCGCCGAGTACCGCGTCCGCCACCAGTTGGCGTTGATTGCTGTCGGCATGCTGGCAGTCGCCGATATCGACTGTTGTTGATTCTTTCCTTCGCGAATCGGTTTCGTCGATCCACTGTCGCCGCGTAGCGCAGTGTGTCCGCACGACGGACCGGAGTCCGTGCCGCCAGTTCGCTGCTTCGCCGGCCGGGTCCTGACTGCTACGGCGCTCAGCGCGAATCACCTTGCGTGTCTTGTGTTCTTTCCTCATCGTCACACCACCATGAAAGGCCTTTCGCAATGAGGCATCGTTCTCGTTATCTGCTCACCACGTTCGCAGCTGTGGGAACTCTTCTGGTCACCGCCTGCGGCGGCGGTTCCAGCGATGTCGTCGGGGGCGGGTCGGACACTGCCAGTGGCCCGGCTCTGACACTCGTCGGCTACGCAGTGCCGAAGAACGGCTGGGACGCAATCGGTCCGGCGTTCGCAGCCACCGAGGATGGAGAGGGTACGGCGATCAACGCCGACTACGGCGCATCGGGAAACCAGTCGCGCAAGGTCGCCGACGGCGCGCCTGCGGACATCGTCAACTTCTCCGTCGAGCCGGATGTCACTCGACTTGTCAAGGCGGGCAAGGTCGACGAGGACTGGAACCAGAACGCGTACGGCGGGGTGCCGTTCGGCTCGGTGGTGACCATCGTCGTCCGCGAGGGCAATCCGAAGAACATCCAGACGTGGGACGACCTGATCAAGCCCGACGTTCAGGTCATCAGCCCGAGCCCCCTCAGCTCCGGATCGGCGAAGTGGAACCTGCTCGCGCCGTACGCCGCCAAGAGCAACGGTGGCCAGGACAAGCAGGCCGGTCTCGACTTCGTTCGTACGCTCGTCGCCGATCACTTCCCTGTGCAGCCCGAATCCGGCCGCGCCGCAACCGAAGCGTTCCTGCAGGGACAGGGCGACGCGCTACTGAGCTACGAGAACGAGGCACTGCTCATCGAAGAGCAGGGACAGAAGGTGGAGCACGTGGACGTCCCCGTCACCTTCCGCATCGACAACCCGGTGGCAGTGATCAACAGCAGTGCGAACCTCGAGCGTGCGAATGCTCTGAACGATTTCGTCTACTCCGACGAAGGCCAGAAGATCTGGGCCGAGGCGGGTTTCCGGCCGACCAACCCGGAGATCGCCTCCGAGTACTCGGACAAGTTCTTCACGCCCGAAAAGCTCTACACCATCGATGATCTCGGCGGCTGGACTCAGGTCGACGCCGACCTGTTCGGAGACAACGGCGCAATTGCGACGATCTACCAGGAAAGTACTCGGTAGATGTCGTCGTCGACCGGTGAACCCGCGGCCCCGGGTTCGATCGTCCCGCCCAGTGCGACACCTCGGTTTCGTGCTGGGCGGGAAGGCCGCAAGTTCCGGGGCCCCGGTTCGGTGGGTCCGCTGGGCCTCGGTGTCGCCGTTCTGTGGCTCAGTGTCATCGTGCTGCTGCCGTTGGCGGCGTTGACGGTTCAGTCGTTCGACGGCGGCCTCGGTGGTTTCTGGGATGCGGTCACCGAGACACGTGCCATCGCCACGTTCAAGGTGACTCTGCTGGTGTCCGTGGCTGCCGCCGTGATCAACCTCTTTCTCGGCACTCTGATCGCGTGGGTTCTGGTACGCGACGAGTTTCCCGGCAAGCGTTTCGTCAATGCCCTGATCGACCTGCCGTTCGCACTACCGACCATCGTGGCGAGCTTGGTGTTGCTGTCGCTGTACGGACCGTCGAGTCCGATCGGCATCGTCTTCAACGCCACCAAGCCTGCGGTCATCGTGGCGCTGCTGTTCGTCACGCTCCCGTTCGTAGTGCGTGCGGTGCAGCCGGTGCTGATAGAACTCGACAAGGATGTCGAAGAGGCGGCCGCATCACTGGGTGCGAACAACTGGACCATCTTTCGGCGCATCGTGTTGCCGGTACTGCTTCCGGCTGTGCTCTCGGGCGGTGGGCTCGCGTTCGCCCGTGCCATCGGCGAATTCGGGTCGGTGGTGTTGATCGGCGGCAACATCCCCAACGACACGCAGGTCGCTTCGCAGTACATCCGTGAACTCATCGAGTACGACCGGCCGATCGACGCAGCCGCAATCTCCGTGGTGCTGTTGGCAATCGCCTTCGCTGTGCTGTTCGTGCTCCGCATCATCGGCAACAGGTTGGCCAGACGGGAAGAGCAGATCTCGTGAAAATCGGTCTCCCGATCAAACTGTCCCTGCGTGCCGTCGCACTGATCTATCTCGCCGTGCTCGTGCTGTTCCCCCTCGGTGCCATCCTGTTTCGCACGTTCGAGGACGGGGTGGTGGCGTTCTGGGAGCAGATCACCACTCCCGCCGCGCAATCCGCTCTCCAACTCTCCCTGTTGATCGTGGCGATCGTCGTTCCCATCAACGTCGTGTTCGGAATCGTCACAGCGTTGGCATTGGTACGCGGACGGTTCCGCGGCAAGGGGATACTCGAAGCGATCGTGGACCTGCCGTTCGCGGTGTCGCCGATCATCACCGGCGTCGCGCTCATCCTGCTGTGGGGTGCCAACGGATGGTTCGGTGGCATCGAAAGCCTCGGTTTCAAGGTCATCTTCGCGCTACCCGGCATGGTCATCGCGACGATATTCGTCACCTTGCCGTTCGTCGTTCGCGAAGTGGAACCGGTCCTGTACGAGATCGGTGAAGAGCAGGAAGAGGCTGCCTCGACCCTGGGTGCGAGTACCTGGCAGACGTTCTGGCGGATCACGTTGCCTGCCATCCGATGGGGACTGACCTACGGCGTGGTGCTCACCGTCGCACGTTCGCTCGGAGAATTCGGCGCCGTCATCATGGTCTCCACCAACCTGCCCGGCATTTCCCAGACGCTCACACTGCTGGTCAATTCACGGTACGAGGACTTCAATCAGCAGGGCGCATACGCGGCGTCCACGTTGCTCATGGCGATCGCCGTCATCGTGCTGCTGCTGATGACGGTTCTCGACAAGAAGAGGACGAAGTAATGACCGAGACATCTTCCGAGATCGAGATCTCCGTGGTCGGCGCGAACAAGCGCTACGGCGATTTCGCCGCCCTCGACGACGTCAGCATCGACATCCCGAAGGGCTCGTTGACGGCGCTGCTCGGACCCAGTGGCTCGGGCAAGTCCACGCTGCTTCGATCCATCGCAGGCCTCGAGCAGCTCGATACGGGCCGAGTGGTGCTGGCAGGCCAGGACGTGACCTGGGTGAGCCCGCAGCGTCGCGAGATCGGGTTCGTGTTTCAGCACTACGCCGCGTTCAAACACCTGACGGTGCGCGACAACGTGGCGTTCGGCTTGCAGATCCGCAAGCGTCCCAAGGCCGAAATTGCCAAGAAGGTCGACGAACTGCTCGAGATCGTCGGTCTGGCGGGTTTCCAAGGCCGCTACCCGGCGCAGCTGTCCGGAGGACAGCGTCAACGCATGGCGCTGGCACGTGCACTCGCCGTCGACCCGCAGGTTCTCCTCCTCGACGAGCCCTTCGGTGCCCTCGATGCCAAGGTGCGCGCAGATCTACGGACGTGGCTGCGCCGATTGCACGACGAGGTGCACGTCACCACTGTGTTGGTGACCCACGACCAGGAAGAAGCGCTCGACGTCGCCGACCGAATCGCGGTGCTGAACAAGGGCAGAATCGAACAGGTCGGCACCCCGGAGGACCTCTACGATCGCCCTGCAAACAACTTCGTGATGTCGTTCCTCGGTCAGGTGGCCAGGCTGAACGGACTTCTGGTGCGCCCGCACGACATTCGTGTCGGACGCGACCCGTCGTTGGCACAGGCGCAGGCGAGTGGCACGGCAGAATCTGCCGGGGTGACGCGGGCCGTCGTCGAACGGGTCGTACGCCTCGGCTTCGAGGTGAAGGTCGAGCTCAAGAACGCGGCCACCGGCGAGTTGTTCGCGGCGCAGATCACGCGCGGCGACAGCGAGGCGCTGGGGCTGCACGAGGGCGAAACCGTCTACGTCCGCGCGACTCGGGTTCCGACGATCACGGATACGACCGAATCGGCTCCGGTGCACTGATCCGACGAGCAGTACCTTTCGTGCTATGCGATCGAGCGATCGTGCGCGAGAGCTGCGTCGTACCGCCTGGAGGCGAGCTCGGCCACTGCCGGATGAGGGCCCAGAACATCGGCGTACGTCACGTTCGGGACGCCGTCCAGCACCTGTGAGATGCGGTCGGTGAGCCTCCCGGGTGCCAGGAACCAGGGAGCCACCACGATCCGGGTGGCTCCCAGCGCGCGCAGCTGTGCGACCGCGTCGAGTGGAGACGGATCGACGGACGTGGCGAAACAGGTGACAACTCCCGCCCAGCCGGTGCCGGACACCACTTCGTTCGCAACTCGACGGCTACGGTCGTTCGCCGAGGACTGGCTCGATCCGACGGCAGCCAAGGCGACTCCGACGGTCGAATCGCCGAGCACCGCACCGGCGTCGACAACACGATCACGAACGGCGTCGACGAGAAGTGGGTCGTCGCCCAGCACCTCGGACTGACCGATCGACACGCGCGGATGCCGGACCCGTGCTGCACCCAACAGCGCGGGCAGGTCCACTCGGGCGTGAAAAGCACTGCCCAACAACAGCGGAACCGCGACGATGCGAACATGCCCTGCATCGGCCAAGTCGTCGAGTACCTGCTCGACGCTGGGCTCACTCAGGTCGAGAAACGCGACGCGCACATCGAGATCCGGACGCCGTCGACGCAGGACGTCGACGGCGCGGTGGATCGTCTCGCTCGAGCGGGGATCGCGGCTGCCGTGCGCTACCGCGAGCAAAGCCGTCACGTCGGAACTGCCGACCCCAGCTCGACGGCGGCCAGTGCGTTGCCCACCAGACCGGCTGCCAGTGTGTTGCCACCGGCCGGATCGATCAGCAAGAAGCTGCCGGTGTGCCTGTTGACGGCGTAGTCGTCGGCCACGATCGGCTCGGCGACGCGAACAGAGATGCGTCCTATTTCGTTGAGCTCCAACGATTCCGGGCCCTCGTGCGCAGTGAGGTCCTGCTCGTCGAAACGCTCGACGAGCGCCCCGACGATGGCCTGGGTGGTACGAGTGCCGTGCTTGAGCAGCAGACGAGCGCCCGGGCGAAGCGGTTTCTCGGCCAGCCAGCACACCGTGGCCTCGAAGTCGCCGATCGGTTCCGGTGCGTCCTGCGGGGAGGCGATGGTGTCGCCGCGCGAGACGTCGACATCGTCGGCGAGGACGAGGGTGACGCTACGGCCGGCATGCGCGGTACGCAGCTCGCCGTCCGCGGTGTCGATGCGCTCCACTGTCGTTCGGGTGCCCGAGGGCAGGATGACGACCTCGTCGCCGACGTCGACGGAGCCCGCTGCGACCTGGCCGGCATATCCGCGGTAGTCCGGGAATTCCGCTGTGCGCGGCCGGATCACGTACTGCACGGGGAATCGCAGACCGACCCGGTGAGGTTCGGCGTCCACCGGGACCGACTCGAGGTGCTCGATGAGGGTGGGCCCGTCGTAGTACGGGGTCTTGTCGGACTTCACTGCCACGTTGTCGCCGTGCAACGCCGAGACGGGGATTTCGATGACGTCCTCGGTGGACCACCCGAGCGAGGAGGTCAGTGAATTGAATTCGGCCGAGATGTCGGCGAACACCGTCGCGGGGTCTTCGACCAGGTCGATCTTGTTGACGGCGAGCACCAGGCGCGGAACGCCGAGGAGGGCCAGAACCGCTGCATGCCTTCGGGTCTGAGTGATCACGCCTTTGCGGGCGTCGACGAGCAGGATGACCAACTGCGCCGTCGACGCGCCCGAGACGGTGTTGCGGGTGTACTGCACGTGGCCGGGGGTGTCGGCCAAAACGAAGGAGCGATTGGGCGTCGCGAAGTACCGGTAGGCAACGTCGATCGTGATGCCCTGTTCGCGCTCGGCACGCAGGCCGTCGACGAGCAGCGACAGATCGGGAGTGGACAATCCTTTGTCCACCGAGGCCCGAGTGACGGCGTCGATCTGGTCTGCCAGAACGGATTTGGTGTCGTACAACAGCCGTCCGACGAGAGTGGACTTGCCGTCGTCGACGCTGCCCGCGGTGGCGAGGCGAAGAAGCTGGGTGCCGCGAGTGGAGCCTGCGGAATGACCATTGGATATGCCCGTGCTGCTCATCAGAAGTATCCTTCTCGTTTGCGGTCTTCCATGGCAGCCTCGGAGACGCGGTCGTCGCCGCGAGTGGCTCCGCGTTCGGTCAGCCTGGACGCGGCGACCTCGGCCAGGATTGCCTGATTGTCGGCAGCATCGGACAGGACGGCACCGGTGGTGGATCCGTCGCCGACGGTGCGGTAGCGCACCGACAGTGTCTGCAACTCTTCACCTTCGGCCGGTCCGCCCCAGACGCCCGGCGTCATCCACATGCCGTCGCGCTGATACACCGGGCGCTGGTGGGCGTAGTAGATGCTGGCCAACTCCACGTCGTCGCGAGCGATGTAGCGCCAGATGTCGAGTTCGGTGAAATTGCTGAGCGGGAACACGCGCACCTGCTCGCCGGGGGAGTGCTTGCCGTTGTACAGGTTCCACAGTTCCGGGCGCTGCTTCTTGGGCTCCCACTGTCCGAATGCATTGCGCAGCGAGAAGATTCGCTCCTTGGCGCGGGCGCGTTCCTCGTCGCGTCGGGCACCGCCGAACACGGCGTCGAACCGGTTCTCGGAGATCGCGTCGAGGAGAGGAACGGTCTGCAGAGGGTTGCGGATGCCGTCGGGGCGCTCGGTGAGACGTCCGTCGGCGAGGTACTCCTCGACGCTGGCCACGTGCAGGCGCAGGTTGTACTTCGCAACCACGTGGTCGCGGAAATCCAGCACCTCCTGCAGGTTGTGCCCGGTGTCGACGTGCAGCAGTGCGAACGGCAGGGGAGCTGGCCAGAACGCCTTGATGGCCAGATGCAGCAGAACCGTCGAGTCCTTGCCACCCGAGAACAGGATGACTGGGCGCTCGAATTCGCCGGCCACCTCTCGGAAGATGTGGATGGCTTCGGATTCGAGTGCGTCGAGGGTGTCGAACCGATCTGCATCGAGATGGGTGCGTCCGACGGTCGCCGTCGTGAGGTCGAGTGTCATGAGGCGTGCAACCCACATTCGGTCTTGGCCTTGCCGGCCCAACGACCGCTGCGCGGGTCGGCTCCGGGGGCAGGTTTGACGGTGCACGGTGCGCACCCGATGGACGGATATCCCTCGTCGACGAGAGGGTTGACCAGGATCGAATGTTCGTCGATGTAGGCCTGCATCTCCTCGTCCGACCACGGTGCGATCGGGTTGATCTTCACGAGGCCGAAGGCGTCGTCGAACGAGATCAACGGAGCGTTGGCGCGTGTCGGGGCCTCGACTCGCCGGATGCCGGTGACCCACGCGCTGTAGTTCGCCAGTTCCTTCTTCAGCGGCGCCACTTTGCGCATCGCGCAGCAGCGGTTCGGTTCGCGGGCGAACAGGTCCTTGCCGTCGATCGCATCCTGTTCTGCGACGGTCTTCTCGGCGCGGGCGTTGACGACGTGCACGCCGTAGACGGCCTCGACGGCATCGCGCGTTCCGATGGTCTCGGCAAAGTGGTAGCCGGTGTCGAGGAACAGGACGTCCACTCCGGGGTGAACCTGTGCGGCGAGGTGAACGAGAACCCCGTCCTGCATGTTGGAGGCGACGATGAAATCGCTACCGAAGGTGTCCTCGGTCCATTGCAACAACTCGAGCGGGCTTGCGCCGTCGAGTTCGCGGGCACCGCACTCGGCGATGTCCTTCAGTTGGTCGACCGTCAAATTCAGTCTGGTACTCATCGCAAATCCGCCTCGTCTGCTCGCACGGCCCATTGAGCGAACCGTTCGCCGTCTTCGCGGTGCTTGTCGAAATTGCGCACCACTCTGTCGATGTAATCTCCCAGCTCGGAGCTGTTGACCTTGTGCTGACGCAACTTTCGGCCGAACGCACTGTCCAGGCCGAGGCTGCCTCCGAGGTGAACCTGGAAACCCTCGATCTGATTCCCGTCCCCGTCGTCGACCAACTGACCCTTGAAGCCGATGTCGGCGATCTGCGATCGCGCGCACGAGTTGGGGCAGCCGTTGATGTTGATCGTGATCGGAACGTCGAGTCGACTGTTGATGTCGGACAAGCGCTCTTCGAGCTCGGGGACGAGAACCTGTGAGCGCTTGCGGGTTTCGGCGAACGAGAGCTTGCAGAATTCGATGCCGCTGCACGCCATCAGGTTCTTGCGCCAGTGCGAGGGGCGGGCAGGTAGGCCCAGCGCGTCGAGGTCCGAGATCAGCTGCTCGAGCGTCTCGTCCGGAACGTCGAGGACGATCAGCTTCTGGTACGGCGTGAATCGGACGCGATCCGACCCGGCCTTCTCGGCGGCGTCGGCCACCGCGGCGAGGATGGTGCCGGAGACGCGGCCCGCGATGGGGGCAACGCCGACGGCGTTGAGGCCGTTCTTGAGCTTCTGGATCCCGACATGATCACGGGGCCGAGCGGGCTTCTCGGGAGCCGGGCCGTCGATGAGCTTGCGGTGCAAGTACTCGTCCTCGAGGACCTGGCGGAACTTCTCGATGCCCCAGTCCTTGATGAGGAACTTCAGGCGCGCCTTGGTGCGAAGCCGGCGGTAGCCGTAGTCGCGGAAGATCGAGACGACGCCCTCCCAGACGTCGGGGACGTCCGCGAGCGGAACCCAGACACCGACGCGCTGCGCGAGCATCGGGTTGGTGGACAGGCCGCCGCCGACCCACAGGTCGAGTCCTGGTCCGTGCTCGGGGTGGTTCACACCGATGAAGGCGACGTCGTTGATCTCGTGCACTACGTCCTGCAGACCCGAGATCGCGGTCTTGAACTTGCGTGGCAGGTTCGAGTACTCGGGCTTGCCGATGTACCGCTCGACGATCTCGTCGATGGCCGACGTCGGGTCGAGAATCTCGTCGACCGCTTCACCTGCCAGCGGGGAACCGAGCACCACACGGGGGCAGTCTCCGCATGCCTCGGTCGTCTTCAGGCCGACTGCCTCGATTCGACGCCAGATCTCGGGGACGTTCTCGACCTCGATCCAGTGAAACTGGACGTTCTCGCGATCGGAGAGGTCCGCGGTGTCGCGGCCGAACTCCTTCGAGATCTGAGCCAGAGTGCGCAGCTGCTCCAGATTCAATGCACCGGCATCGCACCGGATGCGCATCATGAAGTACTTCGCCTCGAGCAGGTCGATGTTGTCGTCACCGGTGAAGGTGCCGTCGTAGCCCTGTTCACGCTGGGTGTAGAGACCCCACCAGCGGAATCGGCCGCGCAGGTCGCCCTTGTCGATGCTGTCGAAACCCTGTTTCGAGTAGATGTTCTCGATGCGGGCGCGCACGTTGAGCGGGTTGTCGTCCTTCTTGGACTGCTCGTTGGCGTTGAGCGGCTCTCGATAGCCCAGAGCCCACTGGCCTTCGGCGCGACGCTTGGTCGGCCGCGGCGCTCGCTCTCGCGGTGTGGCGGAGGCAGCGTCGGTGGTCGCGTCGCTGGTCGACGACATGCAATGCTCCTGCATCTTCGGTGCGGGCCGGCTCCGATCGTTGCGCAGAAGAGCGCTCACGAGATGGTGCGGAACCGGTGGTTCGAATGGACTTGCTCTAAGGAGGGCTGGGTCAGCAGCCGGTCGTGTGTCGACACGACGCGCTGCAGACGCGGCCGAGATCGACATGGCGGCGCGCCACGAGTCGAATTCCTGAGTCGGTCACGGGTGCCATTGTGCCACGTCATCGACCGGGTGCCGACCGCGGCGGCCTATTTACCCCAAAATTCCGGTAAATAGGCTGGCAGGGTGCGAGTCGTGCGTGCACAGCGCCCTGGGCGGCGCGTGGATCGGGCCGCCGGTGAACTCTGGGACACTGGAGTCCGTGAATACCGTCGTCGATACCTCCTCAGTCTTCGAGCTGCCGTCCGGCGCATTCGACGGAGTGGGGGAACGTGCGTTCGGGATCTACGTGCATGTGCCCTTCTGCGCCACGCGATGCGGGTACTGCGACTTCAATACGTATACGGCCGGGGAGCTGGGCACATCGGCGTCGCCGCAGTCCTGGTTGGAGGGCCTGCGCAGAGAACTCGACGCTGCGGCGAACCTGATCGGAACGGGCGCGGGTCGAGTACCGATGGCCGACACAGTCTTCGTCGGAGGTGGGACGCCGTCGTTGCTCGGGGGCGACGGCCTCGCGGACGTATTGGGCGCGGTCCGGTCGAGCTTCGGGCTGTCCGACGGTGCGGAAGTGACCACGGAATCGAACCCGGAATCGACGTCGCCTGCATTCTTCGAGCGGCTGCGCGACGCCGGGTTCACGCGGGTGTCGTTGGGCATGCAGTCCGCGGCACCGCACGTTCTGGCGGTTCTGGATCGCACCCACACTCCGGGACGAGCGGTGGCCGCGGCGAAGGAAGCGTCCGCAGCCGGCTTCGAGCACGTGAACCTCGACCTCATCTACGGAACGCCGGGCGAGCGAGACAGCGATCTCGATCAGTCCCTCGCTGCGGTGCTCGACGCGGGTGTCGACCATGTCTCCGCGTACGCACTGATCGTCGAGGACGGCACCGCCATGGCGCGAAAGGTGCGTCGAGGTGAGTTGCCCGCACCCGACGACGACGTGTTGGCGAGCCGATACGAGCGCATCGACACGGCCATGAACGCGGCGGGCCTGTCCTGGTACGAGGTATCGAACTGGGCCGCCGATGCCGATGCGCGTTGCCGGCACAACATCGGCTACTGGGACGGCGGCGATTGGTGGGGTGCCGGGCCGGGAGCGCACAGCCACATCGGCGGCACGCGATTCTGGAACGTCAAACACCCGGCCACCTACGCCGATCGGCTCGCCGCGGGCGAGCTGCCGGTGCAGGGCAGTGAGCTGCTCACCGCGCAGGACCGTCATCTCGAAGAACTGATGCTGACCGTGCGTCTGCGCTCAGGGGTGCCGATGAGTCTGCTGGGGCCGACCGAGCTCGCAGCCGCCGAGCAGACCGTGGCGGACGGGTTGATGGTGCAGCGAGGTGATCACCTCGTGCTGACCGACCGCGGCCGGTTGCTCGCCGACGCCGTGGTGCGCACCATCGCCGCGGCCTGAACGATCTGTTTCAGGCTGCAGTGTTCTCAGGCCCTCGAACCCTCAGGCTCCCAGGGCGTCGTAGTCGAACACTCTGGCGTGCAACACCGTTCGACTGCGCAGCGCCGCCCGGACAGCGCGGTGCAGGCCGTCCTCGAGGTAGATGACGCCTCGGAACTGCACAGCATGGGGGAACAGGTCGCCGTAGAAGGTGGAGTCCTCGGACAACAACCGGTCGAGTTCGAGCACCTTGGTGGTGGTGACGATCTCGTCCAAACGCAGTTGGCGTGGAGGAATTCTCGACCAGTCCCTGATGGACAGGCCGTGCTCCGGGTAGGGCTTTCCGTCTCGTACACCCTTGAAGATCATCGCGAGCCTCGAACCGCTGGACCGAATCGAAAGACAGTTTCCACTCGGACCACAGTAAGGCCTTGCACGAGCATGCGTTCCTCGGCTACTAGACTCGAGCGACGATTGACAACGAGAACGGAGGTGGGCACCGATGTCGAGCACCGACGACAGGCGGTTCGAGGTTCTGCGAGCGATCGTGGCGGACTACGTGTCCACTCAGGAGCCCGTGGGATCGCGTGCTCTTGTCGAGCGTCACAACTTGGGTGTGTCGAGTGCGACCGTGCGCAACGACATGGCGGTCCTCGAGGCAGAGGGCTACATCGCCCAACCGCACACCAGCTCCGGGCGGGTGCCGACCGACAAGGGCTACCGCCAGTTCGTGGACCGGATCGCCGACGTCAAACCGTTGTCAGCGGCCGAGCGTCGCGCCATTCTGGAGTTTCTCGAGAACGGCGTCGACCTGGACGATGTGCTGCGCCGTGGGGTTCGACTGCTCGCTCAGCTGACCCGGCAGGTAGCCGTGGTTCAGTACCCGACGCTGTCGGCGTCCTCGGTTCGACATCTGGAGGTCGTCGCTCTCACACCGGCTCGGCTGCTGTTGGTGCTCATCACCGACTCCGGCCGGGTCGATCAACGCATCGTCGAACTCGGCGACGTCATCGACGACGAGAACTTGGCCCAGTTGCGGCGGTTGCTCGGCGGCGCACTGGAAGGCAAGCGGCTGGCGGCGGCGTCCGCAGCCGTGGCCGAGCTGGCCGAGAATGCACCTCCCGCCCTGCGTGACGCGATGATTCGTTCGGCCACGGTGCTGGTGGAATCGCTCGTCGAACATCCCGAGGAGCGGCTGGTTCTCGGCGGAACGGCCAATCTGACGCGCAATGCGGCGGACTTCGCGGGAGACGCAGGGTTTCCGGGATCGCTCCGAGCGGTACTCGAAGCGCTGGAAGAGCAAGTGGTGGTACTCAAGCTGCTCGCCGTGACGCAGGACACCCGCACCGTCACCGTGCGTATCGGCGAGGAGACGCAGGTCGAGGAGATGCGCGGAACATCGGTGATTTCCACCGGATACGGCTCTGCTGGCATGGTCCTGGGAGGGATGGGCGTTCTCGGCCCCACCCGAATGGACTATCCAGGAACAATCGCGTCGGTCGCGGCGGTTGCCAGGTACATCGGCGAGGTCCTGGCCGAGCGCTGACGCGAGCCGACGATCCATCGTCGGCCGCGGGGGCACAGCGGCCGCGACACAGCATCAACGAACGAGATTCATCTTCTAGGACGAAAGAGACGACGTGGCACGGGATTATTACGGGACTTTGGGCGTCGGCCAGCAGGCTACGGACCAGGAGATCAAACGCGCGTACCGCAAATTGGCGCGAGAGTTGCACCCGGACGTGAACCCGGACGAGGCCGCACAGGCCCGGTTCAAGGACATTTCCACCGCATACGAGGTGCTCTCCGATCCGGAGAAGCGTCGAATCGTCGACCTCGGCGGCGATCCTCTGCAGCAGGGCGGCGGCGGTGGTGGCGGCGGATTCGGCGGTGCCGGATTCGGGGGCGGCCTCGGCGACGTCTTCGAAGCGTTCTTCGGCGGCGGCGCAGGCGGTGGACAGCGCGGACCCAAGGGACGCGTACAACCCGGAGCCGATTCGCTGCTGCGAACCAAACTCACCCTCGACGAATGCGCCACCGGCGTCACCAAGCACATCACCGTCGACACGGCGATCCTGTGCGACCTGTGCGCCGGCTCGGGCACCAACGGCGATTCCAAGCCCGTTCGGTGCGAGACCTGTGGCGGTGCCGGCGAAGTGCAGTCGGTGCAGCGCTCGTTCCTCGGCCAGGTCATGACCAGCCGTCCGTGCCCCACCTGCCGCGGTGCAGGCGAGACCATCCCGGACCCCTGCCGAAAGTGCGGCGGCGACGGCCGGGTGCGTTCGCGTCGGGACATCTCGGTGAAGGTCCCGGTCGGCGTCAGCAACGGCATGCGCATCAGGTTGGCCTCGCAGGGCGAGGTCGGGCCGGGTGGCGGCCCCGCAGGCGATCTCTACGTGGAAATCGTGGAGCAGCAGCACGAGGTGTTCGTCCGTGACGGCGACGATCTGCACTGCACCGTTCGCGTCCCGATGGTCGACGCGGCACTCGGTACGTCGGTGACGGTCGACGCCATCATCGACGGCCCGACCGAGATCTCGATCGAGCAAGGGACACAACCGAACTCGACGACGGTGCTGCGCGGGCACGGGATGCCCAAGCTCCGTTCCGGTATCCGCGGTGACCTGCACGCCCACCTCGAGGTCATCGTGCCGACCAAGCTGGACAGCAAGCAGACCCACCTGCTCGAACAGCTCAAGACCATGCGCGACCGCGATTCGGCGGAGGTCGTCACCACCGGTTCGGCGCACAGCGGCGGCCTGTTCTCGCGGTTGCGGGAAGCCTTCAGCGGGCGCTGATTCATGGCCCCCACGGTCTTCTATCTCACGCCGCTGCCGGCCGTGGGAGAGCTCGCCGTGCTCGACGGCAAAGAAGGTCATCACGCCGCGACCGTGCGGCGGATCCGAGTCGGCGAGCGGCTGCTGCTCAGTGACGGTGCCGGCGGTCTGGCCGACACGGTCGTCGTCGGTGCCGAGAAGAACCGACTCGAACTGACGGTGCAGTCGCGCACGGACATGCCGCGAGCCACGCCCACGGTGACGCTGGTTCAGGCGTTGCCGAAGGCGGACCGCTCCGAACTGGCGATCGAGCTGGCCACCGAGGCCGGGATCGACGCCGTGGTGCCGTGGCAGTCGGCGCGATGCGTCGCTCGCTGGGAAGGGCCCAAGGCGACCAAGGGGGTCGCGCGCTGGCGCAGTACCGCCGCCGAGGCGGCCAAGCAATCGCGTCGCGCATACATCCCCGAGGTCTCCGAGTTGCACGATTCACGCTCGGTGTACGCCTTCGTGAACCGGATCGTGGCGGGCGGCGGCATCGTCGCCGTCCTGCACGAAGCGGCCACCTCGGCATTCCGCGACCTGCCGTTCGATTCGGTGCCCGAGGTCGCGATCGTCGTCGGACCCGAGGGTGGCCTCGACGACAGAGAGATCGCGGCTCTGACCGAGGCAGGCGCGACCCCGGTGGTGCTGGGGCCGACGGTGCTGCGAACCTCGACGGCCGGAGCTGTTGCGTTGGGAGCTCTCGGCGTTCTGACGACACGGTGGGCGCAACTTCCGCCCGATTTCCCGAACGCATGAGCGTTCGCATCAAGATCGCGTACGGCGAGCATCCGGAACAGTTCGGTCACCTCTATCTGCCGTCCGCGCCGGTCACGCCCGCGACACCGGTGGTCGTGATCGTGCACGGTGGATTCTGGAGTGGGCAGTACGCGTCGAATCTGGGCACCCAGTTCGCCCGAGCTGTCGCCGGAGCCGGTGCGGTGGCCTGGAACATCGAGTACAGACGCGTCGGTGCGGGCGGGCACTGGCCGGAGATGCAAGCCGACGTGCGCGCCGCACTCGACGCCGTGGTCGGGGTGGTACAGCACCACGCCCCGGTCGGTGTCGACGATGTCCGCGTCATCGGGCACTCGGCGGGCGGCCACCTGGCAGTGTGGCTCGGCGGCGAAACCGACACGACGGTCCGGCCGTCGCGCATCGTCTCGCAGGCGGGTGTCCTCGATCTGGAGCCGCGCGGTGCGTCGGGACGTACCAATCCGGCGGTCGAGGCCCTGCTGCAGGCCCGCTACGACGACGAGCCCCAGCTGTACCGGTCGGCCTCACCTCTGGCCCGACTACCCATCGGCATCCCGACGATCTGTCTGCACGGATCCGATGACCTTCAGGTCCCGGCTTCGCAGAGCTCGAGGTACGTCGAGGCCGCACGAGCCGCGGGCGACGACGCGGAGCCGGCGATCGTGCCGGGCGAGGACCACTTCGCCTTCCTGAACCCGGATTCGCGGTGCTGGGCGCTCTCGCTCGAGGCCGTCCTGGGCGAGCGCCGTGGGTAATAGGAATGCGCATCGATCCTGCGGCGTTAAACTTGGTCCGAGCGCGACCTGACGGACGCGTTCGAAACATCAGCGTCACCGGTCGAAACAAGAGAGCAGGCCATAGCCACCACGTGAGTGAACACAGCGAATTTCCCGCCGAGCGCGACGTTCGGTCCACCTTGGAGCTCGCCCCCGAAGCAGTGATGCCGCTGCTGGGACAGTCCGACGAGAACCTCCGGGCGCTCGAGCAGATGCTGACGGCCGACATCCACGTACGAGGAAACGCCGTGACGCTCACCGGGAAGGTGCCCGATGTGGCGTTGGCCGAGCGGGTGATCACCGAATTGGCGGCATTGGCCAAACGTGCTCAGCCACTGACTCCCGACGCAGTGCGCCGGTCGATCGCCATGCTCACCGAGGGGGTGTCGGATTCTCCCGCCGAGGTGCTGAGCCTGGACATTCTGTCGCGTCGAGGCAAGACCATTCGGCCCAAGACGTTGAACCAGAAGCGCTACGTCGACGCGATCGATGCCAACACGATCGTGTTCGGAATCGGTCCTGCCGGAACGGGCAAGACCTACCTGGCCATGGCCAAGGCAGTGCAGGCATTGCAGACCAAGCAGGTCAGCCGCATCATCCTGACGCGGCCTGCGGTGGAGGCAGGTGAGCGTCTGGGCTTTCTGCCCGGAACCTTGCACGAGAAGATCGACCCGTATCTGCGTCCACTGCACGACGCCTTGCACGACATGATGGACGACGAGGCCATCCCCAAGCTGATGCAGGCCGGAGTCATCGAGGTCGCGCCGCTCGCCTACATGCGTGGCCGTACGCTCAACGACGCGTTCATCATTCTCGACGAGGCGCAGAACACCACGGCCGAACAGATGAAGATGTTCCTCACGCGTCTCGGTTTCGGATCGAAGATCGTCGTCACCGGAGACGTGACGCAGGTCGACCTACCCGGCGGTGCCCGGTCGGGCCTTCGTGCGGCGTCGGAGATTCTCACCGACGTGGACGACATCCACTTCGCGCAACTGACCAGTAGTGACGTGGTGCGTCACCGGCTCGTCTCGGAAATCGTCGACGCCTACGAGCGCTTCGAGTCCGCATCGGAAGGCGTCATCGCGAACCGCGCGCAACGCCGTGCCGGTGGGCCGCGTTCGGCGAGAAGATGATTCAGGCGTACGGAAACGGCAATGCAGGCAACGAGAGCGTGGGTAGTGGCTAGATGAGTATCGAAGTGTCCAACGAGTCGGGGATGGACATCTCCGAGCCCGAACTGGTCTCGGTCGCACGGTTCGCGATCGCAGGCATGGACGTGCACCCCGCTGCGGAACTGTCCATGGTGCTGGTGGATTCGGCAACCATGGCAGATCTGCACATGCGCTGGATGGATCTGCCCGGCCCCACCGACGTGATGTCGTTTCCGATGGACGAGCTCGAACCGGGCGGTCGGCCCGATGCTCCCGAGCCCGGACCGGCGATGCTCGGAGACATCGTGCTGTGCCCGTCCTTCGCGGCGGATCAGGCCGCGGCAGCAGGACATTCGCTCGAACACGAGCTCGCGCTGCTCACCGTGCACGGCGTGCTGCACCTGCTCGGCTACGACCACGCCGAGCCGGACGAAGAGAAGGAAATGTTCGAGCTGCAGAACCGTCTGCTGGCCGAATGGTACGAAGACGCCAGGCGGGCGGAGCAGGCAGCCGAACAGGCCGTTCGAGACGCTCGGCTGCTCGGCAAGGCCGGCTTCGTCGACGGTCTCGACCGATGATGTGCGTGTTCGGACCAGCGGGAGTGCGGGGTCCTAGCGCGTGAGCAGTGCTGCCGCACTCATCGTCTTCGCCGTTCTGCTGGTTCCTCTCGGCGGCTTGTTCGCCGCCGTCGATTCGGCCCTGAACACCGTCTCGCGGGCGCGAATCGAAGACATGGTCAAGGACGAGCGACCGGGTGCCACCGGCCTCGTCGTCGTGGTTGCCGACCGCCCGCGGTACGTCAATCTCATGGTGCTGCTTCGTATTCTGTGCGAAATCGGCGGCACGGTGCTGCTCGCAGGCGGCCTGACCCAATTGATCGACTCGACCACCGCGCTCGTGATCACCGCTGTGGCAATGGTTTTGGTCAGTTACGTCGTGATCGGCGTCGGTCCGAGAACGCTGGGTAGGCAGAACGCGTACTCGATCGCGCTCGCCGCAGCGTTGCCGTTGCGCGCCCTCGGCTGGCTCCTCGGGCCGATCAGCAGGCTGCTCATCCTCATCGGTAACGCGATCACCCCGGGCAAGGGATTTCGCAACGGCCCGTTCGCATCCGAGATCGAGCTACGTGAGCTCGTCGACATGGCTCGCGAGCGCGGAGTCGTGGCCGACGACGAACGCCGAATGATTCAATCGGTGTTCGAGCTGGGCGATACCTCGGCCCGCGAGGTCATGGTGCCGCGGCCCGAGATGGTGTGGATCGAATCCGACAAGTCGGCGGGGCAGGCGACGTCGCTGGCCGTGCGCAGTGGGCACTCTCGCATCCCGGTGATCGGCGAGAACGTGGACGATATCGTCGGCGTGGTGTACCTCAAAGACCTTGTGCAGCAGACGTATTACTCCACCGACGGTGGGCGAGGCGTACAGGTCTCCGAACTGATGCGTCCGGCGGTGTTCGTGCCGGACTCCAAGCCGCTCGACAGTCTTCTCGCCGAGATGCAGCGAGACCGAAACCATATGGCGTTGTTGGTCGACGAGTACGGCGGCATCGCGGGCCTGGTGACCATCGAGGACGTCATCGAGGAGATCGTCGGCGAAATCGCCGACGAATACGACTCGGACGAGGTAGCACCCATCGAGCAACTCGAAGACGGACGGTTCCGGGTGTCCTCGCGGGTACCGCTCGAGGATCTGGGCGAAATCTTCGGTATCGACATCGAATCCGAGGAGGTCGATACCGTCGGCGGACTCCTCGGCTACGAGCTCGGCCGAGTGCCGCTGCCCGGTTCCGAAGTGACCACTCACGGATTGTTGCTGCGCGGCGAGGGCGGAGCCGACCCCAAGGGCCGCGTCCGCATCACCACCGTGCTGGTCGAAAAGCTCGAACCCGACGAAGAATCCACCGAGGACGACGACTCGTCGGACGTCACTCACCAACACTGAAATCTGGAGGTGCTCGATGTCCGAGCAACACACCGAAGAGTTCCGATCCGGATTCGTCTGTTTCGTAGGCCGGCCCAACACCGGCAAGTCCACCCTGACCAACGCACTGGTGGGGTCGAAGATCGCCATCACGTCCTCGCGACCCCAGACCACGCGCCACACGATCCGCGGCATCGTGCACCGCGACCACGCGCAGCTGATCCTCGTCGACACCCCGGGGCTGCACCGACCGAGAACGCTTCTGGGCCAACGTCTCAACGACCTGGTGCAGGACACCTACTCCGAGGTCGACGTCATCGGACTGTGCATCCCCGCCGACGAGAAGATCGGACCGGGCGACCGATGGATCCTCGAACAAGTGCGGCACATCGCGCCGAAGACCACCCTGATCGGCATCGTGACCAAGATCGACAAGGTCAAGAAGGAACGCGTCGTACAGCAGTTGATGTCGTTGTCGAAGTTGCTGGGCGAGAATTCGCACGTGATCCCGGTATCGGCCGAATCCGGTGAGCAGATCGAGAAGCTCGTCGACCTCCTGGCCTCCGAATTGCCGCCGGGTCCCGCCTTCTATCCCGACGGGGAACTGACGGACGAGCCGGAGGAAATCCTCATGGCCGAGCTGATCCGCGAGGCAGCGCTCGAAGGTGTCCGCGACGAGCTCCCGCACTCGCTGGCAGTGGTCATCGAGGAGGTCGTGCCGCGCGAGGGCCACGACAACATGCTCGATGTGCACGCGATCCTGTACGTCGAACGGTCCAGCCAGAAGGCCATCATCATCGGCAAGGGCGGTTCGCGACTCAAAGAGGTCGGCACCGCGTCGCGACTGCAGATCGAGAAATTGCTCGGTACCCGCATCTACCTGGATCTGCACGTCAAGATCGCCAAGGACTGGCAGACCGACCCCAAGCAGATGGGCAAGCTCGGCTTCTGACGTGCCCAGGTGAGTTGGCTACGAGGTGTCGCGCACCTGGGTCCACCACGGCTCGGGGCGTCGGCGATGCCACTGCAGTACGTTCTCGAGTTGAGCGGCCACCGAGACCAGCAGAGGCTCTGTGGATTCGTGGCCCATCAGCTGCAGACCGATCGGTAGACCGGCTTTCGTCAGTCCCGCGGGGACGTTGACGCTGGGCCAACCGAGGACGTTCCACGGCCACGTGTACGGGCAGTGTTCGGTGATCACACGGTCGGTGTCGGCGTTGGAGATGCCGTCGATGGCGTCGACCCGCGGAGGCGGCGTGGCCGTCGTCGGGGCGAGCACGATGTCGTAGTCGTCGAAGAACTGGCCGATGCGGCGGGCTATCCGTGGCTCTGCCGCGCGGGCCGCCCGCAGTGGTGCGCCGGCGAGGGCTCGTCCGCTCCTCGCGTTGGCTCGGGTCCGGGGGTCGGCCAGAGACGGGTCGGGCAGGCGGTCGAGCCAGGCCGCGACTCCGGCCAACGACCGCGGTAAGAAGTTGAGCCCCAACAACATTCCGTACGCCGGATCGTCGACGACCACGCGGTGACCGAGCAACCGCAGCACGGCCGCCATCTCGTACGCCGCAGCCGTGATCTCGGGATCCAGTGCCGCGGGTGTCGGAATGAACGGCTTGCGCAGACTCAATGCGATGCGCAGCGAACCGGGGTCACGGCCGACGGCGTCCGAAACCGTCAGCGGAGTGGGCCGGTGCAGATCGCCGTCGTGCCCACCGGAGACCACATCGAGAAGGAGGGCTGCGTCGGCCACTGTTCGGGCGAGCGGTCCGATGACGGTGATGCCGTTGAACGCCTCGGCATCGGGCCAGGTGGAAATTCGGCCGCGCTGCGGCTTGATGCCGACGAGGTTGGTCCACGACGCCGGGATGCGCACCGAACCGGCACCGTCGGAACCCAAAGCGGCGGAAACCAATTCGGCTGCTACCGCGGCAGAACTACCACCGGAGGAGCCCCCCGGAGTCCGGTCTCGATGCCACGGATTTCTCGTGTGGCCGAACGCGCCGCCCGTGAACGGCCATTGCCCGAGTTCGGGACTGTTCGTCTTTCCCACGATGATCGCCCCTGCCGCACGCAGTCGGCGGACCACCTCGGAGTCCTCGGTGGCAGGAGGAAACCGGCCCGCGCAGCCGAAGGCGGTCGGTTCGCCGACGATGTCGACGTCGTCCTTGACTGCGATAGGAACGCCGAGCAGGGGAGCGGACGAGCCCGCAGCGATCAGCCGATCGGCCTTGGCGGCTTCGGCGAGGGCGGCATCGCGTCGCACGATCCGGAACGCGTTGAGGGTGGGTTGACTGCGTTCTATGCGATCCAGCGCAGCGGTGACCACCTCGACCGAGGTGACGCGTCTCGACGCGAGTTCGGCAGCCTGAGCAACGAGTGTCGACCGATGGAAATCCACGTGTGCACAGTATCGACTCACCGTCAGCGCGGGAGCGATCTTCGTCGACGCCCACGTGGGACACTGGAGAGCGTGAGGCCATACCGTGACAACGCAGTCGTCCTGCGCCAGCACAAGCTGGGTGAGGCCGATCGCATCGTCACGTTGCTGACCAGGGAGAACGGCATCGTCCGTGCGGTGGCCAAGGGGGTGCGCCGCACCAAGTCCAAGTTCGGCGCACGGCTGGAGCCGTTTGCGCACATCGACGTCCTGCTCTATCCCGGACGCAACCTCGACATCGTCACTCAGGTGCACACGGTGGACGCGTTCGGCGGGGACATCGTTGCCGATTACGGCCGGTACACCACCGGCTGCGCAGTCCTCGAAACCGCCGAGCGTCTGGCCGGCGAAGAACACGCCCCCGCGCAGCGCCTGCATCAGCTGACCGTCGGCGCGCTGCGTGCCCTTGCGCAGCACATGCGGCCGCCCGAGTTGGTACTCGACGCGTATCTGCTGCGTGCGATGGGTTTCGCCGGATGGGCTCCCGCACTGACGGACTGCGCTCGATGCGCTGCGGTGGGGCCGCATCGTGCGTTCCACGTCGCCGCGGGTGGCGCTGTGTGCGTGCATTGCCGACCGCCGGGATCTGCGACGCCATCGACCGGTGTTCTGGATTTGATGGTGGCCCTCGAACGAGGGGAGTGGGACTACACCGTCACCACCTCCGATGCGGTCCGAAAGCAGGCCAGTGGCCTGGTGGCGGCTCATCTGCAGTGGCACCTCGAACGCCAGCTCCGCACACTTCCGCTCATCGAGCGCTCGCATCCACACCAGGTGCCGCTGGCCCAACCTGACTCCGTGTTCGCCGACACCGTCGGGCAGGATGGGGACCGTGATTCGACGACGCGAGCCGCAACACCGGCCTGACGAACGGCCGGCGGTTCGCCCGCCGGACCCGCACCCCTCGGGTGCGCGGCCGCCGATCTTGCAGCCGGAGCTGATTCCTCGTCACGTCGCTCTGGTCATGGACGGTAACGGCCGGTGGGCTCAGGATCGTGGATTGCCGCGAACCGCAGGGCACGAGCAGGGCGAAGCAGTACTGATGGATGCCGTCTGTGGCTGCATCGAAATCGGTGTGCAGTGGTTGTCTGCGTACGCTTTCTCGACGGAGAACTGGAAGCGCAGTCCCGACGAGGTCAAGTTCTTGATGGGTTTCAATCGCGACGTGATCCGGCGTCGACGAGACGAGATGAACGAGATGGGTGTGCGGGTGCGCTGGGCAGGTCGGCGACCGCGACTGTGGGGCAGCGTCATCAAAGAACTCGAAGTGGCCGAGGAGCTGACGAAGCACAACACGGTGATGACGCTGACCATGTGTGTCAATTACGGCGGGCGAGCCGAAATTGCCGACGCCACAAGGGAAATCGCGCGTCAGGTTGCCGCCGGAAAGATCAACCCGGAAAAGATCACCGAGGCGACCGTCGCGAAGTACCTCGACGAGGCGGACATGCCCGACGTCGACCTGTTCCTGCGTCCCTCGGGGGAGCAGAGAACCTCCAATTTCCTGCTGTGGCAGTCGGCCTACGCGGAGTTCGTGTTCCAGAAGAAACTGTTCCCCGATTTCGATCGTCGAGATCTGTGGGAGGCCTGCATCGAATTCGCGTCGCGGGACCGACGATTCGGTGGAGTGAAATATGAGTGACGATGTATCTGGCCTCACCTTGCAGACGCGGGCTCAGTTGGCGTTGGCGCAGTTCGCCACTGTCACTGTGGGGGAGGAAGGCTCTCTGGGGTTCGACTATGCAGGTGCGCTGTGCTCGCTACGCGCGGTGCAGCTCTCGCCGGAGCTCGAGGTGCTTTCGCTCACCGCGGTGCTGGCGTGGGATCGACCGCTCAAGCCCGCACTACACAAGAAGGTAGCCGACCGCAATGCCGATTCGCAGTTCGGCGCGATTTCGGTCAACACCCACGACAAGCTGGCAGATGTGTTGTTGCGCTACACCTTTCCGGCCAACGGGTTGGACGACGAAGCGATGTTGACGATGTTGATTCTGGTGCTCGCCGGGGTCGAGAAGGCCCGCGAGGGTTTGCTGCCCTGAACGGTCGTCTAAGGTAAGCCTTTACTTACTCACGTGAAGGCGGTTGCAATGGCGGTTCGAGTATCCAGAATGCTGACGGCAGTGGTGGCGGTGATGGCCATCGGCGCGTCCGCAACTGCCTGCTCCACAGCAGAACCCGACGACAGCGCGGCCCAGTCTGCGGACGGTGTTTTCCCGGTGGTCATCGACCACATCTACGGCAGCACGACCGTTCCGGAGAAGCCCACCCGCATAGTCACGCTCGGGGTGTCCGACGCCGATGCCGTCATCGCGCTCGGAACCGTCCCGGTCGGAAACACCGGATACACCTTCTACGAGACCGGAGTCGGTCCGTGGACCGACGAGTTGGTGGGCGACGCACCACTGACGCTGCTGGGCTCGGAGTCCGAACCGAACTTCGAGCTGATCGCTTCTCTGCAACCGGATCTGATCACCGGGCTGAACGCCGGCTTCGACGAGGCCACCTACGCGCAACTCAGTGACATCGCCCCGACCGTCGCTCGACCGGCCGGATCGGCGGCATACGCCGTCGATCGCGAGGTGGCAACCGACACCATCGCCCGCGCGATGGGCGAATCCGATCGTGGCAAGAAGCTGAACGCCCAGACCACGGCTGCACTCGAACAGGTTCGAGCCGCACATCCGGAGTTCGCGGGTAAGACTGCCGCCGTGGTACTTCCGTACGACGGTCAGTTCGGCGCATATCTGCCGGGGGACGCGCGGGGGACGTTCGTCACGTCATTGGGCTTCGGGATTCCGGACCCGATCCTGGCCGAGGACAACGGAACCAACTTCTTCGTTCCGGTCTCGGCTGAGAACATCTCGAAGCTCGACGCCGATGTGGTGCTCTATCTCGGCACCGGCGACGACAACGACGTCGTGGCGGAGAATCCAATCTTCGGAACACTGACAGCCGCCCGCAACGACGCCATCGTTCCGTTGTCCACCGATCAGCGTGGGGCGATCACGTACAACTCGGTGCTGTCCATTCCGTTCGCCATCGATTCGGTGGTGCCTCGCCTGGCGGGTGCGGTGGGGTGAGAGCTGGTCAGTGATCGGCCGTGCTGCACTGACTGCAGGTGCCGAATATCTCGATCGTGTGGCTCACGTCGCTGAAGCCGTTGGACTCGGCGACACTCTGCGACCACTTCTCGACGGTGGGACCCTCGACCTCGACGGTGAATCCGCATGCTCGGCACACCAGGTGGTGATGATGGCCCGAGGAGCAACGCCGGTAGACCGACTCGCCGTTGTCGGTACGCAGGACGTCGACCGTTCCTGCGTCGGCGAGAGTCTGCAGTGTGCGGTACACGGTGGTCAGGCCGATACCCTCGCCGCGCTTGCGCAGCTCGTCGTGCAGATCCTGCGCGGACTTGAACTCCTCGATGGTGTCGAGCAGGTCCGAGATCGCACTTCGTTGTTTGGTGGCGCGCACTCCGACCACGACGGGTCGTCTCGGAGTGGCGGTATCGGTCGTCTTCTCGGTCACAGGTTTCGGCCTTCCTCGGCGTGAGCCACGGCGTCGACGACGATGTGGGAGAGATGGTCGTCGACCAGTCGGTACAGGACCTCGCGGCCGTTACGTTCTCCGCGGACCACACCGGCCGCCTTGAGAACCCGCAGATGCTGGCTGATCAACGGCTGTGTCACACCGAGGGCGACGACGAGTTCGTGAACGCAGCGCTCGGATTCTCGGAGCTGCAGGACGATCGCAATCCGAACCGGTGCGGCCAGTGCACGCAGGATGTCGCCGGCCGCGGCCAAGGTCTCCTTCGGCGGAAGTAACGCCGGGGGAGTGGCGGCGAACGGGTCGTCGTGCACCGGGCGTTCCGGATCCTGCAGATGCGCCGCCCTCTCCATGGACGAGTCGGTTCTGTGGGTGTGCACCGTGGACATGGCTGCGGCTCCTTCGGTCACCGGTCGGTTGTCGAATTCTCCCTGCACGGTCGACGTCATGAACTCAGGCTAGTGCAGTCATCGTTATTGCAAATCATATTCATTGTGATATGCACAGGTGCGCATGTCAATTTCGGTGCCCGACCGCTGTTCGGAATCGACGACCGAGCCAGATAGTCTGATCAGGGCGAAAACCGCCCACGTCACCTCGTACACGATGTAACCGAAGATGGAGAGCTCCGCCAGTGGCACCCAAGTCCAAGGTCGAAACCGTCGCCAACCTCGCCAAGCGCAGAGGTCTCGTCTACCCGTGCGGCGAAATCTACGGCGGTACGAAGTCGGCCTGGGACTACGGTCCGCTCGGCGTCGAGCTCAAGGAGAACATCAAGAAGCAGTGGTGGCGCAACATGGTCACCAGCCGCGACGACACCGTCGGGCTCGACTCGTCGGTGATTCTGCCGCGCCAGGTGTGGGAGGCCTCCGGCCACGTCGAGACGTTCTCCGATCCGCTCGTCGAGTCGCTGCACACCCACAAGCGCTACCGTGCCGATCACCTCATCGAGGCCTACGAGGAGAAGCACGGCCACCCGCCCGAGAACGGACTCGCCGATATCCGCGACCCGGAGACCGGTGAGCCCGGTTCGTGGACCGAGCCGCGCGCATTCTCCGGCCTGCTCAAGACCTTCCTCGGCCCGGTCGACAACGAAGAGGGGCTGCATTACCTTCGCCCCGAGACCGCCCAGGGCATCTTCGTCAACTTCGCCAACGTGCTGACGACCTCACGCAAGAAGCCGCCGTTCGGCATCGGCCAGATCGGCAAGAGCTTCCGCAACGAGATCACACCGGGAAACTTCATCTTCCGCACTCGCGAGTTCGAGCAAATGGAGATGGAGTTCTTCGTCAAGCCCGGCGAGGACGACGAGTGGCATCAGTACTGGATCGACTACCGCATGAAGTGGTACACCGATCTCGGCATCGATCCGGAGAACCTGCGGCTGTACGAGCACGCCAAGGAAAAGCTGTCGCACTACTCCAAGCGCACCGTCGACATCGAGTACCGCTTCGGCTTCCAGGGCAGCGCCTGGGGTGAGCTCGAGGGCGTCGCAAACCGCACCGATTACGACCTGACGGTGCACTCGAAGGCGTCGGGCCAGGACCTGAGCTACTACGAGCAGGCCACCGACACCCGGTACACCCCGTACGTCATCGAGCCGGCCGCCGGCTTGACTCGGTCGCTGATGGCGTTCCTCGTCGACGCGTACACAGAGGACGAGGCCCCCAACGCCAAGGGCGGCGTCGACAAGCGTGTCGTGCTCAAGCTCGATCGTCGTCTTGCCCCGGTGAAGGTCGCGGTGCTCCCGCTCTCGCGTAACGCCGACCTGACGCCGAAGGCGAAAGATCTTGCGCAGCAACTGCGTCAGTACTGGAACGTGGAATTCGACGATGCCGGAGCCATCGGCCGTCGCTACCGTCGCCAGGACGAGATCGGTACCCCGTTCTGCATCACCGTCGACTTCGACACCCTCGACGACCACGCCGTCACCATTCGTGAGCGCGACACGATGGCACAGGAGCGCGTGGCTCTCGATCAGGTCGAGGGCTATATCGCCGCCCGTCTGATCGGCGCGTAGGGCTGTAGGCAATACACAGGGCCCGATCTCTCGGTGAGAGATCGGGCCCTGTCGCATGTCTGGGTCGAATCAGAAGCGGCCGCCGCCGCCACCGAAGCCGCCGCCTCCGCCTCCACCGCCGCCGAAGCCCCCGCCGCCGAATCCACCACCGAATCCGCCTCCGCCTCCGCGCAGCACGCTGTTGATCAGGATTCCGCCGAGCACGGCGCCTGCTACGTTGCCGCCGCTACTGCCGCCGCGTGGGCCGTGCCGATTTTCCCAGTTCTGCACATCGGACTGGGCGATCTGCGACGCGCGCGAAGCCAATTGGCTGGCGGCATGCGCGTGCTTGAGAGCCTCGTCGGGATTGTCCGGCTCGAGCTGACGAGCTGCACCGAGATGCCGTTCGGCTTCGGACAAACGCGTTCGAGCATCGGCACCCACGCCGCCGCGGCGCGTCGAGATGTAGTCCGCAGCAGCAGTGATCTGCGCCTGAGCAGCCGCGATATCGCGTTCCAGACGCGCACGCAGCTGATCCTCGGCGGCCTTCTCGGCCGATGCTTCGTCGACGATCTTCTCGAGTTCGGAATCTGCTGCGGCAAGGGCGGTGTAACTACCGAGCGGATCGCTCGACTGTGCCGCCTCGGCCTTCTTCAATGCCGTCTGTGCCGCAGTCATCGCCGCCTGCAGTTCGGTGCCGCCGTGTTCGGCCAGTCCGCGAGCCTGCTCGATGTCCCGGCGGACGTCCGCGATGGCGTCGGGCAGGGTGGCTATTGCGTGCCGTATGTCGTCGCGGGCGTGGTCGACTCCGTCGAGCAGTGACTTCGCCTGATCGACGGCTCGTTCCGCGGTCCGAATCGCTGTGACGGCCGGGCCCTGCTTACCGGGCGGCAGTGCTGCGGCCTTGCGGCCGGCTTCGATGTTCTCCTCGGCCAGCGCAACTCGATCCTTGGCCATCGTGACGTTGTCGGCAATCGATTTCAATGCGGTCTCGGAGAATTCCGAATGCAGTTGAGCGAGTACGGCTTCGGACTGCGGAATGCGCACCGTCAAGCCGATGATGGCTTGGGTGAGCTCGTCGAGATGCGAACCGGCGTTCATGACGAGGTCGCGGAATCCGTCGAATTCCTCGACCCGAGAGTCGAGTTCGCGATCTGCCTGGCCGCACGAGGAGATGATTTCGACGAGCATCGCCCGTCGCTGATCGGGGGTTTCAGGAATGGCGTCGTCGAGCCGCTGACGGATCTCGAAGGCAGAGGCCAGAGCTTTCTTTGCGTTGTCGTACGCCGTGATGAAGGGAGCGGCTGCCGAATCGCCGAATTCGCCTCGGGCCAAGGTCAATTCCTCCTCGCTGGCTCGCACGGCGTTGTCGGTCTCGATCAGAATTTCCTTGGCGCGGGTGTCGAGAACGTCGATCGGGAATTGGGCCAATGCTGCCGGGTCGCTCGGGTCGATCTTCGCCACCGCTTCCACCTCGGCGGCCACTCGAGCCTTCTTGCGCCGTGAGGAGTAGACAACAGCTCCGCCGCCTGCGACGGCCAACACCCCGACACCGATCAGCAGCGGTGCCGACGACCCACCTCCACCGCTCGACGCATAGGCCTCGCCGAGAGCGCCGGCCGCCGCTATGGCCGCTCCCGACCAATCCTCTTCGCCCAGCGCAGGTTCGACGTCGTTGACACGAATGTCGTCCTGCTCCGCCGTGGTGATCTGTGAGAGCCCGGTGTTGACGCCGAGGTAGTACGACCGATCGACGGTCGCCACTGCGAGCAGGACGTCTCGCTGACCGAGATCGCTCCGTTCGTACGTCTGCCGTGCCCAGTCGGCCGCCGACATGTTGTCGAAATCCGCAACGTAGGTGACCCACAGCCTGAGCTGACTGCCGCCGTACAGGTCGTCGATGGACGTCTGTACCTCGGCCAGCGAGTCCGGATCGAGTGCCTGCACGTTGTCGGTGATCTGGGTGGCGAGGCGCGAGGGTGCCTCGGCGGAGGCGACGCCGGGGGCGAGGAGAACCGCAGCGAACAAGGTCAGAGCACCTGTTGCGGCGAGGCGACGGAATCGATGGACCGACCTACGGACTGTGGCGCTGGAATGCCGCCGGTGCTGGACTGCCATGCGCTGAAATCTACCGGCTCCAGGGTGTCCGAAACGAGCAGGTCGATCCATGACAGTTGTCATCGTGCAATCGTGACGCTCGGTCGAGGTGGTCGGGCTCGGATCGCAGCAGAGTAGCTGTCATGACCACAACGAAGGCAGTCGAACTGCGAGGCGTCACGAAGACATACGGATCGGTCCGTGCGGTGGACGGGATCGACCTGTCCATCGAGCCGGGCGAGGTAGTCGCTTTTCTCGGACCGAACGGTGCCGGCAAGACCACGACCATCGACATGATGCTCGGCCTGGCCACACCCACCACCGGGACGGTATCGGTGTTCGGCGGAACTCCGGCCGACGCCATCGCCCAGGGGCGCATCTCGGCGGTGATGCAGACCGGCGGACTTCTTCGCGACCTGACCGTCCGCGAAACCGTCGAACTGACCGCGGCCCTGTTCGCCCGAACTCGGTCGGTGAAGGAAGTGCTGACTCGGGCCGGCATCGCCGACATCGGCGACAGGCGAGTGGCCAAGTGCTCCGGCGGCCAGCAACAGCGACTGCGATTCGCACTTGCACTGTTGCCCGACCCGGATCTGCTGGTGCTGGACGAGCCGACCACCGGCATGGACGTCGAGGGTCGTCGTGACTTCTGGAACGCCATTCGCCAGGACGCGAGTACCGGCCGAACAGTGCTGTTCGCAACGCACTACCTCGACGAGGCCGATGCCTACGCCGACCGAATCGTGTTGGTGCGGCACGGCAAGATCGTCGCCGACGGCAGCGCCGCCGAGGTCAAGAACCTCGCGGCGGGACGCACGGTCACCGCCACTCTGCCCGGTGTCGACCGGTCAATGTTGCTCGCTCTTCCCGGAGTCGACCGGGTCGAGACGCGCGGCGACCGGGTGATCGTGCACGGACGCGACTCCGACTGCGTTGCCCGCTACCTGCTCAACGACGCGCACGCGACCGATCTCGAAATTGTCTCGCGGAACCTCGAGGACGCGTTCCTCGCCCTGACCACCGATGCCGACACCGAACTCGCCGGGAGTATCCGATGACCACGACCTCGCCCCGCCCCACCGCTGCCAGAGCCGTTGCTTACGGCGGATTTTCGCCCACGTTCCTCGGACTCGAAATCCGTCGCCTGTTCCGGAACAAGCGCACGTTGGTCTTCACGTTGGTCATGCCGCCGGTGTTCTTCGTCATCTTCGGTACGCAGTCGGACTACCGGACCAACTACCCTTTCGCGCACGGCAATGTCACGGGCTACATCGCCATCAGCATGGCCGTCTACGGAGCGATGCTGGCCACCACGAGTGGGGGAGCGATGGTCTCCGTCGAACGCGCTCAGGGCTGGAGCAGGCAGTTGCGACTGACTCCGCTCAAACCTGTCGCTTACATCGTCACCAAGATGCTCGTCGCCATGACAATGGGTGCTGCAGCGATCGTCGTGGTGTTCGTCGTCGCGGCATTCTTCGGAGCCGACATGCCGATCTGGGTGTGGCTCGCGTGCGGAGTGATCGCGTGGCTCGGATCTGCGGTGTTCGCCGCATTCGGGTTGTTCATGGGGTACCTGCTGCCCTCGGAGAACGTCATGCAGATCCTCGGACCGGTACTGGCCTTCCTCGCTCTGGCCGGCGGATTGTTCGTCCCGCTCGGTGACAGCGGCTGGTTCCCGATGCTGGCGAAGTTCACCCCGCTGTACGGTCTGGCGACTGTGGCCCGGGCTCCGTTCACCTCGGCCGACGCAGGCATCCTCGCCGTCGCAGTGGTCAACCTGGTGGTGTGGGCGGTGGTGTTCATCGCAGGAGCGGCGCTGCTGTTCCGGAAAGACACCAAGCGTGCCTGACGCGGAAACCACCGATCGTGTCGCCCACGGAGATACCGTGGGCGACATGACCACGTTCACCGCCGACCTCCCCGAGGGCAGGGTCTGGCGGTACGGCTGGATGTTCGGAGCCATCTGGCTGATCTACCTGATCTATCCGTTGAACGAGATTCTGTCGTTGGAGTCTGTGGCGGCACGGGTCCTCGGTATCGCCGCGATCGTCGGGTTCGGAGTCGTGTTCACGGCCACCTTCTGGCGCTTTCGCAACGGTCACCGCCGCGGACACCCGCTGCCGGTACGGCAGGCCTGGATCGCGCTCGCGGCAATGCTGGCCCTGACCGCGGCGATGAGCGCGCTGATCGGAACCACCGGATTCGGTGCAACGATCTACATCGCGGTGCTGGCGATGATGACGCTGCCGGTTCGGCAGGCATGGACGTTGGTCGCGGTGATGGTGGTGGCCATCGAAGTGGCACCGCGGGTCATCCCGTCCTGGGAGCCCGACAACTTTTTCGCGTTTCAGTTGCTGATCAGCTCGGCCGCCGCGTGGGGTATCACCCAGGTCTTCCAGCGCAACCACGAATTGGCCGTGGCGCGGCAGCAATTGGCGGATCTGGCCATCGTCGCCGAACGTGAGCGGATGAGCCGAGACGTGCACGACATTCTCGGGCATTCCCTGACCGTCATCACTGTCAAGAGTGAACTGGCCGGCAGATTGCTCGAGATCGATGCTGCCCGAGCAGCTGTCGAGATCGCCGAGGTGGAAACCCTTGCAAGGCAAGCACTGGCCGACGTTCGCAGCACCGTCGGCGGCATGCGGCAAATCGACATCGGCACCGAACTGGCAAGCGCACGAACAGCTTTGCTGGCTGCAGCCATCGACGTCGAGCTGCCCGCGGATGCCGACGTCGTTCCACTGCGACACCGCGAACTGTTCGGCTGGGTCCTGCGCGAAGCGGTGACCAACGTGGTGCGACACTCCCACGCACGCCGCTGCCGAGTGATGCTGACGCCGTCGAGCATTTCCGTCGTCGACGACGGATGCGGGCCGGCCGAGGAAAACTGTGGAGGAAACGGGCTCCGCGGGTTGGGTGAACGCGTGAGCGCTGCCGGTGGTTCACTGACGGTCGCCCGGGTTCCGACCGGCGGATTCAAGGTGGAGGTCTCGGCACCATGAGTATCAGACTGTTGCTGGCCGACGACCAGGCGCTGGTGCGTGGTGCTCTCGCGGCATTGTTGGGGCTCGAACACGACCTCGACATCGTCGCCGAGGTGGGACGAGGCGACGAAGTGGTGGCGGCGGTTCTCGAACATCGACCCGACGTCGTGCTGCTCGACGTGGAAATGCCGGGCAAGAACGGCATCGACGTCACCGCCGAGCTGGCTCAGGCGGTACCGGAGTCGAAAGTGCTGATCGTCACGACGTTCGGCAGGCCGGGATATCTGCGCCGTGCGATCGATGCCGGAGCCTCCGGATTCGTCGTCAAGGACACTCCAGCCAAACAGTTGGCCGATGCCGTACGACGGGTCCACATGGGTCTGCGCGTCGTCGATCCCGCGCTCGCCACCGAGACGCTCACCGAGGGCGTCTCGCCGCTGACCGCCCGTGAGCAGGAAGTTCTTCGCGCAGCGTCGAAGGGTGGAACGGCCGGTGCCATCGCGGCGCAGGTGCACCTGTCGGAAGGGACAGTGCGCAACCATCTCTCTTCGGCGATCGGAAAAACCGGCACCAGCACCCGGGCCGAAGCGGTCCGAGTCGCCGAGGACCGCGGGTGGCTCTGACCTTCCGAGGCGCGCCGTGACCGCCGAAGATGCGCGGGCCTGGCAAACTCGAGGGGTGAATCCAACTCTCGACCGAGATTCGTACGGCGACCCGTACGACGACCGGTATGCCCCGGACCCCGGTCCCGAGCGGCTGGGCTTCTTCGGAACGCTCGGACGCTGGACGGGTCGGTTGGTCGCGGGAGTGATACTGATGGCCCTCGTTCTGGTGGCAGGCACCGCGGTGCGCGTGTGGCAGGTGGCTCGAATCGACGACCATACTGCGGCGGACGCCATCGTCGTACTCGGTGCTGCGCAGTACAGCGGTACGCCCTCGACGGTGTTCGAGGCACGCTTGGCGCAGGCCGCGTCGTTGTACGAGCAGGGCATCGCTCCCGAGATCGTCACCGTCGGCGGCAAGCAAGAAGGTGACCTGTTCACCGAGGCGGCGTCGGGTCGCAATTACCTGATAGATCAGGGCGTGCCTGCCGACGCGATCGTGGCCGTCGAAACCGGATCGGACACCCTCGAAAGCATCGAAGCCGTCAGTGCCACGCTACGAGATCAGGGCAAGACATCGGTGGTGCTGGTCAGCGATCCGTGGCACTCGCTGCGCACCCGAACCATGGCGCGCGACGCCGATCTCGATGCGTGGACGTCGCCCACCCGCACCGGGCCTGCCGTCTACACCCGCGAGTCGCAGGCGCACGGAATAGCCAGGGAGACAGGCGCTCTGCTGTGGTACCAGTTGACGCACTTCACCGCTGATTTCTCCTACACGGCAGGCCAGTAGATGACCGGCACATACTCCGAGCACGACGTCGAACGATTCGTTCCCGAACCGCCCAAGACCGCTGGGCTTCGATCCGGGGCGGACAACGCCTCGCATCGGAGTGCGTTCGCGCGAGATCGTGCGCGGGTCTTGCACTGTGCTGCCCTGCGTCGTCTTGCGGACAAGACCCAGGTGACCGGGCCCCGCGACGGCGACACCCCGCGCACCCGGTTGACGCATTCGCTCGAGGTCGCGCAGATCGGGCGCAGCATCGCGGAGGGGCTCGGCAGCGACCCCGATCTGGTCGATCTGGCGGGCTTGGCACACGACATCGGTCATCCTCCCTACGGACACAACGGCGAGCGGGCCCTCGACGAGGTGGCCCAGGATTGCGGCGGATTCGAGGGCAACGCGCAGAACCTGCGCATCCTGACCGGCCTCGAGCCCAAGATCCTCGACTCCGACGGCAACAGCGCGGGACTCAACCTCACCCGCGCCGCCCTCGACGCCGCGATGAAGTATCCGTGGACCAGGCCCGCGCCGGGCGCGAAATTCGGTGCCTACGACGACGACTCGGCCATTCTCGGCTGGGTACGCGACGGTGCACCGGACAAGCACAAGTGCCTCGAAGCGCAGACCATGGATTGGTCCGACGACGTCGCCTACTCGGTACACGACGTCGAGGACGGCGTCATCGACGCCAGAATCGACCTGCGCGCACTGTCCGATCCGATCGAGCAGCGGGCACTGGCCGAACTCGGTGTGTCGGAGTTCCGCGGACTCGACGTCGACGAGTTGATCGAGGCGGCGAGCCGGTTGTCCAAGATGGACGTCGTCGTCGCGGTCGGCAGATACGACGGCACTCTCACCGCATCCGTGGCGCTCAAGCACATGACCAGCGAGCTGGTCGGGCGATTCGCCACGGCTGCCATCGACGGAACCCGCCAGAAGTACGGCACGGCAGCGTTGACGAGGTACGATGCCGACCTCGTGGTGCCGTCGATCGTCGCGTCCGAAGTGGCTCTGCTCAAGACCATGGCACTGCGGTACGTCATGTCCGACGCTGGGCACAAGATTCGGCAGGAACGTCAACGTGACCGGATCCATCGTGTCGCCGAGTGGTTGATGCGCTCGGCGCCGGGCGAACTCGATCCCATCCTGGTGCCCGCGTGGCAACGCGCGAACAGCGACGCCGAACGGACTCGCGTCGTCGTGGATCAGATCGCGTCGTACACCGAGAGTCGACTCGAACTGGTGGACAAGCGGTCGCTCGGGGCTCAGGCCAGCTGGGGTTGATCGACGGGTGTCGGGCGTCTTGTTCGACGCTAGACTCCAGTCGTGGCCGGCCGAATTCCTGAACGTGACATTGCCGCCATTCGCGAACGCACACGGATCGAAGACATAGTCGGCGACTACGTCTCGCTCAAGCGCGCGGGCGGCGACTCCATGAAGGGGTTGTGTCCCTTCCACGACGAGAAGTCTCCGTCGTTCCATGTTCGGCCCAATCACGGCCATTACCACTGCTTCGGCTGCGGCGAAGGTGGTGATGCCTACTCGTTCCTCCAGAAGATCGAGCACATTTCGTTCGTCGAGGCCGTCGAGCAACTCGCCGATCGGCTGAACTACTCGATCTCCTACGAGGGCGGAGGGCCATCGGTCCAACGTGACCGCGGGACCCGAGCGCGCCTGATCGCCGCGAACGCGGCGGCTCAGGAGTTCTACGCAGGTCGGCTCAGCGGGCCCGATGCCCAGGCCGCCCGGGACTACCTGACCGAACGCAACTTCGACGGCCACGCCGCACTGGCCTACGGCTGCGGATACGCACCCGACGGCTGGGACACCCTCACCAAACACTTGCTGGGCAAGGGCTTCGAAGCCAAGGAGATCGTCGACGCCGGCCTGGCGACCCCGGGCAAGCGCGGCACACCCATCGACCGATTCCGGCGCCGGTTGGTGTGGCCGATTCGCAGTCAGAGCGGCGACGTCATCGGCTTCGGCGCACGCAAGCTGTTCGACGACGACACGATGCCCGGAAAGTACATCAACACTCCGGAAACGATGCTGTACAAGAAGTCTCAAGTGTTGTTCGGGCTCGACCTGGCACGCAAGGAGATCGCGAAGTCGCATCAGGCCGTCATCGTCGAGGGCTACACCGACGTCATGGCGATGCACCTCGCCGGCGTCAAGACCGCGGTGGCGTCCTGTGGCACCGCGTTCGGCGAAGACCACCTCGCGATGCTGCGCCGACTGATGATGGACGACAGCTACTTTCGCGGTGAGGTGATCTACACCTTCGACGGTGACGACGCCGGCCAGGCCGCGGCCATGAAGGCGTTCGAGGGGGATCAGAAGATCGCCGGGCAGACCTTCGTCGCCGTCGCACCCGACGGAATGGACCCGTGCGACCTGCGCCTGAAATCCGGTGACAACGCTGTTCGCGATCTCGTGGCCCGGCGGACCCCGATGTTTGCCTTCGTCGTCAAATCGCTGCTGCGAGAGCATGATCTGGACACGCCCGAGGGGCGCGTCGAAGCCCTCAAACGCACTGTTCCCGTCGTTGCACGGATCAAGGACGCCTCACTGCGCGACGAGTACGCCAGGCAGCTCGCCGGATGGACCGGCTGGGACGACACTGCGATGGTGCTCGCGCGCGTGCGCGACGAGGCGAAGAAGGGTGCCCGAGGCGACACCAGCGGCAAACGCGTGCCCTTCGAGAAGCGTCAGGCAGCGCCGACGGAAGCCCCGGCCGGGCCGCCGCGTCCGAACCCCACCGATCCGACGCTGTGGCCGCAACGAGAGGCCCTCAAAGCGGTGCTGCAGATGCCCGCGGTCGCCGGCACCGTCTTCGATTCGCTACCGCCCGAGAGCTTCCACCATCCGGCGTACGCAGCGGTGCGCGATGCTGTGGCCGCGGCCGGCGGCACTGCCGCGGGCCTGGGCGGTGGGGAGTGGGTCGACGCAGTGGCCAAGCAGGCCAAGGACGCAGTGGTGGTGTCGTTGGTGACGGAGCTGGCCGTCGACCCGATGCGCGTGGCCGACGACGCTCTGACACGCTACATCTCCGGTGTGCTCGCCCGGCTCCAAGAGGTGTGGGTGGGCCAACAGGTCGCCGAACTGAAGTCCAAGCTGCAGCGCATGTCGCCCGCCGAGAAGCCGGACGACTACAACGCCCTGTTCGGTGATCTCATCGCCCTCGAGCAGTACCGCCGCAGCCTGCTCGAACTCGCCGTGGGAAGCGTCGCCGAGGTCGGTTAGCGCCGCAGCTGATCGCGCGGGACGAAAACCTGGTCTTCGTCGTCGACCGGCTTCATCGGCTCGAGTCTCGGCTGCGTGTTCAGAGAGTCGGACAACTTCTGACGGCCGACCTCGATGGCCTTCTTGGTGGCCGGGCTCGACGCGACGGCGCTGGCCGTCTTACGAATCTGCTCGTACCGGCCCCGTCCGGCCTTGGCTCCCAGTACATATGCAGCTCCAGCCGCCAGTACCAAACGAATCATCAGTGGGTCCTTCCGTAGAGCGTGCGGCCGTTCTTCCATCTTGCCCGACGAACCTCGAGCAGGGCGATTCGGTACACAGCGGAAGCTGTTCCGGCGCTCACGTGGGCCCGATTTGGTACTCACAAGGGGGTGTGCGCTATTGTTTCCAACGGCTCGCACGAGAGTGTGACGCCGCAAGGTAATCCCCCATAGCTCAATTGGCAGAGCATTCGACTGTTAATCGAAGGGTTCCTGGTTCGAGTCCAGGTGGGGGAGCGCAGTCCCCGTCCGGCTTGTCCGGGCGGGGATTTTTGCTGTCCGGGGTCGCTCGCCCGTGACCGGATCGGTCGGCGAGAACGTACCGCACATGTGGTACCGAGAGTCCCGGACAGCTATCAGATCGTGACCGAATCTTCTGTATATCGATCGAATGAATCAGGTCGTCGGATGCCAGTTTTGTCGGTGTCTCGCGACATACTGTTCGTGCGATCCGGGACGCTCGGAAGTGCTGGAAAAAGACGGATCGGTCGGGTTCTAAGGGGCTTTGAAGTGAGTTTGAGTTACGCATCCACCGTTCCACGCCAGCTCGTGCATCGGCGCTCTCCGGCGGACGTGCTGTTGACCGACTACGAGACGGTCGACGGTACGCATCGTGCGGCGGTACAGCTGCCGACGTCGCATCGCATGTTCGTACCGGTACGTCGCACCCACGATTCGTTGATGATCGCCGAGGCGCTACGGCAGGCAGTGAGCCTGTTCTGTCACGTCGAACACGACGTCCCACTCGACCACGTGGTCTACATCGAGCACTTCCGGTTCGACATTCTCGACCTGCTGTCGGTCGACAACATCGACGATTCGCTTGTCGCCGAGTCGATCACGACCGACCGCACATTCGAGGACGAGTCGCTGGACAACCTGAAGCTGTCAGCTCGACTGCTCAACCGCGGTCAGGTCGTCGCCTCCGGAACGGCGTCCGTGCGTCCCATCGGACCGGACGTCTACTCCAAGGTCCGCAAGCCGACCATGGCCGACCCACACTTTCGGTACCTTCCCGCCGGAACCGAGGTGGTAGAACCGGCCGGAGTCGGCCGTCTCGACCCCTCAGATGTCGTACTGGCTCGTCATACCTCGGACGGGACGCTCGTGGTGGCTCCGGATCCGCGGAACCTGGCGATGTTCGATCATTCGGTGGAATACCTACCGGGCGTCACCATGCTCGAAGCCGCCCGTCAGGCGTTGCGTTCGGCCACCGGTTGCGTGGACCTGGATTTCACGTCCCTCGAGGTCAGGTTCTTGGGGTTCGCCGAATGGGCCAACCCGTGCACGGTCATCGTCGACAGCGACACGACCGACGGCATTCACCGCATTCAGTTCGAGCACGACGGGGTCGTGCTCTCGGCGATGTCCGTCACGGCGACACCCGAACCGTGGCTACCGCTCAGCGATCGTTCCAGTCGATGAGCGGTGCATCGGCTACCGCTCGTATCCGGGCCAGTCGCCGGCGAGGGGCGATCGACGGTAGCAACAGGTGCCACATCTCGGTCATCCGAAGCTGGAGGTCGGCGCGTCCGGTGAGCATCTCCGAGACGGTCTGAACTCCCGTGAACGATGCAACGATCATCCTGGCGAGTGCGGCCGTGTCCACGTCGTCGACGATGTCGCCTTCGGTCCGGGCGCGCTCGGTCAACTTCGCGATCATTCCGATCCAGTCGTCGAACGATTGCGCATTCGGATTCTGAGCCGTCGTCGATTCCAACGTCAACCGCATGCCGCCACGTGCGATGGGGTCGGTCTGCAGCTGACGCGCCAACTCCTTGGTGATCAGGATCAGGGCATCGATGGCCTTCGGTGTGCTTTCGATGATGGTGACGGTGGCAGCGGTGGCAAGAGCCATCTGTGCCTCGATCACGGCCTGCGCCAGATCTTCCTTCGACGAGAAGTGGAAGTACATCGCACCCTTGCTGACGCCGGCGTTGGCGATGATGGTGCTCAGACTGGCTGTGCCGTAGCCGAACTTGTCGAAGCTCGATGCGGCTCCCACGAGTACGGCCTGCCTGGTCGATTCTGCGCGCTCTTGCATCGGTAGACAATAGCTGGTACCCGCTTTCGCGGCACTCTCCCAGTCAAAAGACGGCAATTCACCGAAAATCGGTGTCGATGCCCAAGGGGCGAACCGTGCGGGCCTGCTCGAATGGTGATGGGGAATGACGGTGAGCGTGCAAATTGATGGCACGCTCATCACATGGTCAACAAGAGCGCGGGCATTCTGCTGTTTCGGGTGAACGCCGACGTGGTGGAGGTTCTGATCGCCCATCCCGGCGGCCCGTTCTGGGCGCGGAAGGACGACGGTGCGTGGTCGATAGTGAAGGGGCAGTTCACCGAGGCCGAAGACCCGTGGGCGGCGGCTCAGCGTGAATTCCGAGAGGAAGTCGGCATCGAGGTGCCTGCGGGCAACCCCATCGAGCTCGGCACCGTCACACAGCGCGGCGGGAAGATCGTCACCGCGTTCGGGATCGAGTCCGACCTCGATGTCTCCACTGCGATGAGCAACACATTCGAGATCGAGTGGCCGCCGAAATCCGGGAAGATGCAATCGTTTCCCGAGGTAGACCGCATCGAATGGTTTCCTGTGTCGCTGGCGAGGACAAAGCTGCTGGCCGCGCAGCACCCATTTCTCGACGCAGTGGAGGCCATTGTGGAGTCGCGCTAGTTTCGGCGTCGAATCCCGGGGTATCCGGCGGCCGGAAACGACGGCCGCGGATGCAGGGTGGGAAGTGGAACATGACACCGATGGAGACGACCGACGCCGACACGGCTCGCGTGGAAACAGCTCTGCTGGAAGGTCAGTGGGCAGGTCGAATCGTGGCCTCGGGGTTCGTGGCTCTGGCCACCGGCCTGTCCTGGTTGTTCGCCGCGTCCGCCATGATCGGCTAGCAATACCAGACCGTTCGGTCGATACTGCTCAGCGACTACTACGAAGGGCAGTGCAGTGACCGACGGTATTGCGTCAGCGACCCCACCGGCGATCGAGGTACCCAAGCGCGCCTGGCAAGCCCTGGTGGTTCTGTTGCTCGGGATGTTCATGGCCCTGCTCGACACCACCATCGTCAACGTCGCATTGCCGACGATCAGCACGACGCTGGAGGCGTCGGAATCCGTTCTGTCGTGGATCATCTCGGGCTACGCGCTCGCGTTCGGTCTCGCCCTGATTCCGGCGGGCAAGGTCGGGGATCGGATCGGGCACAAGTGGGTGTTCTTCACCGGCCTCGCTCTGTTCACGGTGGCCAGCTTCGCCTGCGGACTCGCTCAGGACGATCTGCAGTTGGTGGTTGCCCGAGTGGTTCAGGGTCTGGCAGGCGGAATGTTCGTGCCCGCTGTCACAGCGTTCATCCAACTGCTGTTTCCAGGTCCTGTGCGCGGCAAGGCATTTGCGATCATGGGTGCGGTCATCGGAGTGTCGACTGCGTTGGGGCCGATCGTCGGCGGGTTGATCATCCAGGCTTTCGGTGAGGAGAACGGCTGGCGGTTGGTCTTCTGGGTCAACCTGCCGATCGGCATCGTCGGTCTGATCGCGGCGGCGGTTCTGCTGCCGAAGAAGGATGAATCCGAGCCGACTGCAAGGCCGGGCATCGACTGGCTCGGGTTGGTGCTGATCTCCGCCGGCCTCATCGCGCTGCTCGTACCGCTGATCGAAGGCCAGGAGCTCGGATGGCCGTTGTGGACCTACGTGACCATTGCTGCAGGCGTGGGCCTGATTGCAGTGTTCGGCTGGTGGGAGGTGATCCACACCGGTCGTGGACACAATCCGCTCGTGCCGCCGCGACTGTTCACCCGACCGGCATTCACCGGCGGTGTGATTCTCGCGCTGGTGTACTTCGCGGCGTTCACCAGCATCTTCTTCACCATCTCGTTGTTGTGGCAGACCGGGCTCGGCAATACGGCCCTCTCGTCCGGGTTGGTCTCGATACCGTTCGCGATCGGCAGCATCATCGCGTCCTCGCAGAGCAACAAGCTCACGATCCGACTCGGCCGCACCGTATTGATCCTCGGCGCATCGCTGGTGTCGATCGGCTTGATCTGGCTGTGGATCATCTTGGCGACCAGTTCCGCCGACACCATCTCCCATTGGACTCTGCTGGTCCCGCTGTTCATCGCGGGCTTGGGCAACGGCGCGTTCATCGCTCCCAACGCGCAGTTCATCGTCGCAACCGTCGACCGCGACGACGCAGGAGCCGCGAGCGGCGTCATCTCGACGATGCAGCGCGTCGGCTCCGCAATCGGTATCGCAGTCATCGGTAGTGTGCTGTTCGGCTCACTCACCATCACCGGCCCCGATACCGTGGGATCCGGCTTCCTGCACGGTGCCGCCATGGCCATGGCCGTCAGTGCCGCGTTCAGCGTCGTTGCGTTGGCGTTGGTGTTCGCTCTACCGAAGAAGGTGCAGAGCGGTCACTGATCTCGGCTCGTTCAGCTCGACAGGCCCTTGCCGTGCCGCTGGACGACCGTCGATGCGAGATCGGCGATCTTGACGTTCAGATCCTGCGACGATTTGCGGAGCAGTGCGAACGCTTCTTCGTCGGATACTTTGTGCAACGCCATGATGAGGCCGATCGCCTTGCCGATCTCACGGTTGCTCTCGAGGCCGTCGCGCAAGGTCGATGCCTCTTGGCCGTTCAGCATCGCCCCGACCGTCACAGAAGTGAACGCAGTCAGGATGACGGCTTTGTCGGCGGTGTCGGCATCGAAGGCACCCGCGGTGTCGGTGAACAGGTTGAGAGCACCCACCTTCTGCTCGTCGACCTTGAGGCGGAACCCCATCGCTCCCCGGACCGGCGTGCGGTTCAGGACACCCCGAGCCATTGCGGGCCACTGGGTGGGGCTGCTGAAATCCGGCTCGAGTTGGACGGCCTCGGTGGTCAGCGCATCCAAGCACGGTCCCTGACCTGTGGCGCGTTCGATGTCGTCGACGACGCGTGCCACGTCATCCGAGGCCGCGACGGTGACGGCCTTTCCGTGGCGCAACAACATGAGACTCGCGTGATCGCAGTGAGGGACAACCATCGTCGCGGCGTTGCAGATAGCGGTGTAGACCTCTTCTGCGCTACTGCCGCGATACACGATGTCGGCCAGAGCGGCGAATACAGTTGCCGGGTCGGTCGACGGAGCGTCGAACTGTTCGTCGTCGGTCATTGCTTCTCCCGTCGTGTGGCGCATGCCGGGCAAACCGGTTGCGCAGCACATCAACCGTACCGCCCTGCGCCGGGGTCCCTGCACCAACGGGCTGGCAGTAGCCTCATGTCGTGAGCAATGCGCAGGAATCTACGGGATTCGAGTACGGCCACGACGGCCCGAAGTCCATCGTGGTGGGCGTCGACGGCTCGGATTCGTCCTGGCGGGCCGCCGCATACGCCGGAGGACTGGCCCGTAGGCAACAATCGCTTCTGGTGCTGGTCTACGTGCAGCCCATCGCCACCGCGTCGTGGGGCCAGGCGGGGATCTCGATGGTGGAAACGGGCCGACAGATCGCCGACGAACTCCTCGACTACATCAGAACCTCGGTGGCCCGCTTCGGGGAGCGAGAGCAGGTTCGCTGGGAATTCCGCACTGCGCAGGGTGATCCTTACAACGGACTCGTCGCGGTTGCCGATGGACTCCGCACCGACGCCGTCGTGGTGGGGGCCTCCGAACGCGCCGGGCACCGATTGGCGGGATCTGTGGCAGTGCGACTGGTCAAGGCGGGCCGCTGGCCGGTCACAGTGGTGCCATGAAGGCTCGAATTCCAACCAGTCCGCGGTTTTCCCTGTAAAAATAGGCAGTCACCTCGTCGGATGCAAGGCGCATGTGGTGCGGTTCTCGGATTCGGGGAGTTCCATGGCTGGTCTGTCGCGTCGTCAATTCGTCACTCGGGTGGGCACTCTCGCCGCGGCATGGGGAATCGCACCGCAGGTTCTGGGCCACGTCCTTGTCGCTCGGGCGCAGCCGGCGTCAGGAGAGACCGATGTCGGCGGAACGCTGGCGCAGACCATCCTGAGATCGTCGACCGGCCCCGGTCGGTACCGGGTGCTCGCTGCGGGGCCGGGGGAGCCCTACGTCCCTCGCCTCGACATCCTCGGGCGGGCACCCAGCGCGTCTCGGGTGCAGGCCAGACGCTCGTTGCTCTACTTGGGGCACCTGTCGGACATGCATGTCATCGATGCGCAATCGCCCGGCCGGATCGAGCCCATGATCGTCTCCGACCATGCCGCATGGGGCTCGGCCTTCCACCCGCAGGACCCGCTGACCGTGCACGTCACCGCCGCGATGGTGAAGGCATTTGCGGATGCGCGAATCAGTTCGGTCACCGGCGCTCCCATGGGAGCCGCGGTTGTCACCGGTGACAGCGCCGACATGCATTCTCATCTCGAACTTCGTTGGTACATAGACGTTCTCGACGGCGTCGCGGTCCGGCCTACGAGTGGCGCATCCGACGTCTTCGAGGGCGTGCAAGCGTGGCCCGAGGCGCAGTGGGCGTATCGGCCGGGCGATCCGTCGGGAGGGTCGTTCGGGGACTACGGATTTCCGACGCTTCCCGATCTGTTGACGCAGGCGATGTCGGGGACCGTCGAATCGGTGGGGCTACCCGTCCCGTGGTATTCCGTCTACGGCAATCACGACACGTTGTTGCTCGGCACGTTCGATCTCTCCTCTCAGCTGCATGCCCTCGCGGTCGGGGGACAGAAGGCGTACACACTCGAAGCGACGGCCACGTCGGCATTGGCCGGGTACGCATCGACGGGTAGTCCGCTGCAGAGGATGGTCGATGCGCTCGGGGTCGGATCCGGCGCCCGGCCCGGGTTTCGGGCAGTGTCGGCGGATCCGGCTCGGTATCTCTTCGAGCAGCGTGAGTTCATGCAAGAGCACTTCGAGACGACTCCCACCCCAGGGCCGATCGGGCACGGTTTCACCCAGCACAACCTCGACTCGGGTGAAACCTGGTGGGCGGCGGACCCGACTCCGAACGTTCGCACGTTCGGACTCGACACGTGCAACGCCGTCGCCGGCCCCGACGGGGCGGTGCCCGAGGACCAGTTCGACTGGCTCACTCAGCAATTGGAGAAGGCACAGGCCGAACGCAAGCTCGTCCTGATCTACACCCACCACAACAGCCTGACCCTGGAGAACCGTGCACAGCGGCCGGGACAGTCGGTGAAGCTCTACGGCGCAGACGAATTCATCGATCTGCTTCTGAAATATCCTGTGGTGATCGGTTGGCTCAACGGTCACACCCACCAGAATCAAATCGTGGCGCATTCGCGAGACGGACGAGGGTTCTGGGAGATCACCACCGCGTCGTGCATCGACTTTCCGCAGCAACAGCAGGTGGTGGAGATCGTCGACAACAGAGACGAGACATTGTCGCTGTTCACCACGGTGCTCGATCACGCGTCGCCGATCACGCCCGGAAACAGTGGCAGCTACCTGGACCTCGCCTCGCGTAGTCGTGAGTTGGCTGCGAACGACTGGGCCGAGAATCCGCTGATGCGACGAGGTTCGCGCCTCGACCGCAACACCGAACTCCTGCTGCCCGCGCCGTTCGACCTGAGCGCCATCACCGACGCCGCTCTGGAACAGCAACATCTCGACGAGCACGCCAGACTGATTGCGTACGAGACGAGGCAGGGGCGATGAACGGTGTTCGTAGGCAGCTCTTCACGGTGGTGATGGTGCTGGCCTGCGCGGGGTGCTCGCAGACCGCTGCGCTCGCCCCGGTCGGGGGAGCGGAACTCGGTAACCTCCGCTACGCGGTGAACGACGTGCTGTTCGAGCAAGGAATCGAGATCCTCGTTGCGCCCGTGTGCTCGGGCACCGGGGCGGACATCGAATGTGCCGGGACGACAACCGGTAACGAGACGATCACCGGTACGGCCACGTCCGACGATGCCAGTACCGTCGAAGTGAAGGTCGGCCTGACCGTTCTCTACTCGGGTTCGGTGCAGGACGTGCTCGATCGCAATTCGACGGTCGGTGCGCCGTGAAAGGGGTGCTGCTGCTCGCATCGGTGGCGACTGTCTCGGCTCTGATTCAGGCGCTGACCGTGGTGGGGGATCCGGCTCCGACGTCCTCCCTCGGATTCGCTGCGCTGGTCGTCGTTTCCGCCGCAACGGTGATGTGTGCGCTGTGGTTCACCGCCTCGACGGCACTCGATGTGGTGGACGGCAACGCGTCGGGTGCACTGAGCCGGACGTGGCGACGACCGCGGGTACTGGCGTGGTGCGTGGTGCTGACCGTGGCGGCCGTTGCGTTCGCAATTCTCTTCCCCCTGCTCCCGGCTATTGTCATAGTCATTGCGCTGCTGATACTTCCAGCGGCAGTGGACGGTTGCCGAAACCCTCTGCGCGCTGCACTACACACCGTGAAGCAATCCCCGTGGCGCTGTACCGCAGCGGCGGTCATCACGATCCTCGCCTACCTACTCGGCTGGGTGGTGGCACTCGTGCTGGGATTCTTCGTCACCGGCGTGGTGGCGGCATTCCTGACGTGGCTGTGGTTCGGGGCCAATGCTGCTGCACTGCTGCTGTATTGGTCGGCTGTGTATCGCAGGGTGGTCGGGACTTGATCGGCGCTCGCGAAACGGCTCCAGTCAGCCCGAATTGACCACTCGGAGCGTCACGACGTCGGCCATGGGTGGGCCTTCGATCCTGTCGGCGACGTCGTTCAGATCGTCCTCGAACAGGCGGATCTTACGGATTGTTCAACGCTGAGGCATTCGACGATGAGTCCGGCGCAATCGACAGGTATCGCGCAACGTACGAGCCGACTATTGGCGCGAAGCGTGTGGTGCGGCAACCGCAAGTAACACGTGACCCGGTCACTCGCCAGGTCGTCGACCGTCCGAATCTGGTGGTTGAACCGCTGCGCCGAACGGGCGCATAACGAGAGCAATGCAGCCGAGTGCGCCGCGGGGTTCAGGCGGATGTCGGCGCTGGCGACCTCGCGGCGAACCTGGTTCAATGCGCTCGTGGACTGGATCGCTTTCGCATCGGTGGTGTCGTCCGCAGTGGTCGCGACGGCAACTGTGGTTGTCAATGCGTTGTCGAAACGTGGAGATCGAAAACACGCGAGCGGACTTGACTTCGAGAAACGATCTTGGGAGCTGAAGAGCTCAGCACTGTTGGAAGTTATTGGTGCGTGCGTGCAAATGGATCGAGTGACAGGTGGACCGGACCCCCAGCCGTCGCTCGCGACCTACGAGATCACCAGTGTCGACCGGCAGCTGCGGACATTGACGGGTCCAGCAGGTGCAACTGTGACCGCCCTTGGCCACGCCGCCACTTCGACGGCGATGGAAGCACTTCTTGCGTTTGTCAACAAGAGCTTGGGCCCAGCGATGCACGATCTCACGCACGTGGTTATCTACCGCGATTCAAAAGAGGCCGCGATCGACGCCCGCGAGTTCGAAGCTGCGGCTGAACATCGCCATTCTGAGAAGGCTGCTCTCGAACTTTACGAGCGCTGGAACGTCACTCTGAATCGGGAGAAGCTTCGCGAACTCGTCAACCAGCTTCGCGAGTCCGCGCAGAAGGACATCAAAGGCCAGTTGTGATTCCTGGAATACCCGACGGATGACCGACGCGAACCCCTTCACCCCGCCCGCCGACGAAGGACAGGCTGGTTGGGTGCTACTCCCGGACGGCCGCCGCGCGTACCGCTACGAAGGCTCCGACGACCTCATCATCGACAAGGGAACCACCGTCGAGACGCCTGCATCTGAGTAGTTATGGATGTGCGGAGTTGACCTAGTACCCGTATCCGACGCCGATCCCCTCGGAATGGGCTTCGTCGGCGGGTCGGATGACGGGGTCGCCTACACCGAGGTTCACGCTGTAGAACGCGCTGCCCCTCACGACGTCGGTGGGCGCGAGCAGACGGCAAGAGCCATCCGGTTGCAAAGTTGCGCTCTGATAGGTTGACGCACCGACCGTGACGCCAGCAGCGTCGGCCACTGACACGTAGCCATTTTTCCGAAGGCCATTGAAGAACACGTCGCCTTGGCAATCGCCTTCGGGCGAAATCTTGGTTCGCGCAGGTGCGATCTGGACCATGATTGTGACGGTGTCGGCAGGAGGTTTGGCCGCGATACTTGAGCGAGGGCTCGACGTCGAGTCGTCCTCAGACTTCGAGCCCTCCATGGATTCCGCAGTGCCGCAGCCTGCCAGGGTGGCTACAGCGAGCGCCGCGAAGATGATCCCAATCCGCATAAACCGGAAGAGTACGGCAATGGTCCAGGCTCAGTTGGCCGATCTAAAACCGGGGGAGTGACTATCGAGCCCGGCCGTCGAAGCTGCTGTCGGTGCAGGCTTTGGTCATCGGCGGCGTGTAGATCACCGCTCCGCATTCCCGGCACGCGTGCGTCCGGTGATGGTGGATCTCGCAGGAGCAGACCTGCGATCCGACGAGCACCCGACCTGCGCCTAATTTGTGCCCAACCGGGCAGTGAGTAGGCGCAGGCTAGGACCATCGATCGCCGCGCCGGTACAGCTCCACGACGCCTCCCGAAAGTAGTCGCGGGACACGATCCAGGCTTCCCTTCCTGACCGCGTCCCGCTTTCGCAACCTAACGGAAATCGAACACCCGTGCGAGCAGTGCGGTAGTTTTTTCATGCCCAGCATTGGGCTCGCAGATCTCCTCACAACAGGGAGGTGCCACCCATGTGGCAGCTCTTCAGTCGACCCGACTGGGTCGACGACATCCAGCGCTCACACGGCGCAATCAACCGAAAGGTCAACCAAATCATGACAACTCAGGCATAGTTCGACACCAAGGTTTCCGCGATCTCGTCCACCCTCGCAGTCGTCGCCGGAGGCGTGAATGCGACCCTGCAGAACACCGCCAACCTGGAGGCTGAGATCGCCCGCCTCAAGGCCCTCGACATCGACACCTCGGGCCTCGACCCGATCCTCGGCGACGCGAAGAAGATCGAGGCCGTGCTCGTCCCCGCGGTCGATCCCGGTCAGGTCGCCCCTCCGGTCACCGAGATCCCCGTTGTGCAGCCGGCACCGGACGCTTTGGTCGTGGAGCCTCTTCCCGTGCCGGGCGAGTCGGAGCCGATCGTTACCGTGCCCGACGAGACCGTCACCACCGAAGAGCCCACCGCCTGACACCAGCTCGACTGCCAACACGAAGCGCCCCACCCCTCCGCCACGTGCGGAGGGGTGGGGCGCTTTTTCGCGTTCGGCCAAGGCTGCCTCCTCGGCTCGGTCAGGCGGTCACAATCCTGCGCTGTCCGCTCCGAACTCCGCCTGCTCCGTGGTGTAACCGTCACCGACGGTCAGCTGCTGCACGAGTCCGTCTCGGGAGAACCCGGTCAGGTCAAGGTAGTTTGCGGCAGCTTTGGATGCCTGCTCGTTGTAGTCAATGTCGATGTTGTCGACAGCGTAGGTAGCGTCTTCGGTGGAGTAGCCGTCACCTGCCGTGAGCTGCTGGATGAGGCCATCACGTGAGAAGGGGGCGACGTCGAGGTACTGCTCACCGGACCGGATCGCATTGCGCTGACCGGCGCTCTCGGCGGGTGCCGCGGGGGCAGGAGCTGCCGTCTCGACTTCTTCGACCGATTCGGCCGTGGCCTGCGGTGCCGCGGGGGCCGGCTGGGGCGCGACCGTGGTCTGGGCGGGTGCGACTGCGGCCGGAGCGGCCGACGTGGTTGCAGGCGCAGCCGTCGTCTCACTGTCGGAATCACCTCCGCCGCCCACGATTCCGATGATCACGAACAGTACGACCACGGCACCTACGATCCACGGCCACTTGCGCTTCTTCTTCACCGGTGCCTCGGGCGGCTGTTGCCCGTAGGGCTGACCCTGAGGTGCCCCGTACGGCTGCTGGCCGTAGGGCTGGTTCGGGTCGTTGGGGTTGGTCACTGCGACTCCATTTGGTCGTTTCGGATGGTTTGGATTGCTTATCAGACTTTCAGGTACGAATGTTTCATTCGGCGCTTTTGCCGCATTCAGGCGGACGGGATCGACTCGCGCGCATCCCTCCATCGCCACACGGTTCGGTCGTTCGTTCCGAGCTGGCGGGCGATCTCGCGCAACGACACCCCGCCCTCGTCGATGAGCTCGAGCGACCGGGTGCGCGGATCTGCGACAGCCTCGACCGGCTCGGGCAACTCATCGGAATTGTCGATGTGTTCGCCGCCCTCTCGGCCCAGCCGCACGGTCAGGTGCGTGACCCAAAGCAGGAACACCGGGGGAGTGAGCGCGACCCCGACGGCGATCCACGAGCCCTGTGTCAGCCATGCATGGATGCCGTTGCCTGCGATCGACACGAGCGCCGACGCGGCGAGCAGTGACCACGCCGTTCGGTCACCGCCGAGACCGACTACTGCCGCGGTGCCAATAGCGATCGTGCCGTCGATCATGACCGGCCACAGGTACGCCTCTGGGCCGAGGCCGGCGATGCGAGCGAGGTCCGCGAGGGCGATGTAGGAGATCGCGAAGCAGACGAGGGACAGGAAGACGGTGCCGCGGCGAGCCGTCGTCAGGGTTGTGGATTGGACATGGGATCTCCCGAAACCGGACGTCGGACAGCGACGTCGAGGTGGGTATGGATGCAGAGCAGCGAGCCTCGATCGCCGACGAGGGATTTGACCCCGACAACCGGGCGGTGGTGGTGGCGATGCTGCGAATGCATGAGTTGCTTGCCCACATTGGATGTATCTGTGGCCGTGGGCAAAATGTGGGCAAGACCAGCAGTCGAACTGTTGCAGGATCGAGGATAGTTGGCCCTGAGCTGCGCGAATGTGAGTGGGGCGGGCGGGGCTCGAACCCGCGACCAATGGATTATGAGTCCACGGCTCTAACCGACTGAGCTACCGCCCCAATCCCGTACCAGGTACGAGCCAGCAGAATCGTACAGAATCACCCCGTCTCGTGGTTCCATCGGGGGCGCTACTTGGCCCTCACCTGCACCGGAACGCCGTTGAGAATCGCGTTCGCCGATACCGCGTCGACTCGGGCGGGGTCGGTGATGTCGTTGACGCTCGGTCCGGTGACAGTGGTGGCGACCGAGAGCTGCACGCCGGGGCGCTGATGACCGAATCCGTGCGGCATGCTCACCACCCCGGGCATCATCTTTTCGGACGCCGCGACCTCGATGTCGACGGTACCGGCCGCGGAGGTGACCGACACCATCGAACCGTCCTCGATCCCGCGCTGGAGGAGATCGTTCGGGTGCGCCAGAAGCTGATGTCGCGCTTTGCCTTTGGTGAGTCGAGCGGTGTTGTGCATCCACGAATTGTTGCTACGTAGATGTCGTCGACCGATCAGCAGGAGCTCGTCGTCCTTGGGAACCGCGCTCGAGTGCATCAGGTCCACCAGGGCAGGCAGTTCACCGACCACGACGTCCTGGATCAATTGAATGCGCTTGTCCTTGGTCTTCAGCTTCTGGGGAAAGCCCGGACGCAGCGGTCCCAGATCGATGCCGTGCGGGTTGGCTCGAAGCTTCCTCAGCGACAACCCTTTTCGTCGGCTACGGAGCAGGATGTCGAGAGTGCGAGCAGGGGACAGGCGCAGACGGGCCTCGCCGATGACGCTCTTCGGCGTCAATCGTGCCTTCAGTCGATCGACGGTGGAGCCTGCCATGCGGTTCTTGTAGCGCAGTGACAAGTCGCGGAAGATCTCCCAATCGTGCTTGGCGTCAGTCTGTTTGGGTAGAACTGCGGGCATGTACTTGGCAGTGTTGTGTACCGCGAAAGAATTGAAGATCAGATCGTAGTGATCGCGTTCGAGGGACATCGTCGGCGGCAGAATCACGTGTGCGTGCCGCGAGGTCTCGTTGATGTAGAAGTCGAACGACACCATGAAATCGAGACCGGCGAAGGCCTCGTCGAGGCGACTACCGCCGGGCATCGACAGCACCGGATTGCCGGACAGGACGGCCATGGCACGAATCTGGTCCTTGCTCTCGGTGGTGATCTCGTCGACGAGCGTCGAACAGGGATACTCGCCGGCGAACTCGGGGAGATCGCGAACGCGGCTGCGCCACTTGTCGAAATGGCCACGACCGACGATGCCCTGCGAGATCAGATCGATCGCCGGATCGGTCACCATCGCACCGCCCGGTCGGTCGAGATTGCCCGTGATGATGTTGAGTACCTGGATCGCCCACTGGCACACCGTGCCGAACTGCTGCGTCGACACCCCCATCCTGCCGTACGCCACTGCAGACTTCGCTGCAGCGAAGTCGCGTGCGAGAGAGGAGATGTCGTCTGCCGACATGCCGACGATCGGTGCCACCGCCGTCGGCGTGAATTCGGCGACGAGATCGGCAAGTCGATCGGCACCATCGACGTAGTCGGCGACACGGACGGAGCCGTCGGCGACGATCGTGTGAATCATCGCCAGCAACAGCAGCGCGTCGCTGCCGGGACGAACGAAGAAGTGGGTGTCGGCAATATCCGCCGTTTCGGTCTTGCGTGGATCGACCACTACCAGTCGGCCACCCCGCTTACGGAGTGCGCGTGCTCTTTTGGCGAAGTCGGGCACAGTCATCATGCTGCCGTTGGAGGCCATCGGATTGCCGCCGAGGACGAGGAAGAAATCGGTTCGATCGATATCCGGAATGGGCAGCAGGAGCTGGTGGCCGTAGAGCAGATGGTCGACGAGCTGGTGCGGCAACTGATCCAAGGACGTCGCCGAGTACCGATTGCGGGTGCGCAGCAGCGACGTGAACGGAATGCCGTGGGTCATCGCACCCATCGAGTGCACGTTGGGATTGCCCTGATAGAGCCCGACAGCGTTGGATCCGTACTTCTTCCGCGTCGAGACGAGGCCATCGACGACGAGGTCGTACGCCTCCGTCCAGCCGATTTTCTCCCACTTCTCACCCACCCGCTTGACCGGTGTGGTGAGCCGATCGGTGTCGGCATGAAGGTCGATCAACGACAGAGCCTTCGGGCAGATGTGGCCCCGGGAGAGTGGGTCCTTCTCGTCGCCGCGGATCGAGACCACCGCGTTGTTCTCCACCGTGAATTCGAGACCACAGATCGCCTCGCACAGATTGCACGATCCATACACAACCGACATCGCATTTCTCCCATTCTCGTCGTCCGAGACTAGCCCGGCGGGGGACCGATCCACGGGCATCGACAGACAATTAGGCTCTGGAGTCGTGACTACCCTCGATCTCACTGCCTCGTGGCCCGTCGACCATGTCAGTGCTGCCGTCGTCACCGACGCCGGAGTGCGGGAGGAGGTGGGGGACACCGCGCGCGTCTTCGAGCTGGCATCGGTCACCAAATTGCTCACCGCCTATGCGGTGCTGGTTGCCGTGGAGGAAGGTGCCGTCGAGCTCGATCAGCCCGCAGGGCCGGAGGGGTCGACTGTGCGGCATCTGCTGGCGCATGCCTCGGGACTGGCGTTCGGCGAGCGGAAGGTGCAGGCTCCGGCCGGCACCAAGAGGATCTACTCGAGCGCGGGATTCGAGGTCTTGGCCGAACTCATCGAAGCAGAGTCGGGAATCACCTTTCCCGACTACCTGGATGAGGCCGTCTGCGGACCGCTCGGGATGGTCGACACGTCGCTGCCCGGGTCGGCCGGTCACGGTGCCCGTTCGTCCGTTGCAGACCTGACCAAGTTCGCCGCGGAGCTGTTGGAACCGACTCTCCTCGCGTCGCAGACACTGTCTTCGGCCGTCGACGTGCAGTTTCCCGGCCTGAACGGAATCGTGCCCGGGTACGGATCGCACAAGCCTTGCGATTGGGGTCTGGGGTTCGAGCTGCGCGATGACAAGACCCCGCACTGGACTGGGAGTAACAACTCGAGGGCTACGTTCGGCCACTTCGGACAGGCCGGGACGTTCCTGTGGGTGGACCCGTCGGTGAGGATCGCGTGTGTGGTGCTGACCGATCGGAACTTCGGAGATTGGGCCAAACCGCTCTGGCCCGAGCTCTCCGACGCCGTCCTGGCCGGGTGAAACACCACCGTTCACAGATTGCACTGGCGCAACAGGGGCAACTCGGGGCACACTAGTACACACACGCGTTGAATCGCTGCAACCAGTTCGAGCATGTCGAGGTCGTTGGGGAAGACGTCCCTCGTCGAAGCTGGAGGTAGTGCAATGCGTGGATCGAACCAATTCGCAGATGCGACGTCGGGTGTTGTGTACATCCACTCGTCGCCCGCTGCGCTGTGCCCGCATGTCGAATGGGCGTTGTCCGACGCCCTCGATTGCCGTGCCAATTTGAAGTGGTCCGCGCAGCCGGCATCCGACGGACAGCTGCGCGCCACCACGGACTGGATCGGGCCCGTAGGCACCGGAGCGAAGCTCGCCGGCATCCTGCGCTCCTGGCAGATGCTGCGCTACGAGGTGACCGAAGACGCCAGCGAAGGCGTCGACGGCGAACGGTTCTCGCACGTACCCGGCTTGGGTCTGTGGCGCGGATCGACGAGTGCCAACGGGGACGTGGTGCTCGGCGAGATGCGACTTCGCGCGCTGATGGAGAACAACCAAGGCAACCTCGCCGCCGCAGTGGAGCACGCGCTCGGCTCGGATTGGGATGCCTCACTCGAACCGTTCCGCACCGGAGGCGCAGGAGCAGAAGTGACCTGGCTCAGCCGCAACGTCGGCTAGCAGCGGTTGCCGGGGATTCGTCGCAGCGGTAGTTTCGCGTTCGTGCCTGGGGTAGGCATGTGGGAACGACCGTGGAGTGGTGAGTTCGATGTTGTCGACCGGAAAAGTGATTCGATTCGACGAGTTCAAGGGGTACGGATTCGTAGCGCCGGACGAGGGCGGCGAGGACGTGTTCATCCACGTCAACGATCTGGACTTCGACAAACGACTGTTGGCACCGGGAGTACGCGTCGAATACGTTGCCGTAGACGGTGACCGGGGTCTGAAGGCCACCGAGGTTCAGATCATCGACGGGCCGACGTCGACCGCTCTGGTGACCCGTCACAAACCCGACGTCCCATTTCACAACACCGCACCCGTCAGTGGTCACCAGCGCCACGACGACGCAGGCGCGGACGTCCTGTCCGAGGCGGACTTCACCACCGAGCTGACCGAGCAACTACTGACGTCGAACGGCACGCTGACGGCTGCGCAGATACTCGACGTGCGATCGGCCGTCGTTCGACTGGCCCACGATCACCGATGGATCCAGGGCTGACCGACCTCGTTTGCCCGTCCTTTGACCTCGTTCGCCCGTCGCCGGTGTGAATCAATGTGGCTTTCTTGCACATGGAGTGCCTGAAAGGCGCATTGATCCCAACCGGGGTGGGTTTCCCAACCGGGGTGGGGTCTCGGGGCAGGGCTGACGGACCGCAGTAGGTAGTGGTCGGGTCGGTCAGAGCGGGATGTTCTTGTGATTTCCGCGAGCCGCAGGTGCTGCGGCGAGAGCCTTGGCAACCGTGCTTCGGGTCTTGCTGGGCTCGATGACCTCGTCGACCACGCCGATGGCCACTGCGCGATCGACACCGCCTGCGATGCTCTCGTGCTCGACGGTGAGGCGGTCGTGCAGTGCCTCACGCTCTTCCTCGGGTGCGGCGGCGAGCGCCTTCTTGTGCAGGATGCCGACGGCCGCTTTCGCGCCCATCACGGCCACCTCGGAGCCGGGCCAGGCATAGACCGCAGTGGCACCGAGTGCGCGGGCATTCATGGCGATGTACGCGCCGCCGTAGATCTTGCGAGTGACCAGCGTGACGCGGGGGACGGTGGCCTCGGCGAACGCGTGCAGCAACTTCGCTCCGCGGCGAACGACGCCTTCCCATTCCATGCTGACGCCCGGCAGGTAGCCCGGAACATCGACGACCACGATGAGCGGAATACCGAAGGCATCGCACAGACGAACGAAACGCGCTGCCTTCTCGGCACTTTCGGAGTTCAGGCAGCCGCCGAGTCGGATGGGGTTGTTGGCGATCACGCCGACGGTGCGGCCGCTGATACGGCCGAGACCGATGACGATGCTGCGAGCCCAGCCGCCCTGGAACTCCTCGAACGTCGATTCACCTTCGACGTTGTCGAGCAATTCGTGAATGATCGGGTGCACGTCGTAGGCACGACGGTTGGATTCGGGCATCAGTGCGCGTAGATCGGTGTCGCCGTGTTCTGCGGCGGCGATGTCGAACTCGCCCTGCTCGCAGAACATCGACACCAGACGGCGGGCGCGGGTGAACGCGTCCATCTCGCTGTCGGCGACGATGTGGCAGACCCCGGACTTCTTGTGGTGCGTGTCGGGGCCGCCGAGCGACTCCATATCGACCTGTTCGCCGGTGACGCTGCGAACGACGTCGGGTCCGGTGACGAATACGCGTCCCTCGGGAGCCATGATGACGACGTCGGTCAAGGCGGGACCGTACGCTGCACCACCGGCTGCGAAACCGAGGACGACGGAAATCTGTGGGACGAGGCCGGACGCTCGCACCATGGCCTCGAAGACGAGTCCGACGGCATGGAGAGCCTCGACGCCCTCGGCGAGGCGAGCACCACCCGAGTGCCAGACGCCGACGATCGGGGCGCGCTGTTCGATGGCGGTGTCGATCGCGGCAACGATGTGCTTGCAGCCGTCCACCCCCATGGCACCGCCCATGACGGTGGCGTCGGAGCAGTAGGCGATGGTGTGGACGCCGTCGATTTCGCCCGATGCGGCCAGAATTCCCGACTTGTCCCGATCATGCAGGGGGACAGTGGTTCCGGCGTCGAAGAGCTTTTCGAGGCGGGTCAGGGGGTCGCGCGGATCGGTAGAGGTGCCGGATCGTGTGACAGGGGCCAGAATGGTCATCGCGTTGTCCTTCTTCAGGGCCCCTGGCGGGGGCGAGGCCCGAGCCGGGACCGTCCGTCGAAAGAACGGCCCCAGCTCGGATCATGCACTGCGAGAGCGGGATTCGCTGAGTCGAGAAGTCGACTCAGTGGATCACGCCTTACCGAAGGCGAGCGCTACGTTGTGCCCACCGAATCCGAACGAGTTGTTGATCGCGTAGTCGATCTGTCCGACGCGGGGCTCGCCCTTGACGACATCGAGATCGATTTCGGGATCCTGGTTCTCCAAATTCAGTGTGGGAGGGATGATTCCCTCTCGCACTGCCAGCACCGTCAGTACCGACTCGAGGGCACCGACGGCACCGATCGAGTGGCCCAGAGCGGATTTCGGTGCGTACACCGCTGCGTGATTTCCGACTGCCTTGTTGATCGCCAGCGCTTCGGCGGTGTCTCCGATGGGAGTTGCCGTTGCGTGTGCGTTCACGTGGGTGATGTCGGACTTCTGCAGGCCTGCGGTCTCGATGGCGCGCTGCATCGCACGCGCGGCACCCTTGCCCTCGGGGTCGGGGGCCACGAGGTGGAACCCGTCCGAGGTGATTCCGGCACCGAGCAGGCGGGCGTGGATCGTTGCGCCGCGTGCTTTGGCGTGCTCCTCGGTCTCGATGACCATGAGCGCACCCGCTTCACCGAAGACGAAGCCGTCACGATCCTTGTCGAACGGACGTGACGCACCCTTCGGGTTGTCGTTGTTGGTGCTCATCGCCCGCATCATGGAGAAGCTGGCGATCGGAACCGCGTCGATGTATCCCTCGACGCCGCCGGTGACGACCATGTCCGCGTCGCCCATCACGATCATCCGCCATGCATGCGCAATGGCTTCCGATCCCGAGGAGCAGGCGGAGACGGGCGTGATGACGCCGGCTTGTGCTTTGAGCTCGAGCCCGACGACCGCTGCTGGGCCGTTCGGCATGACCATCTGAACGGCGAGCGGGGACACCTTGCGGTAACCGCCGGCCTTCATCTTGTCGTTGGCGTCGATGAGAGAATCGCCGCCACCGAGTCCGGTACCGATCGACACGCCGAGGCGAAGGGGATCGACGTCGGGCGAGCCGGCGTTCTTCCAGACCTCGCGACCGAGCACCGTGGACAACTGCTCCACGTAGCTCAGGCGACGGATCTCGACCCGCGAGAGCAGACTCTGCGGGTTCACCGCGAGGTGTCCGCCGATCCGCACGGGCAGGTCGTACTCGGTGACGAAATCGTCTTCCAGAGTGCCGATTCCGCTTTCGCCGTTCAGCAGACCCTTCCACGTGGCATCGACGTCACCCGCGAGTGACGTGGTCGCAGCAAGGCTGGTGACGACGACACTGGGGAAGCGTCCGTTGGCGGTGGATGGGTTGGTCATGGGTCGTGTCACTCGCTCGCGGAGTCGTCGAGCTTGGCCTTGATAGCTTCTGCGGCTTCGGGGTTCTCCGCTTCGAGCTTCTGGATGTAGTTGACGGCGTCGCCGACGGTGCGCAGACCTGCGAGGTCTTCGTCGGGAATCTTCACGCCGTACTTGTCCTCGGTCTGCACTGCGATCTCGACCATGGAGAGCGAGTCGATATCGAGGTCGTCCACGAAGGACTTCTCGATGGTCACCTCGGACGGTTCGATGCCCGTGACCTCCTCGATGATCTCTGCAAGTCCGGCGATGAGGTCTTCCTGGCTGGCCACTGTTGTGGCTCCCTTCTCTTCTGTGTCGAACGCCGAAGTCATGTGCTTCGAGACGCGGTTGTGCATTTCTGCCACTCGGGGAGTGGAAGTCGATCCGCAGTACCGAGACTGCGGTGTGAAGGTGACCGAGCTATCCGAGCTCGGCCAATGCGGCGATGTCCGCCGGTGTCTTCAGGCCGAGGTTGGGCACGCCGCGCAGTTCACGCTTGGCGATACCGACCAGTGCGCCTGCCGGGGGCAGCTCCGCAAGTCCGGTGACCTGCGCGGTACGCAGGTACGCGCTGCACAGGTCCCACCGCACGGGGCGTGTGACCTGGGCAGCAAGTTTGGTGAGCGCATCGGCACCCGATGCGACCGGCTGACCGTCCGAGTTGGACAGCAAGGTGTGCGTCGGCTCGGACGGAGTGATGGCGGCTGCGGCCGCGGCGACGGTGTCGCCTGCCGATGCCATGTACTTGGTGTGGAAAGCACCCGCGACCGGGAGTGCACGAACCCGCGCCTTCTCGGGTGCGCTCTCGGCCAGTTCCGCCAACTTGGTCAGCAGACCTGCAGCAACGATCTGACCGGCAGCGTTGACGTTGGCCGGGGCGAGATCGAGTTCTTCGAGCCGGGCCAGAACTGCAGCTTCGTCGCCGCCGAGCACGGCGGACATGCCGGTCGGTTCGAGGGCACAGGCCTTGGCCATCGCAGCACCGCGCACCGCCGCCAGGGATACCGCGTCGTCGGAGGAGATCACGCCGGCAATGGCAGCAGCCGCGAGCTCGCCGACCGAGTGGCCGGCCACGATGGCGTCGTCGGGGAACAGTCCACGCGAGGCGATTTCCTCGAAGGCCAGTAGGGCCGACGCCACGACCAGTGGCTGAGTCACCGCAGTATCGGTGATTTCTTCAGCGGTGGCGGTGGTGCCGAGTCGCACGAGATCCAGGCCGGAGGCCTTGGACCACAGCGCCAACCGATCGGCCGCGCCCGGGATTTCGAGCCAAGGCAGCAGCATGCCGGGAGTCTGGGAGCCCTGACCGGGCGCAAGCAACGCAATCACAGGGTTAAGAGAACACTGTCGGGCCCCTCATCAGTGATGTCGCGCTCGATGAACTCTCGACAAGCAATTTGTGGGAACCCTACAAATTGCCTCGTGGAGACCCGCTATCGCCGGAAGGCGGTTCGGCGTTACGTGACCACTTCACCAAATGTGACTTGTGTGACATATGGGGCTGGATATGTCGGTTCGTGATGCGTTCGAGCCAACCTACCTACCGTTGCCGCGACCCGAAGGACGTACGCATCGCGCGGGTGAGTGGGATCACGACCGGTCACCTCGGCAATACGCTTGAGCCGATACCGGACGGTATTTGGATGAACAAACAGCTGCCGAGCGCAGGTTTCCACCGCACCGCCGCAGTCGAGATACGCATCGAGCGTGTCGGCCAAACCCGAACCTGCCGCGGCCAACGGAACGACGACATGATCGTTGAGAGCCGAGATAGCCGCCCCGTCGTTCAGCAACGCTCGTTCGGGCAGCAACTCGCCGGCGTGCACCGGACGCGGTGCGCCCCGCCAGCCCGCCACGGCCTGCATGCCGGCAAAGGCCTCCACCGCGCTCGAGTGCGCTGCGCCCAAGGTGCGGGTGGTGGGACCGATGACGACCGGGCCGTCGGAGAAGTTCTGCAACATGTCGTCGATGAACGCGTGATGCGCCGCGGTGTCGTCGAGCTGGCCACTGACCACCATCACCAGTCGGGTCCCCTGAACCACCGCCAACGCAGCTCGACCGTGCTTCTGAGCGACGGAGTGCACGGTGCCCACGACGGATACGCCGCGATCTTCCGGGGGAGTGCCCACCAATACCGTCGCGGGCGCAGTGGCGTCCCAATTCAACGTGGCGGCTCGGGAAAGCATGTCCGATCCCGTGTCGCCGCGGACGACGGCGTCGACGACTAGGGCTTCGAGGCGGGTGTCCCACGCCCCTCGTGACTCGGCTGCACTGGCGTACACGGACGCCGCTGCGAAACCCAGCTCGCGGCCGTACCGCAGCACTGCCTCGGTCAGCGCGACCAACTGCTGGTCGTTGCGGGCGAGCGCAGGGAGCCACTGCTCGAAGAACTCCATCGCCACCCGGACCATGTCGACGGTCTGACGCAGTGTGAGGCGTCGGGCAAGGTCTTGCGGGATCACTTGGAAGGCGTCGAGGCTGAATCGAATGTCGCTGTTCGGGTTCTTGAGCCATTCGAGAAAGTTGTCGACGGCCGTCTGGATCAGCAGCTGGACGCTGGCCCGCTGGGCGGCGTCGAGGTCGCCGAAGAACGGCAACTGGCCCTGCATCGTGGTCACTGCCTCGGTCGAGAGGCGGCCGGAGAACTGTTTGACGCGTCGCAACAGGGCGTCGGGCAGAGGGTCGCGTTTCTGGCGCGAAGGGGCCAACGAGTTGACCGGAAGGTGGACCTCGTTGTCGGTCGTGAGCGAATCACGGGTGGGGGAGTCACGGGCCGGGGAGTCACGAGCCAACGACTCACGCAACGCTTCACGGTAAGCGTCGCGCCGGGAGACATCACGCGCGGACGAACTGTCCGGTGAATCGGGTTTCGCATCGGACATAAGGAGAACCTACGCCCGACCCCCGCCCACCTCGCGCTGGACTCTCGTCGCGAGGTGGAACGGGGGTCGGCCGATCATGGCGGAGACCTACGCCGAGCCGGTATCGGCGTACGACGTCGGAGCTGCGGTGACGTCGTCGATCTTGTACTTCTCGGCAGCCTCGACGGCCTTGGACTTGTCGATCTCGCCCGATGCCGCGAGAGCGGACAGTGTGGCGACGACGATGGACTCGGCGTCGACGTTGAACACCCGTCGTGCAGCCGGGCGGGTGTCGGAGAAGCCGAAGCCGTCGGTGCCCAGGGTGACGTAGTCGCCCGGAACCCACTGGCGGATCTGATCCGGCACGGCGCGCATCCAGTCGGAGGACGCGATGACCGGGCCGTTGGCATCGGCCAGAGCCGAGGTGACGAACGGAACGCGCTTGACGGCACCCGGGTTACGCAGCGACTCCTTCTCGGCTTCGACGCCGTCGCGGCGCAGTTCGCCCCACGAGGTGACCGACCACACGGCCGAACGCACGCCCCACTCCTCGAACAGCAATTCACGTGCCTTGCGGGCCGAGACGATGCCGACGCCGGACGCGAGCAGCTGTGCCTCGGGTCCCTCGCCCTCCTGGGGTTCTGCGAACCGGTAGATGCCCTTGAGCAGCCCCTCGACGTCGAGGTTCTCGGGCTCGGCCGGCTGTACGTACGGCTCGTTGTACAGGGTGATGTAGTAGAAGACGTTCTCGCCGCCGAAGCCCTCGACACCTTCGGTTCCGCCGTACATGCGACGCAGACCGTCCTTGACGATGTGCGCGATCTCGTACGAGAACGCCGGGTCGTACGCCACGGCCGCGGGGTTGGTCGACGCCAGCAGCAGCGAGTGACCGTCGGCGTGCTGGAGACCCTCACCGGTCAGAGTGGTGCGACCTGCCGTGGCACCGAGCACGAACCCGCGGGCCATCTGGTCTGCTGCAGCCCAGAGACCGTCGCCGGTGCGCTGGAAACCGAACATCGAGTAGAAGATGTACAGCGGGATCATGACCTCGCCGTGCGTCGCGTACGAGGTACCGACCGCGGTGAACGACGACGTGGAGCCTGCCTCGTTGATGCCCTCGTGCAGGATCTGACCGACCGAGCTCTCCTTGTAGGCGAGCATCAGTTCCGAGTCGACCGAGGTGTACAGCTGGCCGTTGCGGTTGTAGATCTTCAGCGACGGGAACCACGAGTCCATACCGAACGTGCGGGCCTCGTCGGGAATGATCGGCACGATTCGGTGGCCGATCTCCTTGTCTCGCAACAGCTCCTTCATGACGCGCACGAGCGCCATGGTGGTGGCGACTTCCTGCTTGCCCGAGCCCTTGCGGAGCGTCTTGTAGGTGTCGTCGCCGGGCTGCGGCAGTGGCTTGACGTCGACGCGGCGCTCGGGGACGAATCCGCCGAGCTTGCTGCGACGATCGAGCATGTACTGGATCTCGGGAGCGTCCGCACCGGGGTGGTAGTACGGCGGCATGTACGGATCCTTCTCGAGCTCCTCGTCGGAGATCGGGATGTGCTGGAGATCGCGGAACGTCTTGAGATCGTCGAGCGTCAGCTTCTTCATCTGGTGCGTGGCATTACGGCCCTCGAAGTGCTTGCCCAGGGTGTAGCCCTTGATGGTGTGCGCCAGGATGACCGTCGGCTGGCCCTTGTGCGACATCGCAGCCGCGTAGGCGGCGTGCACCTTGCGGTAGTCGTGACCGCCGCGCTTGAGGTTCCAGATCTCGTCGTCCGAGAGATCCTTGACGAGCTCCTTCGTTCGTGGGTCGCGGCCGAAGAAGTGATCGCGGACGTAGCTGCCGTCGTTGGCCTTGTAGGTCTGAAAGTCGCCGTCGGGCGTGGTGTTCATGAGGTTCACCAGTGCGCCGTCGCGGTCCTTGTGCAGCAGCGAGTCCCACTCGCGGCCCCAGACGACCTTGATGACGTTCCAGCCGGCACCGCGGAAGAACGACTCCAGTTCCTGGATGATCTTGCCGTTACCGCGCACCGGGCCGTCGAGACGCTGCAGGTTGCAGTTGACCACGAACGTGAGGTTGTCGAGGCCTTCGGTCGCAGCCACATGTGCGAGTCCACGCGATTCCGGCTCGTCCATCTCGCCGTCGCCGAGGTACGCCCAGACGTGCTGATCGGAGGTGTCCTTGATGCCGCGGTCGTTCAAGTAGTGGTTGAAGCGCGCCTGGTAGATGGCGTTCATCGGACCGAGGCCCATCGACACCGTCGGGAACTCCCAAAAGTCCTGCATCAGCCGTGGGTGCGGGTACGACGGCAGTCCGCCGCCCTCGTTCACGTGGCTCGCTTCCTGGCGGAAGCCGTCCATGCGCTCGGCCGGGATGCGGCCTTCGAGGAACGCGCGGGCGTAGATGCCGGGGGAGGCGTGGCCCTGAATGAAGATGTGGTCGCCGCCGCCCGGGTGATCCTTGCCGCGGAAGAAGTGGTTGAAGCCGACCTCGTACAGCGCAGCCGACGACGCGTAGGTCGAGATGTGGCCACCGACGCCGACGCCCGGACGCTGTGCGCGGTGCACCATGATCGCGGCGTTCCAGCGGATCCAGGCTCGGTAGCGGCGTTCCATCGACTCGTCGCCGGGGAACCACGGCTCGTTCTCGGTGGGAATCGTGTTGACGTAGTCCGTCGATGTCAGCGACGGGAGCGCAACGCGGCGCTCGCCGGCGCGCTCGAGCAACCTGAGCATCAGGTAGCGAGCGCGGTTGGGGCCGGACCTCTCCAACAAGCCGTCGAACGATTCGATCCATTCGTTGGTCTCGTCGTTGTCGATATCGGGCAGGTACGACGCGACACCCTCACGGATGACGCGGACCCGGCCGTCCGAGCCCTTCTTGCCTGCAGACGATGTGTTCTGCCGTTCGCCGCTGTTCACTTCGGACAACGTGTGCACTCCTCAATGTGGCGGACGCTCGGTGTGGCGCCCGGTCCGGTAGCTCGCCCCTGTGACGGCGATCTACATTCCTCGTTCTCGTGATTCCTCCCCAATCCTGCCGCATCTCGTCGGTTCTGGTAGTACAGAGGTCCGATACCCACCAGTAGAAATTTATGTACGCAATTTCGGCGCGGTCAGCTTGCGCGAACGGCTTCGACCCTGTTCGCTTTGTCTACTGCACCCACAATTCAAGGAGGTCACCACCGTGGTCGCCGCGGCGGACGCTCAGAACTACGCTCAGAAACTTGGCATCACTCGCGACATGGTCGTTCAAGAGCTGGGCTGGGACGAGGACACCGACGATGATCTGCGCGCCGACGTAGAAGATGCGATCGGTGGCGAGACCCTCGACGAGGATTCCGACGAGGTGATCGATGTCGTACTGCTGTGGTGGCGCGACGGAGACGGTGACCTGGTCGATGCACTCATGGATGCCATCGGTCCGCTCTCGGACGATGGAATCGTGTGGGTCCTCAGCCCCAAGACCGGCATGTCCGGTCATGTGGAGCCCAGCGAGATTGCCGAGTCCGCTCCGACAGCCGGATTGACGCAGACCTCTGCGGCCAATCTCGGTGACTGGATCGGAAGTCGATTGGTTCAGCCCAAGACCCCTGCCAGCAAGCGGTAGGCCCATGCTCGACACAGGAAGACGGTTCTAGATGCCGATCGAGGTTGGCGCTGTTGCGCCCGACTTCACCCTCAAAGACCAGAACAACCAATTGGTCACGTTGTCGTCGTACCGGGACGTGAAGAACGTTCTGCTCGTGTTCTACCCACTGGCCTTCACCGGCACGTGCCAGGGCGAGCTGTGCCGAGTGCGCGACGAGCTACCGACATTCGAGAACGACGACACCGCGATCCTGGCGATCTCGGTGGGTCCGCCTCCGACCCACAAGATCTGGGCAGCAGAGCAGGGTTACACCTTTCCGCTGCTGTCCGACTTCTGGCCACACGGTGAAGTGGCTCAGGCGTACGGCGTGTTCAACGACAGCGCAGGATTCGCCAATCGTGGAACCTTCGTGGTCGACAAGTCCGGAATCATCAGATTCGCCGAAATGAACGGTCCCGGGGAAGCCCGAGACAGTTCATCGTGGGCCGAGGCACTCGCACAGGTGAGCTGACCTGCGGAATTGTAGTTAGACAGCAGACACGATAAATTTCTCCAAGCGTTCCGGTGGCCCGGGGATATCTCCGGGCCACCGGTACTGGGGCGTATAGCTCAGCGGTAGAGCTCTGGTTTTACACACCAGCGGTCGGGGGTTCGAACCCCTCTGCGCCCACCATGACGCTGATTCTCGGCTTGACCGAACCTCCCGCACGATTTGCTGCGCCCGATGTTCCTCGGGCAGTCGGTCACCCTTACCGAAGAGCTTGTGACGCAATGTGCCCGGTGTGTATTCGGTTCGGCAGACACTGCGACGCTGCAATTTCGGTCTCGTCCACCCACTCCTGCGACTTCGCCGGGGGAGCCGACGATGCGTGGACCGGCATCGCCGATGCACTGGCAAACGGCCGATATGCGTTGTGCTCCGCGTAGGCGACTTCCGATATCTGTTCGGTGATCATGGCGAGCAGCTCACAGTCCGTGCCGAATATGGATCACGACCGGCGTCGCGCAACGCCCGCCTCATACTCGAGACCGTCTACTCAAGGTGTCCTCGGTGGGCGCGCCGACAAAGATCACCTCCGCGTTCTGCGCCGCGAAACGAACGCCGCGCGTCGACGCTCCGGCCTGAAAGATCACCGGCGCCCGCTGCGGTGACGGCTCGACCAGATGAATGTCCGGCACCGTGAAGAGCCTGCGGCGGTGGCCGATTCGACGCAATCGTCGCACCACCGGCATCGGACGAGTTCGCCGGCCAGCTCACGATCGGTAGTCGGTGGGGGGACAGCGACAACATCAAGAACCTCGTCGCCGCATTCAAGGACCCTGAGGTGCAGGTATTCCTGGCCACCGCCCCTCGGGTGAAAGACATCCTGCTACGTTCGTTCCGCACCCGATGGCGATGACACGAGGCGGACGACGTGACCCGGTACGAAGCATTGACCGAACTCCTCGACGAGCGGTACTCATGCCGGCAGTTCCTGCCGAAGCAGGTATCACGGGACGTGCTCGAACAGTTGTTGGCGGCCGCCCAGCGCACTCCATCGTGGTCGAACACCCAGTCGTGGCAAATAATCGTGACCGAGGGCGATGCCACGCGAAAGTTCTCCGAGGCCTTGGTGGAACATGTGGCGTCCGGTGTGCCGCAACCGGATTTTCCGTTTCCGGCCAACTACAACGCCCTGCACCGGGCACGTCGTCGTGAGTGTGGCGGTGCGCTCTACGAGAGCATCGGCGTGGTCAAGTCCGACACCGAGGCGACGACGCGTCAGTTCATTCGCAATTTCGAGCTGTTCGACGCCCCGCACGCGGCAATCATCACCACCGATGCGGACCTGGGTGTCTACGGTGCCGTCGACTGCGGGCTGTATCTGCAGACGTTCCTGCTGGGCGCGCAGAGTCTCGGGCTCGGCGCGATAGCTCAGGCCGCGCTCGCCGCGTACTCGCCGTTCGTCCACGAATGGTTCGATATCCCCGATACCCGCAGGGTGGTAGCCGGCATCTCGTTCGGCTACCCCGACGAGAGCCACCCGATCAACGGATTCCGCACCAGCCGTGCACCGTTGAGTGAGACGGTGACCTTCATCAGCTGAGGTGTGACGGCGTCAGCTCTGGAGCCGACCAACCAGTTCCGTACCCAGATCCGTGCCCGATCGCCATGCGCTTTCCACCCTGGGCGCGCCGGATTCACACCATTGATCGCCTGCGAATCCGACGAGCCGCCCGTCCCGCAGCTCGAGCGCAAAGGTGGAATCATGTTGCGCCGCAGGCTTTGCGAACGTCCAGCGATGGGCGTGAGTCCAGTTGGGTGCCGTGGAGATTACCGACAGTTCGCGTAGCGCGTCGAGGACCGGGGCGATCACTGCGTCGGGATCGGCGAGGTGCTGCTGTGCCCGCTCGGGGGTCGTGTGAACCACCAGCACGGGCGCACCGTCACCCCGCCGGGCACCGTCGTCGACGATGAACGCGATATCGGGATGATCGTTGACGAAGGCCGCGTCGCGGAACGGCACATCCAACCCGTCGAATCCACATGCCACCGCGATGACCGGTTCGTAACCGACGGCGTCGGGGACTGTGGTCAGTCGAGTCGCTTGAGGATCGGGCATCGCAACCACGACGTGGCCGTCGGGGAGGCCGCTCAACTCGGAAGAGCCTTCGATATCGAAGTCTTCCAGCAAGTCTCGCACCAGAGAACGAAGCCCGTGTGGTGTGGCCCAACGGACCGGCCCGGTGGTGGTGCACGGCGTGGTATCGGGTTTGAGGATGCCGAAGGTGTTGGCCCACTGGCGCGCAAGGCCCCTCGACTCCCAGTCCGACACCACCGTAGCGAAATCCTGATCTCGGACGGTGAAGTAACCGGCACCCAAATCCACACGACGCCCGTGAAGCTCGGGGGAGGACATCCGTCCGCCCGGGGCACGTCCTCGATCGACGATGCGGAACGGGACGCCCGCCGCGCGCAGTACTCGGGCACAGGCGGCACCCGCGATACCCGCGCCGACAATGGTGATCGAGTCCGTGGTGCGCCCAACATCGACAGTCATATCGTCAGTATGCCCGGCGGACCAAGTAAGTAAGCCCGCCTTATGTACTACGCATTGTCTGGACAATTCGGTCACCCGCTGCGAAGGGCCCGACCTTGTGCTGAACTGTTGAAATGGCAATTACGGATAAGCCAGATACCGGAGAGCACGGACTGGGAACCGGTCTCAAACCGCGGCACGTGACGATGATCTCGATAGCCGGAGTGATCGGTGCCGGACTGTTCGTCGGCTCCGCCAACGCCATCGCCACCGCAGGACCTGCGGTGTTGCTGGCCTACTTCTTCGCCGGACTCCTCGTCATCCTGGTGATGCGCATGCTCGGGGAAATGGCCACCGCCAACCCCGACACCGGTTCGTTCTCGACGTATGCGACCCGGGCACTGGGACATTGGGCCGGCTTCTCCGTCGGTTGGCTGTACTGGTGGTTCTGGGTATTGGTGATCCCCGTGGAGGCGACCGCCGCTGCCGCCATCCTCACCAACTGGCTGGGCGGTGCCCAATGGATGTGGGCCCTGATCATCGTCGTTGCGCTCACCGCGACCAACCTGATCAGCGTCGGCAATTACGGCGAGTTCGAGTTCTGGTTCGCGTTGGTCAAGGTAGTGGCCATCGTCGCGTTCATCGGTCTCGGCATCGCGGCCATCCTGGGCTGGCTGCCGAACTCCGAAGTCAGTGGCGTGGACCAATTGTGGGCCTCCGGCGGCTTCATGCCGCTCGGCTTCGGTGCGGTGATCGCAGCCATGCTGACGACGATGTTCTCGTTCATGGGATCCGAGATCGTCACCATCGCTGCAGCCGAATCCAAGGACCCCGCAAAGGGGATCACCCGCGCCACCAACTCGGTGATCTGGCGTATCTCGATCTTCTACTTCGGATCGATCTTCGTCATCGTCGCGCTCGTCCCCTGGAACGAATTGGACCCGGCAACCGGCTCCTACCAGTATGTGTTGTCCAAGATGGGAATTCCTCACGCGGAGACCATCATGGACATCGTCATTCTGACCGCCGTGGCGTCGTGCCTGAATTCGGCGCTCTACACCGCCTCCCGCATGCTCTACTCGCTCGGTGATCGCGGCGATGCGCCTCGCTCAGTCAAGAAGATCACCGCCAACGGAGTGCCGTGGGTTGCCGTCATCGCCTCGATGGTGCTCGGCTTCCTCGCCGTCGTCGGAAACTACATTCTTCCGGAAAAACTCTTCACCTACCTGCTCGCGACCACCGGTGCCGTAGCTCTGTTCGTCTACCTGGCTATCGCCAGCAGTCAACTCGTGCTGCGTCGCCAACTCGATCGCGACGGCGAACGCCCGGCCGTTCTGATGTGGCTCTACCCGTGGCTCACCTATTTGGCCATCGGATTCATCGTCTTCGTCCTCGTCATGATGGTCGTGCGACCCGAGCAGCGATCGTCCATCCTGCTCTCGGCCGTGCTGGCGGCAGTGACGGTGATCGGCGGAATCATCGTTCAACGCCGAAACACGCGGCGCGACAAGGTTGCCGCCCGCGTGTCCGGTGACTCGGCCTAGATCCCGGCATACACCTGGCGGTACAGATCGACGATCTGCTCCGCCGTCGGAACGACCGGATTGTTACCGGGGCTGCCGGACGCGAGAGCCTGCTCGGCCATCAGCGGCAACATGTCGTCCCACGTCGACTTGTCGATGCCGAACGTCTGCGGAGTGGGAACTTCGACCTCACGGCACAGCGTGACGATGGCGTCCTGCAACTTGCCTCCGGCAACCGCGTCCGAATCGGCTTCCGATGCCGCACCGAGGGCGCGGGCGCAGTCGGCGTAGCGGGACTGGGCTCCGCCGATGGAGAAGGCTGTGACGGCAGGCAAGAGCATCGCATTGGACAGTCCGTGTGCGACATGGAAATGCGCGCCGATCGGTCGACTCATCCCGTGTACCAGACAGACGCTGGCGTTGGAGAACGCCATTCCCGCCTGGGTGGACGCATGCATCATGTCCTCGCGTGCCTGCCGGTCTTCTCCGTCTCGATACGCCCGAAGCAGCGACGTTCCGATGGTGCGAATTGCGCTGAGCGCCAAGCCGTCGGAGATGGGGTTGGCCTTCTTGCTGACGTATGCCTCGATGGCGTGTGTCAGAGCGTCGACGCCGGTATCGGCGGTCAGACGCGCCGGCATCGACATCGTCAGTTCGAAGTCGATGATCGATGCTATCGGCAGAAAGGACAGCCCGGGGCACAGCATCTTCTCGTCCGAGGCCACGTCGGTGATGATGGTGAACTGCGTTGCCTCCGAACCACTTCCCGCGGTCGTCGGAATGGCGATGATCGGAAGCGCCGGACCGGTGGAGAGCACCGGGGCCTTGAAGTCCCGCATAGTCCCGCCCTGAACAGCGAGAATGGCCAACGCCTTGGCCGTGTCCATCGGACTGCCGCCGCCGAACCCGATGATCGAATCGGCCGAATGCTGCTGCACCGCTTCGAGACCGGCGACCAGAGAATCCGTCGTCGGATCGGGCACGGTGCCCGAGAACAGAGCAGGCGACTTACCGGCCTCGGTCATGATCGTCATCAGTCGATCGGCCGATCCGTTGCCTGCCATGAACGCATCGGTGACGAGTAGGGGACGAGATACGGCCAGGTCGGTCAGTACCGTACCCAGCTCCGCGACGGCACCGCCGCCGAGCTTCAGAAAGCGTGGAAAAGAGATGTTGGCAACCATGGAGTGCTCCTTCGCGGTATCTCCATGTGCGTGGAACTTCGTAGTGGGCTACGAGTTTCCACGCACATGGGCTTTGTAGAACTCAGTTGTTTGCAGGAAAGCCGAGATCAATACCGCCGTGGCTGGGATCGAGCCAGCGACTGGTGACGGCTTTACCCCGCGTGAAGAAGTGCACTCCTTCGGTGCCGTGAGCGTGGCTGTCGCCGAACAAACTGCTCTTCCAGCCGCCGAAACTGTAGTACGCCATGGGAACGGGAATCGGCACATTGACACCGACCATGCCGACCTCCACCTCGTTCTGGAACCGCCGTGCCGCCCCGCCGTCGTTGGTGAAGATCGCCGTGCCGTTGCCGTACGGATTGTCGTTGATCAGTGTGAGGGCTTCGTCGTAGGTGTCGACACGGACGACCGAGAGCACAGGACCGAAGATCTCGTCGGTGTAGATGCTCATGTCCGGTGTCACATGGTCGATGAGCGTGGGGCCGAGCCAGAATCCGTCCGCAGCCCCGTCGGGTTGGACGGTGCGGCCGTCGACGACGATCGTGGCGCCGGACGCCTCGCCTGCGTCGACATAGGACGCAACCTTGTCGCGGTGTACCCGGGTGACGAGCGGGCCCATGTCGGCGCCGCGGGTGCCGTCGCCGGTGACCAGTGGTGTGGTGCGTTCGGCGATCTTGGCGACGAGCTCGTCGGCGATCTTCCCGACGGCCACGAGAGCGGAGATGGCCATGCATCGCTCACCCGCCGAGCCGAAGCCGGCGTTGACCATGGCGTCCGCGGCCAGGTCGAGATCTGCATCGGGGAGGACGACGGCATGGTTCTTGGCACCGCCGAGGGCCTGAACACGCTTGCCGTTGGCGGTGCCTGTCGAGTAGACGTACTGGGCGATGGGCGTCGATCCGACGAAGGAGATCGACTTGATCTTCTTGTTCTCGAGCAGTTCGTCGACGGCCTCCTTGTCTCCCTGCAGCACGTTGAACACGCCGTCGGGCAGGCCTGCCTCGGCCCAGAGCCGCGCGAGCCAGATGCTGGCACTCGGGTCCTTCTCCGACGGCTTGAGCACGACGGTGTTACCGGCGGCGATGGCGATGGGGAAGAACCACATCGGCACCATGGCAGGGAAATTGAAGGGGGAGATGATGGCCACCGGCCCGAGCGGCTGACGAATGGAATAGACGTCCACTCCGGTGGACGCATTCTCGGTGTAGCTGCCCTTCAGTAGATGGGCTATGCCACAGGCGAATTCGACCACTTCCTGGCCGCGAGAAATCTCGCCGAGGGCGTCCGAGAGCACCTTGCCGTGCTCGGCCGTGATGATCTCGGCCAGCTCGTTCTTCTTCGCGTTGAGCAGTTCTCGGAAGGAGAAGAGGATCGAGGTGCGCTTGGCCAGGGAGGTGTCGCGCCACGCGGGAAAGGCAGCTGCGGCGGCGTCGATGACGGCGCGGGCATCGCTCCGATCGGCGAGCGTGAGCGTGCCGGTGACCTCCCCGGTGGCGGGGTTGGTGACCGGTGACGTCCGATCGGAAGATCCGGAAAAAGTCTTACCATCGAGCCAGTGTGAGATGACGTCGGTCAACGTTCGTTCCTTCCATCGGTGTGTCTCGAGTCTCATTCGAATAGATGCACATGTCAAAGGCCAAAATCGCAGATTGCCGTGCATAAATGCACAGGGGGATAGGCTGGGCGAGTGTTCAACCCAGACCACCTTCGTTATTTCCTCGAAGTGTCGAGAACGGGACGTCTGACCGATGCGTCTCGAACGCTCGGCGTGGACCACACCACGGTCGGTCGACGCATCACGGCACTCGAAAAGTCCGCAGGGCAACGTCTTTTCGACCGAACCCCGACGGGATGGCGATTGACCGAGGCGGGGCGAAGGCTGGTCGGGTACGCCGAAACCGTCGAGTCCACGCTGATCGCCGCCTTCGAAGATCAGACATCCGATACCGGATCGCTGCGAGGGACGGTACGCATCGCTGCCCCGGACGGATTCGGTGCCTTCGTTCTGACGCCGAAGCTGGGTGCGCTTCGTGACAAGCACCCCGATCTGGATATCGAACTCGTCACCGCCACCGAGCACAACTCGTTGGCCACCAGGGAATTCGACATTGCCATCACGTTGGAACGGCCGTCGCCCAGGTTGGTGGTGGCCCGGCAACTGGCGACCTACACCCTGGCGCTCTATGCCGCCGAGCGATATTTGGCTGCGCAGCCGACGATCGACTCGGTCGACGGTTTGCGTGGGCACACCCTGATCTCCTACGTGGATGCGCTGCTCGACGTTGCGCCGTTGCGCATCCTGGATTCGATTCTGCCCGACGGTCGGGCGCAGATTCAGACCAACAACATCACCGGCCAGTGGATCGCGGCGCGGTCCGGCGTGGGAATTGCGCCGTTGCCCAGCTACATCGGCGAACCGGACGACACGTTGATTCCGGTGTTGCCGGGCCTCGTCTCGGTCGAACGCACCTACTGGACGGTGATTCCGCGGGAGCTGACGGGGTTGGCGCGGGTGAAGGTGGTGGACGATTTCATCGGCTCGGTCGTGGCCGAGGAGCCGCACATGCATGCGGTGCCCGTCGGTCGATAGTCGCGGTCACTAAATGCACGAGATCGGCGGTGGCCGTTGAATTTTGGACGTTCTATGTGTCCGGCGTCTCGTGACGACAGACACACGTGACGCCGACCTCAAAGCAGTGGGAATCGCCCTACCGGCGGGTGACAATCTGTTACGGAACACGTCGGCCACGGCACCGCCGCGGCAGGCCCACAACGATTCTTGGGGGAATCATGACCATGTTCGTAGTAGCAGCAATCGGTTTCGTCGGTATGGCCATCGCCTTGCTCAACGACGGAAGCGACATCGACTTCAGGAGCCGTCAGCTCTCCGGCGCGTACAACCGGCGCTGGGCCTGACCCGTACCGATTCCGCACACCGGATGGCCGGTGGATAGATTCGTGCGATGTGGACACACCCCCGAGCGATCGGATTGCTGGTCGGTTACGTCCTGGATCGAGTGTTCACAGACCCACAGCGCTGGCATCCGGTAGCAGGATTCGGAACGGCTGCCCTTCGCGTCGAGGCTCGGCTCTACCGCGACAACAGGATTGCGGGTGTCATCCATACCGCCGTACTGGTCGGGGGCGTCACCGCACTCGGAATCGCGTCCACGCGAGCAGTGTGGCGTCTCGGCCCACCGGCCGAGGCCGCTCTGGTGGCTACCGCGACGTGGGCCGCGCTGGGCGGATCATCGCTGTCGGTAGTAGGTCGCTCGATGGCCGATCACCTCGACCGAGACGACCTGCCCGGCGCACGCGCATTGCTCCCGTCACTGTGCGGACGTGACCCGGCATTCCTCGACTCCGACGGGCTGGCACGCGCGGCACTCGAATCCATCGCCGAGAACACATCCGACGCAACAGTCGGTGTCGTGGTGTGGGGAGCCCTGGCCGGCGTACCGGGAATCCTGGCGTACCGAGCCAGCAACACACTCGATGCAATGGTGGGATACCGGTCTCCGAAATACCTACGTTTCGGATGGGCCGCCGCACGCCTCGACGACGCGCTGAACCTGGTGCCGGCACGAGTCACGGGTGCGGCGACCGTTCTCGCGGCACCGCTGGTGCAGGGTTCTGCTGCACACGCGCTACGGGTGTGGCGACGCGACGCGTCCCGTCATCCCAGCCCCAATGCCGGGGTGCCCGAAGCCGCGTCGGCGGGAGCGCTCGGACTACAACTCGGCGGGCGCACCCAGTACCGGCACGGCGTGGAGATCAGGCCGACACTCGGCGACGGGCGAGCGCCCACGGCACGGGACCTTCGGCGAGCAGTCGTCCTGTCGACGCGGGTGCAAGAGATCGCGACGGCTGCGTCAGCGGTTCTTGCCATATCGATCCGCCAGGCGAGGATCCGTCGGCGTTCTCGCCTGTGATGCCGCGCGGGCCCTGGCCCGCTTCTCGCGCCGGGTCGGAAGAGTGAATTCTTCCTCGTCGTCCGACGCGGAATCGTCGTCGGACGTGGGGTCGGACTCATCGGACATCGCGTCGGCCATCTCGGTTCTAGACATGCGTCGCTCCCGCAGCTCGGCGCGGACGAAATACGCAAGACCCAACGGTGCCATGATGCCGAACGCCAGCCACTGCAGCCCGTAGGACAGATAGGGGCCCGCGTCGGTCTGCGGGAGCTCGATGAGGCCGAGGCCACCGGGCTGACCGTCGTCGAGCTGCAGGTACCCGTCGATCGCGTCGACACCGACCGCTGCGCCGATCTGCTCCGGGTTGATGTTGTACACCTGCAGGCGGCCGTCCTCCTGGATCGGCTCACGTGATGTTCCTTCGGCCTGACGAACGCGGGCATCGAGAGTGACCGGGCCGGTTGGGGCTGCTGCGAACTCGGGCGGTCGCGTTCCCTCCACCGGGAGCACGTATCCGCGGTTGACGAGAACAGTAGGGCCACCGTCGATGACGAACGGAGTGATGACCTCGTACGCGGGCTGCTCACGAATGCTGCGCAGCCGCACCAGGGCGTCGGAATTCTCCACGTAACTGCCCTGCGCGATCACCCGCCGCCATTCGTCGTCGGCCGCGAAACCGTTCGCGGTCAGAACGTCGGTGATCGGCACCGGAACTGCCCCGACCGATCGGGTGATCAAGTCGTTGCGCGCTGAAGTCGAGGTGTTCTTGCCCAGCTGCCACGGAGCGAGCACGCTGAAGCACAAGAATGCGAACGCCAGCGCGACGGCGGCCAGCACCAACCACTTCGGACGCAGCAAGAACCGTAACTTCTCCACCCCACCACGGTAGCCGGGTCAGGCAGTCAGCCGAGACCGCGCCCAATCGATCAAGCCGGGCACGGCATCCTCGATCTGTTCTCGCACCTCGGTGAACGCAGAATCCGACGAGTAGTAGGGATCTGCGACCGACGCATCGTCGGCGTCGGGATCGAACGAACGCAGCAGCTGCACCCGATCGGCCGGTGCACCCAACTGCAGTAGAGATCGAGCGTGGCCGGTGTCGAGAGCAACGATCAGATCGGCAGCGAGGTGGTCCGGTCCCACCTGGTTCGCTTCGTGCTCGCTCTCGTAGCCGTGCGCATCGAGTTCTGCGACCGTTCGGGGGTCTGCGCCGTCGCCGACATGCCACCCGTCGATTCCCGCGCTCGATACGCGGACTGCATCACTCAGGCCCGCCTCGCTCAGGTGCGCGGCGAACACCTTCTCGGCCATCGGTGATCGACAGATGTTTCCGGTGCACACGAACGTCACGTGCAGTGGCTCGCTCATCGTGACGCCTGCGTGTTCTGCTCGAGCACGGCGGCCAGTTCGTCTATGTCCGACGCGGTGAACGCGGCGTCGTCGCTCTCGCCGTCGATGCCGTAGCCCCATTCCACGTAGACCGCCGGAATTCCGAACCGAGCCGCGCCGTGCACATCGTGATCGCGGTCGCCGATCATGATCACCCCTGCGGTGCCGCCGTCCGAGGATTCCACGGGATCGATGCCGAGATTGGTCAGCGAGTGCGCGATGACGTCGGACTTCGCTCGCCGCGACCCGTCGTTGCTGGCACCGCCGATGAAGTCGAAGTACCGGGACAAGCCGAAGTGGTCGAGAATCCGGACGGCGAAGCGCTCCGACTTGGACGTCGCCACGCCCAGCCGAACACCGCGATCCTGCAATCGCGTCAGCACTGTCTCGATGCCGTCGAAGGCGGTGTTCTCGGCCCAACCCCGCTCGTCGTAGCGGTCGAAATAGGCGGCGAGCGCGCGCTGAGCTGCCTCCTCGTCCAGGCCCATCGAGCGCAGCGTGTCGATCAGCGGTGGACCGACGACGAGAGAGAGTTGCTGTTCGGTCGGTTCGGGAGCGCCGACCGAGGCCAGCGCGTGGCGAAATCCTGCGTGAATTCCCGGTGCGGAATCGGTCAACGTTCCGTCGAGATCGAACAGGACAACGGATGCGGGCAGAGCGGCAGACATGGCTTGAGCCTATCGGTGCACATGACGGCTAGGCTCGTCGCGATGTCCGATACAGCGCCCGGCCCCGATGCACTTCTCCGTCATCATGGGGATCTCGAGGTCGGCTCAGGCCTCGTCGACTTCGCCGTCAACGTGCGCGGTGACGGACCGCCCCCGTGGCTTCGTGATCGGCTCGCTGCAGCCCTGAACTCGCTCGGTTCGTATCCATCGGGGGCAGCCGAGCGGGCGGCTCGGGAGCAGGTCGCCGCACACCACGGGCGCTCGCCGGACGAGGTACTGCTGCTCGGTGGCGGAGCCGAAGGATTCGCGATGCTGCCACGGCTCGAGCCGGCCCTCGTGGCAACCGTGCACCCGTCGTTCACCGAGCCCGACTGGGTGCTCGAGCAGGCCGGCATTCCCGTGCATCGGGTGTTACTCCCGCCGCCGTTTCTTCTAGATCTGGGCCTGGTGCCCGAGGCCGCCGACATGGTGATCGTCGGCAATCCCACCAATCCGACGTCGGTGCTGCATCCCCGCGAGGAAGTGCTCGGTCTGCGTAGGCCCGGCCGTATCGTCGTGGTCGACGAAGCATTCGCCGACGCAGTGACGGGAGCAGAAGAATCGGTCTCCTCGGACAGCGTCGCGGACGTGCTGGTACTCCGGAGCCTGACGAAGACGTGGGCATTGGCGGGGTTGCGGTGCGGCTACGCCCTGGCCCATCCCGACGTACTCGAACGAATGCAGCGGGGCCGTGCGCACTGGCCCCTGGGCACTCTGCAACTCGAAGCAATCCGTGCCTGTACCGAGCCGTTCGCGGTCGAGCAGGCCCGAGCCGAAGCGCTGCGTATCGACGCCGAACGTGACGCCATGATCGCGAGACTGACCGCATTCGGTCTCGACATTGCCGGGCCGGCGCGAGCGCCGTTTCTTCTGGCGCGGGTCGATGACGCCGACCGGATCCGAGAACGTTTGCGCACGAAGGGAATTGCGGTTCGGCGCGGCGACACGTTTCCCGGACTGGATCGCAACTACCTACGCGTCGCCGTACGGGACCCGGCACACGTCGACATACTGGTGCATGCGTTGAACACCGTTCTGTGAGGAGAGCAATCGACATGGCAGTGACTCTGGCGAACGTCATCGAGGTTCTCGACAAGGCATACCCGCCTCGATTGGCCGAGAGCTGGGACTCGGTGGGATTGGTATGCGGAGATCCGGATTGCATTGTGCGACAGGTGCTCTACGCCGTCGACGTCACCCCGGCCGTCGTGGACGAGGCCATTTCCTGGGGCGCCGACCTCATCGTCGCCCATCACCCTCTGCTGCTCAAAGGAGTCGATTCGGTTGCGGCCGACACCGCCAAAGGCTCGGTGATCCACCGCCTTATCAAGGCCGACTGCGCGCTGTTCACCGCCCATACCAACGCCGACTCGGCCGATCCCGGTGTCTCCGACGCACTCGCGTCGGCCCTCGGTGTGATCGACACCAGGCCACTCGATCCCATTCCTGCTCCGGCGCACGACAAATGGGTCGTATTCGTGCCGTCCGCCGATACTGCGGCGGTGCGCCAAGCGCTGTTCGACGCCGGAGCCGGTGAGATCGGCGACTACAGCGAAGCGAGCTGGCACACCGAGGGGCTCGGCCAGTTCCGGCCGCAGCCCGGTGCTCATCCGACGCTCGGTGTCGTCGGCGAAGTCCACACCGTGACCGAGGACCGAATTGAGGTGGTTGCATCCCGGGCCGACCGCGCCCGGATGCAGGCCGCGCTCAGGCGCGCGCATCCGTACGAGGAGCCCGCGTTCGATGTCTTCGAATCCGCGGCCCTACCGTCGTGCACCGGTCTGGGGCGGATCGGACGGTTGCCTGATCCGATGACCCTCGCCGAGTTCACCGATGTCGTCCGAGCCGCTCTGCCGGCCACCAGCTGGGGAGTGCGAGCGGCAGGCGATCCGGACGCCACGGTGTCGATCGTCGCCCTGTGCGGGGGAGCAGGGGACTCGTTCCTCGCAACCGTCGCGCGGACCGACGCCGACGTCTATGTCACGTCCGATCTCAGGCATCATCCCGTCGACGAGCACCTGAGGGCGGGTGGGCCCGCGGTGATCGACACGGCCCACTGGGCCTCGGAGTTCCCGTGGTGTGCTCAGGCGAGGGGCATCGTGGACGCCGAATTCGGCGATACGGACGGCTGGAGCAGCAGGGTCAGCGATGTCCGTACCGACCCGTGGACGTTGTGACCGACGAACCCCGCGACCGGGGGAGTGGACGGATCCGGCTCGGTACGTTCTGCGCAGCCGGTAGGGTAATCGGAATCAACTTCCATAGTCGCAGGAGTCATCAAGCGTGAACGTCGATCCCAAAGTCCAGGCCTCGCTACTCGAATTGGCCGGTGTGGATACCGAACTCTCGCAGATCGCCCATCGCCGAAAGACCCTCCCCGAGCAGCAGGAGGTCGACAAACTCGAGGCCGAGCGCATCACCCGCAAGGATGCTGCCGTCACGGTGCAGATCTCGATGGACGACCTCGATCGCGACATCCGCAAGCTCGAGGGCGAAGTCGATGCCGTTCGCCAGCGCGAGGCGCGCGACAAGAAGATGCTCGAGAGCGGCACGGTTGCGCCCAAGCAGATGACCGAGCTGCAGCACGAGCTCGGCAGTCTCGAACGGCGGCAGAGCATCCTCGAGGAAGAACTGCTCGAAGTCATGGAACAGCGCGAGGCCAGCGAGCGCGACTACGAACACGCCGGGGCGCAGCTGACGCAGATCGAGGACGAAATGGTCGACGCCGGTCGTCGCCGCGACGACGCTGTCGCAGACCTGGACGTCGCCGAGAAGCGGAGCGCCGAGCGTCGCGAGGCATTGATCTCGGGTATGCCGGCCGATCTGCTGGCTCTGTACGAGAAGCAGCGCGCACTGACCGGTCGAGGCGCAGCGTTGCTGCAGGCCCGCCGATGCGGCGCATGCCGAATCGAGCTCGATCGCAACGAAATTGCGAGCATTGCCAACAAGCCTGCCGATGCTCTGGTTCGTTGCTCGGAATGCAACGCAATCCTGGTGCGCACCAAGGAGTCCGGAATTTGAGTGCCGCGCAACGGGTCGTCGTCGAAGCCGACGGCGGTTCCCGCGGCAACCCGGGTCCCGCCGGATACGGAGCCGTGGTGTTCTCGGCAGATCGCAGCGAGGTGTTGGCCGAACGCCGGGAGGCGCTGGGAATCGCAACGAACAACGTGGCCGAGTACAGGGGCCTCATCGCTGCGTTGACGGCGGCCGCGGACGTGGGTGCCCGTGAGGTCGACGTTCGGATGGACTCCAAACTCGTCGTCGAACAGATGTCGGGACGCTGGAAGGTCAAGCATCCCGACATGATTCCGCTCAATCGCCGAGCGGCAGAGCTTGTTCGGACGTTCGATCACGTCACCTTCCAATGGATTCCGCGGGAGCAGAACTCACACGCCGACGGTCTGGCGAACGAGGCGATGGACGCCGCAGCCAAGGGAATCGACCTCCCTGATCTGCCCGATTCCGAACCGGCCGCGAAGCAGCCCGCGGCGGCCCCCGGGTGGACCGGTGCAGTGGGCGACCCCACCCGAATGTTGTTGTTGCGCCACGGCCAGACCGCGCTGTCGGTCGACCGGCGATATTCCGGCCGCGGAAATCCGGAACTGACCGAGCTGGGGGTTCGACAGGCCACCGCTGCAGCGGCACGGCTCGGCGGACACGACGACATCGCAGCGATCGTCTCGTCCCCCCTCGGCCGCGCCCGACAGACCGCCGACGCCGCGGCCGGTGCACTCGGACTCGACGTGACCACCGTCGACGATCTGACCGAAACGGACTTCGGCGACTGGGAAGGTCTGACCTTCGCGGAGGCGAAAGACCGCTATCCCGAACAACATCGGGCCTGGCTGGGTGACACCTCGGTGGCCCCGCCCAACGGTGAGAGTTTCGACGCAGTGCGCACTCGAATCGAATCGGCCCGCGACCGATTGATCGAAGACTATGCGGGCAAGACGATCGTCGTCGTGACACACGTGACGCCGATCAAAACACTGCTGCAACTGGCACTGGACGTCGGACCGTCACTGCTCTACCGAATGCATCTGGACCTCGCGTCGCTGAGCATCGCGGAGTTCTACCCCGACGGCGGGGCATCGGTGAAATTGGTCAACGACACGTCTCACCTGACCTGATCCTGCGGAGGTGCGGGTCTCAGATCTGCAGCGCCAGCCACAGGCCCGCCACTGCTCCGACGATGGTCAACGGGGTCGTGATGACACCGAGCACGGTGAATGTGCGCAGGTCTGCCGGCTCGTCGTTGGCCGACGCGACGCGTCGCCACAGCATGATCGCCAGTGAACCGACGTAGGTGAGGTTGGGGCCGAGGTTGACCCCGATCACCATGGCCAGCAACAACGCAGGGGGAGCGTCCGCGCCGAAGGCCGCTAGGAGCAGCAACGTTGCGGGCAGGTTGTTGACGATGTTCGACGCCACCGCCGCGATGGCTGCGGCTGCCAACAGGGACGCGAAGGTGGTGTCGGACGGCAGAATTCGCGCCAGCCAGTCGCCGATCGGGCCCGTCGTCACGCCGAGCACGACGATGCCGAGAAGGAAGACGAAGCCACAGAAGGGCAGATCGGCACCGCGCAGGATCGCGCGAGGCGTGGTGTGGCGAGCTCGAAGTGCCGGGATCGCGAGCGCAATCGACCCCACGGCAGCCACCCAGAACGGTTCGATATCGAACAGTCCCGCGACGGCAAATCCGACGAGGGTCGCGCCCAGGATGGCGAGCGTGCTGCGCGGTGCTGGGACGTCGTCAATCCTGTGTTCGGTCGCGGAGTCCGTCGGTGCCGCAGTGCGGGTCAGATCCTTGCGGAAGAAGATCAGGAACACCGCCAGTTCGATGGCGACCGCGAACATCCACGGCAGTGCCATGAGCGCGGTGAAGTGCAGGAAGGTCAGGCCCGTCGCAGCGAAGGCCAGCAGGTTGGTCAGATTCGACACCGGCAGCAAGGTCGACGCCGAATTGGACAGGTGCGCAGTGGCGTAACTGTCTGGACGCGGCGACATCCCCAGGATCCGAGCGGCACCGATGATGGCCGGTGTCAGCAGAACAACGGTGGCGTCGAGGCTCAGTACGGCTGTGGTGGCAGCGGCAGCGGCGAACACGAGGGTCAGCAGTCTGCGGGGGCTGCCCTTGGATCCGCGGCGTAGCTTCGCAGCGATCCAGGTGAACACACCGAGGGCATCCGACAGATGCGCCAGGATCAGGATGAACGCCAGAAAGACGACGGTGGGTGCGAGTTCGAGTACCTGCTCACGGGCCGCGTCGAGGCTGACGAGGCCGACGAGAAGAACAACTGCGGCCGCTGGAAGTGCAGCAACGATCTCGGGAAGACCGCGCGGGCGAACGATGGCGAATACGAGAACGGCGGCGACCAATGCCGCAGCGAGAACGGTCACGCGAGAATCTTCACGAGAGTGCGGACTTTCCGCGTGGTGGTCGTGGCCTTGTACTTCGCCTTCGCCGTGGCTTTTCCGAACGTACTGTCGGTGGTGTTGCCCTTGCGCACCTCCCAGTAGAGCACGCTGTTCCCCTCGGCAATCCTCTCGAGATCGGAGTCGAGTTCCACTGCAAGAGCGGACAATTCGGTCAAATGGCTATCGTCGTTACCGAACACTACATAAGGATGCCAGCCCTCCCGTTCGGCGTCGAACGGGTAGGACTCCACTATCGCCCTCAGTGTCGGGACGTCGAGTACGACAACCCAGGCTCGGTAGCCGAACGCCTCGGCGAGCGTGCTCTCCACCTGCGCTTTCAGGGCGGCGGCCGCCAGCGGCGACTGCAGCAGTACGTTGCCGGTCGCCAGAATCGTGCGGACATTCGTGAAGCCGGCCGAGGCCAGAGCTGCGCGGAGGTCGACCATCTTGATGTTGATGCCGCCGACGTTGATGCCGCGCAGCAGCACAACCCATTCACTCATGGAAGGAACTGTAGTGAAGCGCACGAGAACAACCATTGAAGTAAGTAGTTAGTAACCAGTAACTTGGCGGTATGGCGCAGAGAGGACGGATGACAGGCCCGGATCGACGGCAGCAAATACTGCGGATAGCGGCAGACGAATTTGCAGCGTCCGGACTGCACGGCGGTTCGACCGACAGGATCGCCCGCGAAGCAGGGATCACCCAGGCTTACATCTTTCGAATATTCGGAACCAAGAAGGCACTCTTCTCCGAGCTGGTGGTCGCGTCGTTCGACCGTGTGGCGGATGGGATGCGCGAGGCCGCAGGTACTGCCACCGGTCAGCAAGCCTTGGCCTCGATGGGGGAGTGCTATTACGCCATGCTCGAGGATCGAACCTCACTCCTGCTGCAGCTGCAGGGCCTCGCCGCGTGTGGCGACAAAGAGGTGCGCGACGCCGTTCGAGAGGCGTTCGGCCGGATGTGGAACACCGTCGTAGAGGTCACCGGTCTCGACGCCGTGACCGTCAAAGCGTTTCTGGCGTTCGGCATGCTGCTCAACAGTGGCGCGGCCCTGCAGATTCATGACGTCGACCAACCCTGGGCGAACGGAGTGGGCACTCGTATCCACGCCGGATTGTTCGACCACATCACGAGCGAGACGAACCGTTGATCTCCGGCTCCGAGCACGACGAATCACGAATGTTCGTGCCTTCTCTGTTGTTCGTCGGAGTCGTCGTCGCCGCTGTCGGTAGCCTCGGTGCCCCGCTGATCACCAGCGTCGCAACCACTTTCGACGTCTCCCTCTCCAGTGCGCAATGGACGTTGACGTTGGCTTTGTTGACCGGTGCCGTCACGACACCGGTTCTGGGCCGCCTCGGATCGGGTCCGCATCGACGGGCAGCAATACTCGGGACACTGGGCGTCGTCTCGGCCGGAGGCATTCTGACCGCACTGCCGCTGTCCTTCTCCTGGCTGCTCCTCGGCCGCGCAGCCCAGGGAGTGGGACTGGCCCTGACTTCGATGCTGATGGGTGTGGTGCGAGATCATCTGTCCGACAAGCGGTCCGGATCGACCATCGCTTTGTTGTCGGTCGCGTCTACTGCGGGTGTCGGTGTGGGCTATCCATTGTCGGGGTTTCTGGCCGAGCACGGCGGTCTCCGGCTCGCCTACGGATTCGGTGCTGCGATGACGGTCATGGCGTTTGCCGTTGCTCTGCGAGTTGTTCCTGCCTCGACGCGCAAGCGTGCGACCCGGATCGACGTTCCGGGTGCGGTGCTGCTGGCGCTCCCTCTCACCCTGGTGCTCGTTCTCATCAGTGAGACCGCGCTGTGGAGTAGCCGCCCTTGGACGGCGGGGGTGCTGGCTGCAATCGCGGTCGTCGCTGCGGGCATATGGGTACGCGTCGAACTGAGAAGCTCGGCGCCGCTCGTCGATCTTCGGTTGTTTCGTCACAGGGCCGTGGTCGGAGCGAACGGCGCAATGTTTCTCGGCGGCATCGGAATGTATCTGCTGCTGACCCTCGCTACGCGCTACGCGCAGACGCCTTCCGGTGCCGGATACGGTTTCGGCCTCGACGTGTTCGCGGCGGGCCTCGTCCTGGTTCCGTTCTCGGTGTTCGGATTTCTCGCCGGCAAGCTGGTACCCAGAGCGCTGCCTCGGGTGGGGGCAGCCAGCGCGCTGACGGTCAGCGCACTGATCGTTCTGGTGGCTCTCGCCTTGTTCGCCGGTACCCGCGCCGGCGTCGTTGAACTCTGTGCGGTGATGGCGATTCTGGGTTTCGGAGTCGGAAGCTTTTCGGCCGTGCTGCCGGCCGTCGTGCTGCCGGTGGTGCCCTCCGCGGAGACCTCGAGCGTCATGAGTATCAACCAGGTGGTGCGCAGTGTCGGATTCTCTTTCGGAAGCGCGGTCGGTGGTCTGGTACTCGCCGCCGGAACGAGTCCGGGCTCCACCTTCCCCGGAGAGGATGCCTACACGTCCGCCGCCTGGGTGGGGGTGGTCGTCACCGCTGCCGCGGCCATCGTGAGTGCCTCTGTTCTTCATGGCCGGGCAATCGCCGGGCATCCGACGTGAGGCGGGTAGAGTACGCAATCGCGAACGAGTTGGCTGGACGGCTGCGGCTCGAAGTACCGACGGACAGGTTCCGTTCCGCTTCGGGCCGAGGAAAGTCCGGACTCCACAGAGCAGGGCGGTTGTTAACGGCAACCCGAGGTGACTCGCGGGACAGTGCCACAGAAAACAGACCGCCTGCGGTTCGGTTCTTCGGAAACGAAACGCAGGTCAGGGTGAAACGGTGCGGTAAGAGCGCACCAGCATCCCAGGTGACTGGGGTGGCTAGGTAAACCCCGCCCGGAGCAAGGTCGAAGGCTGCATCGCGCAAGGGGTGCAGCTGCGCAGGTGCTCGAGGGCTGCTCGCCCGAGCCTGCGGGTGGACTGCTCGAGGTACCCGGCAACGGTGTGCCCAGATGGATGGTCGTCTATTCGATCTCGCGAGAGCGGGTCGATGCACAGGATCCGGCTTACAGGCCGACTCGTTCGCACTCCAATTTCTCGCGCGGTACACCTGCGGCGTGGCTGTATGGGGCACACTGGAAGTCATGACCGACGACGACAGCTCCTGGTACTACGACATCAGCACCAAGCAGGTTGTACAGGGCAAGGAGACCAATGCCCTCGACCGCATGGGTCCGTATCCGGACAAGGCCACCGCAGAGCAGGCGCTGAAGATCGCAGCCGCCCGCAACAAGGCCGCCGACTCCGACGACGACTGGAACAACTGACGGTGCTGCTCACCCGGCTGAGGGCTCCGAACTTCGATTTCGAGTCCATCAGATCCGAGTTCGGTCTGTCCGATGTCTTCGACACAGACGTGATGCGCGAAGCGATCGAAGCCCGAGACCTGCACGCCGACAGCAGAATCGACCGCACCGACATTCCTTTCGTCACCATCGACCCACCCGGCTCGAAGGACCTCGATCAAGCCGTACACATCGAGAAGACGGCCAACGGCTTGGTGGTGCACTACGCGATCGCCGACGTCGGTGCGCTGGTGATGCCGGGGGGAGCGCTCGACGTGGAAACCCGCCGACGCGGCCAGACGTACTATCTCCCCGACGGATCTGTTCCGTTGCACCCGCGTGAGTTGTCGGAGGGCTCGGGAAGCCTGTTGGAGGGACAGACTCGCTGCGCTGCATTGTGGACCATCGAACTCGACGACGTCGGTGAAGCCGCGGCGTGGACCGTCACTCGGGCGCTCGTGCGTTCGACCGCGCGTCTCGATTACGCGGGAGTGCAAGCCGACTTCGACGCCGGCACACCGCACCCGTCGATCGCTGCCCTTGCCGAATTCGGACACCTACGGGCGGAGGCAGCGAGGCGTCGAGGAGCCATCGACATCACGCTCCCCGAGCAGGAAGTGGTTCCGGACGGGCACGGTTGGCGAATCGTTCTGCAACCGCGAACAGCAGTGGACGGCTGGAACGCCGAGGTGTCCTTGCTGACGGGCATGTGCGCAGCCAGAATCATGCTCGACGCCGGAATCGGCATCGTACGCACGCTTCCGCCCGCACCGCCCGAGGCCGTCGAGACCCTGAAGAAGACCGCGAACGCACTCGGAATCGAGTGGCCCGCCGGCGCGTCCGCCGGCGCGGTACTCGCCGGCCTGCCCACCGACGAACCGTCGACTCTGGCGATGATGACTCAGGCCACGGGATTGCTTCGGGGAGCGGACTATTCGGCGTTCGACAGTCGAACTCCGAACTCGACCATCGATGCACCCGGCACCGACGATTCCGTCGAACACTCGGGTATCGGAGCGCCGTACGCCCATGTGACGGCCCCGTTGCGACGGCTGTCGGATCGGTTCGCCACCGAGGTGTGTCTGGCCGTGGTCGCCGGTGTGCCCGTCCCCGAGTGGGCGGCGCAGGCGCTGCCGGAGCTACCGGCGATCATGCGTGGATCGGATTCTGCAGCATCGAAAGTGGACCGAGCCTGCATCGATCTGACCGAAGCGCACGTGCTCGAAGACCGCGTAGGTCATACGTTCGACGCAGTGGTGCTGCGCGGTGCCGAGGGCAAGCGCGACGCCGAGGTGCTCGTGTCCGAACCGATCGTCATGGGCAAGTGCGACGGCGAGCCGCCTGCGGGGGAGTCGGTGAAGGTCCGATTGACTCGGGCCGACACCGACTCGCGCACAGTCCGATTCGACTATCCGTCTGTCACGGCCTGAATCGGTCGGTCGCCTCGACCAGGTGGTGGACGATGCCCGGCTCGGCCGCAGAATGGCCGGCATCGTCGACGATCACCAGATCTGCACTCGGCCAGGCCTTGTGCAGTGCCCACGCGCTCGTGGCCGGGCACACCACGTCGTAGCGGCCCTGCACGATCACACCAGGAATACCGTCGAGCAGGTGCGCGTCGCGTAGCAACTGGTTCTCTTCGAGGAAGCACCCGTTGCGGAAATAGTGGTTCTCGATTCCGGCGAAGGCGCGAGCGAAACGCGCATCCGAATTATGCTGTACAGCATCGGGTTTCGGGAGCAGGTAACTCGTCGCTGCCTCCCACGACGACCACGCCACCGCGGCCCGGGTCGCGGCAGCGTCGTCCTCGGACATCAACTGTCGGTGATATGCCTCGACCAGATCCCCGTCTCGTTCGCCTTCCGGAATGGGGGCGAGAAACTCCTCCCACAGGTCCGGGAAGATGTGTCCGGCACCGCCGCGGTAGTACCAGTCGATCTCCGACGGCCGGACGAGGAAGATTCCTCGGAGCACGAGTCCTCGCACCCTCTCGCGATGCGTCTGTGCGTAGGCCAGCGACAACGTGGAGCCCCAGGATCCGCCGAACACCAACCAGGTGTCGATGTTCAGGTGCTCGCGGAGTTTCTCCATGTCGGAGATCAAGCGATCGGTGGTGTTGACCGACAGATCTGCCCCGTCGGCAATATGTGGGGTCGACAGCCCGCAGCCTCGCTGATCGAACAACACGATGCGGTAGACCTGCGGATCGAAGTAGCGACGCTGCAGTGGATTGGTGGCACCGCCGGGACCGCCGTGCACGAACACCACCGGTTCGCCGTCGGGGTTGCCGGAGATCTCCCAGTAGATCCGCTGCCCCTCGCCGACGTCGAGGTGACCAGTCTGCACGGGCTCGATCTCCGGGTACAAGGTGCGCATCCTAGAAACCGACCAGACCGGAGGCCAGATCCGGGATGTCGAGGGAGCGGATGGCCTCGTCCCGCACGTCCGAGCACGTTTCCTTCGTGATGTCGTCGACGAGCGCGCGATTCTGCACCACCTGGAGATTGATGACGCCGCTCTGCGCAGCCCAGGTCTGCACCAGAATGTTCAGACCGCCGCGGCCGAGAGTGGGGCCCTGCACGCGCCAATTCGACAGCTGCGCTTCGAGATCGGTGCACAGCTGCTGCTTCTGGGCATCGGTGACAGCCGCTCCCGCAGGAGTCGTCGTCGCCACCGTCGTGCTCGGAGCGGTCGTTGTGGTCGACGACGAACCGGTATTGGTCGTGTCGGTGCTGCATGCCCCCACTACGGCGAGAAGCGCAGCCGCACCGACCAGTGCGACTGCGCTTCGTCCTGCAATGGACGTCGTACCCCGTCTGATTGTCATGGCCCGAGTGTGCCATCCGAACCGGGATCAGACGACGACGGTCAGTAGCTGTGTTCGGGTCCGGGGAAGACTCCCGAGCGCACCTCGGACATGTACGTGGTGGCTGCGGTGCGCAGCGAATCGCCCACGTCGGCGAACTTCTTGACGAACTTGGCGGTCTTGCCGTTGGTGTATCCGGCCATGTCCTGCCACACGAGAACCTGAGCGTCGCATTCGTTGCCCGCTCCGATGCCGACCGTCGGGATCGTGAGCTTGCGGGTGACCTGGCCGGCGATGTCGGCGGGGACCATCTCCATGACGACGGCGAAGGCACCTGCCTCCTGTACGGCGATGGCGTCGGCGACGAGTTGTTCGGACGCGTCACCGCGACCCTGAACGCGGAATCCGCCGAGGGTGTTGACGCTCTGCGGGGTGAATCCCACATGGGCCATGACGGGGATGCCGGCAGCGGTGATGGCGGCGATCTGCGGTGCGACCCGCTCGCCGCCCTCGAGCTTCACCGCGCCCGCGAGGCCTTCCTTCATGAAACGAACAGCGGTTTCGAGGGCCTGCTGCGGTGAGGCTTCGTAGGTACCGAAGGGCAGATCTGCGACGACGAGCGCGTGCGGTGCGCCGCGTACCACTCCACGTACGAGAGGAAGCAACTCGTCCACGGTGATCGGCACGGTGGTGTCGTAGCCGTACACGACGTTGGCCGCGGAGTCACCGACGAGAAGCACAGGCACGCCGGCTTCCTCGAAGATGCGGGCACTGGAGTAGTCGTACGCCGTCAGCATTCCCCAGCGCTCACCCTCTGCCTTCATCTGCAGCAGATGGTGGGTACGGGTCTTGCGGGTCAGCGCGGTCGCCGGAGATTCGGTGGACGAACCGCCGTACACAGCATTTTCGGACATCTTTGTCCCTTTCTGGTCCTCGAGGCCCGCCTGGCGGGTCCCCGGGATGGGGTGTGATGACGTGCTCAGTCTGCCACCGCCCTTCCGTCGCAGGAATGCTGGTAGGGAGTGCAATTTGTCACAGTCGCGCCAACAGCTGATCGTCACATCGGGGGCTCGTACGCGCCCCTCCCGACCGTGATCGGCATCCGGCGATCGCGCCCGAACGCCCGCGAGGTGACCTTGGTGCCGATCGGATACTGCCGCCGCTTGTATTCCGCTGTGTCCACCTTGCGCACGATGTCCGCCACGACGGACGCGTCGAAACCCGCCGCGACGATGTCTGCGACGCCCTGATCGTGGTCGACGTACCGAAACAGGATGGCGTCGAGGGTGTCGTAGTCGGGCAGTGAATCGGTATCGAGCTGACCCGGCCGAAGCTCGGCCGAGGGCGGCTTGTCGATGCTCGATTCGGGGATCGGCGGGACGTCTCCGCGGTCGATCGCGGACTCGTTGCGCCAGCGCGCCAATCCCCAGACCAGCGTCTTGGGCACGTCCTTGATCGGTGCGAAGCCGCCGACCGCGTCGCCGTAGATCGTCGAATAACCCACCGCCAGTTCGGACTTGTTCCCGGTGGCAAGGACCAGATGGCCGAAGGTGTTGGACAGCGCCATCAACACGATTCCCCGGCATCTCGCCTGGACGTTCTCCTCGGCCACGCCGGTCAAGTGCAGCTGGTCGACGAAGCCGGCGACCATCTGGGAAATCGGTTCGGTTCGAAAGTGAATGCCGGTGCGCGCGGCGAGATCCTCGGCATCGACGCGCGAATGCTCCGAGGAGAACTCCGAGGGCATCGACACTGCGTACACCGCGTCAGCGCCGAGGGCATCGACGGCGATGGCGGCGACGACCGCCGAATCGATTCCACCGGACAGACCGAGGGTGACCGCACGAAAGCCGTTCTTGTGCACGTAATCTCGTAGCCCGGTCACCAACGCGCCCCACACCTGTTCCTCGGCGCCGAGGGGCTGAGCCAGGGACGGCTCGGTACGCTGCCAGCCGCTGATCGCGACGTCGGGCAGAGCGACGCGATCGATCGTCCAGCCCGCCACCGCGGGGGAGTCCGCGACCGGATCCGCGGGGGCATCCACGTCGACGATCAGCAAGTGCTCGACGAATTGCGGAGCCCGGCCCCACGTCGAGCCGTCGGGACCGAGCACGAGACTTCCCCCGTCGAACACCAGCTCGTCCTGACCGCCGACCGCGTTCACGTACGCGATGGGGGTCCCGATCTCGGTGGCTCGGCGCTGGACGACAGAGTGACGAATCGTGTCCTTCCCCTGCTCGAAGGGGCTCGCGTTGAGGCACAGCAGTAGATCGACTCCGGCCGAGGCGTAGGCGGCAACGGATCCACCGGGTTGCCAGATATCCTCGCACACAACGAGTCCGAGTCGCATGCCGTTGACCGTCACGATGCTCAAACGGGAGCCGGGCGCGAAATAACGTGCCTCGTCGAACACCCGGTAGGTGGGCAATGAATGCTTGTCGTACCGAGCTGCGACCCGGCCGTCGACGATCACCGCCGCGCTGTTTCTCGAGCCCTCGACATCGCGGTCGAGATACCCGACCACGACGATGCGATCGCCGCACCCCGCTCGGTCCAGGGACTCCGCCAGCCCCGTCAGTGCCCGCGCCGATGCCGCGGCGAACGACGGATTCAACGCCAGATCCTCGACCGGATACCCGGTCAGGGCCATCTCCGGAAACACGACCACGTTGGCACCGTCATGGGCGGCACGGACGGTCCAATCGACGATTGCCGCCGCATTCGCTTCGAGATCGCCGACGACGGGATTGATCTGGGCGAGGGCGAGTCTGAGGGCCTGCACCGTGTAGACGCTAGTGCTCGACGGCCGTCCCTGCCGGGCAGCGAGAATGGAGTGTGGCCGGAAAGACCTGGCACGATCGACTCATGAGAACGCGCACCACGACGTCGGTCGTGGCACTGTCCGCAGTCGCCCTCGTCCTCGCCGGCTGCTCCGCGCCCGGGCCCGGTGCCGACCCCGATCCGTCCACCGCGTCCGACTCCACGTTCTCGGCTCCGGCCGGTCCTGTTCCTGCCGGGCTCGAGGCGTTCTACACCCAGAATCTGCAGTGGGAATCGTGCGAGTCCTACAACACGGATGGGTCCGAACTCGGCGACGCAGTCCAGTGCGACCGAGTGACCGTGCCACTCGACTACGCCGATCCGGGCGGCAAGACCATCGACATCGCGATCTCACGCACACAGGCGACGGGGGAGAAGATCGGGTCGATCCTGATGAACCCGGGCGGTCCGGGATCGTCGGGGCTCTACCTCGCCGAGCAAGCCGACGGCACCCCGATCGCCGACCGGTTCGACCGCATCGGATTCGATCCACGTGGAATCGGGGCCTCCGAACCCGAAGTGCGCTGCCTGACGTCCGAGGGAGTCGACGAAGAGCGTCGGGAACCGGACGTCGACGTCAGCCCGGAAGGGATCGCCGCCACCGAAGCCGATCATCGCGACTACGCGGCGCAATGTGTCGAACGCACCGGGGCCGACGTGCTCGAACACGTCGGCACCCGTGAAGTCGTCCGCGACATGGATGTCATCCGCGCAGTGCTCGGCGACGAGAAGCTCACGTACGTCGGGTACTCGTACGGGACACGCATCGGTACCGCCTACGCCGAGGCGTTCCCGTCGAACGTCCGGGCCATGGTGCTCGACGGAGCACTCGATCCCGACCAGTCGCCCGTCGACGAGGCCGTCGCCCAGGGTGCGGCGTTCCAGACCGCGTTCGACCAGTTCGCTGCGGACTGCACGCAGACGGATACCTGTCCGCTCGGCACCGATCCGTCCCAGGCCGTGGCGCAGTTCCGGACCTTGGTCGATCCGCTGGTCGACAAGCCCGCCGACACCACCGACCCGCGCGGACTGAGCTACGACGACGCGATCACCGGAGCGCAACAGGCGCTGTACTCACCGCAGCTCTGGCGCTTGCTGCGAGCCGGACTGAGCGAACTGCGAGAGGGAAGGGGAGACACACTGCTGCGCCTCGCCGACACCTACTCCGGACGGCTCGAGGACGGTAGCTACACCAACATCGACGACGCGTTCAACGCCGTCCGATGCGTCGACGGCCCGCCGACCACCGACCGGGGGGAGGCCGACGAGGCCGACGCCAGGTTCCGCGCGGCAGCGCCGTACCTCGACGACGGCCGCTCCGCCGGGAACGCGCCGCTGGATCTGTGTGCCTTCTGGCCGGTGCCGAACACCAGTGAGCCCCACATCGTGGAGGTGGAGGGGCTGCCCACGCTGGTGGTGGTCTCGACGACGAACGATCCGGCGACGCCCTACCAAGCGGGCGTGGAACTGGCCGACCAGCTGCGCGGCGACCTGGTCACCTACAACGGCACCCAACACACGGTGGCGTTCTCGGGAGTCGAGTGCATCGACGATCCGCTGACGAACTACCTCGTGGACCTCGTCCCACCAGGCGAAGGGCTGGTCTGCTGACACGTACCTCACCGGGCGCGCGGTGAGCGGAGAGTTCCACGAAGTGAGACTGAATTCACGATGTAACACAGATTTAACTCCGTTTGCTTACTCTCGCGTTCATGGATCGTCAAAAGGAATTCGTGCTCCGGACTCTCGAAGAGCGCGACATTCGTTTCGTCCGCCTCTGGTTCACCGACGTCCTCGGGTACCTCAAATCGGTGGCCATCGCGCCCGCTGAACTCGAAGGTGCATTCGACGAGGGAATCGGCTTCGACGGCAGCGCCATCGAAGGATTCGCCCGCGTCTCCGAGGCCGACACCGTCGCCAAGCCGGATCCGTCGACGTTCCAGATTCTGCCGTGGTCGACCAGCAAGGGTCACCAGCACTCTGCCCGCATGTTCTGCGACATCGCCATGCCCGACGGCTCGCCGTCCTGGGCCGATTCGCGCCACGTGCTGCGTCGCCAGCTGAGCAAGGCTGCCGACCTCGGATTCAGCTGCTACGTGCACCCCGAGATCGAATTCTTCTTGCTCAAAGACGCTCCCCAGGACGGCTCACCGCCGACCCCGGCAGACAACGGCGGCTACTTCGACCAGGCCGTGCACGACTCGGCTCCGAACTTCCGCAGGCATGCCATCGACGCGCTCGAGTCGATGGGCATCTCGGTCGAGTTCAGCCACCACGAGGCAGCGCCGGGCCAGCAGGAGATCGATCTGCGGTACGCGGACGCACTGTCCATGGCCGACAACATCATGACCTTCCGCTACGTGGTCAAGGAAGTCGCCATCGAAGAGGGCGTGCGCGCGACGTTCATGCCCAAACCGTTCAGCGACCAGGCCGGCTCGGCGATGCACACGCACATGAGTTTGTTCGAGGGCGACGCCAACGCCTTCCACAACCCGGACGATCCGATGCAGCTGTCCGAAACCGGCAAGTCCTTCATCGCCGGCATCCTCGAGCACGCCAACGAGATCAGTGCCGTGACCAACCAGTGGGTCAACTCGTACAAGCGTCTCGTGCGTGGTGGCGAAGCCCCGACCGCTGCATCCTGGGGACCGGCCAACCGGTCGGCATTGATTCGTGTGCCCATGTACACCCCGAACAAGACGTCGTCGCGACGCGTCGAGATTCGTAGCCCCGATTCGGCCTGCAACCCGTATCTCGCGTTCGCGGTGCTGCTCGCGGCAGGCCTGCGCGGAATCGAGAAGGGGTACACCCTTCCTCCCGAGGCCGAGGAAGACGTGTGGGCATTGACCTCCGCGGAGCGTCGCGCCATGGGCTACAAGGAACTGCCGGGCAACCTCGACCAAGCGCTCAACGCGATGGAGGGTTCCGAGCTGGTCGCAGAAGCACTGGGCGAGCACGTGTTCGACTTCTTCTTGCGCAACAAGCGTCGCGAGTGGGAGGAATACCGCAGCCACGTCACGCCGTACGAGCTGAGGGCGTACCTCGGTTTGTAGAGTAGCGGGGTCTGTAACAACCCACCGCTGCCATGGGCTACGTTCTAGTCGATCCCGAATGTAGGTTCGATGCCGGCGTGGGCACCCTCGCGTCGCATTACTGACGACGAGGTATATCTGTGGCACCCCGAGGTGGATTCTGATGGTGCGTCCTCCCACTTCCAGGTCGGTCGTACCCGGACCTGGCCGCCTCGGTCTCGTCGAGGAGACTGCGCCGTCCGATCTGCGCACCCTGGGCTGGACGGGCGAAGAGAGTCTGGAGCTGCTGTGGTCGCTCTCGCGTGCCCCCAACGCCGATCTCGCACTGCGCACGCTGGTGCGCATGTACGAGATGCTCGGCAGTGGCTGGGCCGAATTCGACACCGCACTGCGTAACGACAAGGGATTCCGCGGCCGCCTCCTGGGACTCGTCGGCGCGTCCAGTGCGCTCGCCGACCACCTCGTTGCCGACGACACCACCTGGCGGTTGTTACTGACCGCGGAAGGTCAGAGCAGCGGTGTCTCGGCGAAGATCCAGTTGCCCAGCAAGGCAACGCTGGTCGCGGAACTGCTCGAGGCCGTCGGGGCCGAGCCGGAGACCGGGCCCAATGCCGCACCCGATCTGTACCGGGCGTCCGTCACCGGCCCGCCCGCCGTGATCGCCCTGCGCAAGAAGTACCGCGACCAGATCATGGTGTTGGCCGCCTACGACCTCGCCGCGACCGTCGAGAACGAACCGGTCCTGCCGTACACGGTGGTGGGAGCCCAACTGTCCGACATGGCGGATGCGGCGCTCACTGCGGCTCTGGCGGTGGCGGTGGCGACCGTGTGTCCCGATGCCCCGTGTCCGACGCGGCTGGCCGTCATTGCCATGGGCAAATGCGGTGCGCGCGAACTCAATTACGTCTCGGACGTCGATGTCGTGTTCGTCGCCGAGCCGGCGGACTCACAGGCGAGTCGGATCGCCGGCGAGATGATGCGCATCGGGTCCTCGGCGTTCTTCGAGGTCGACGCTGCGCTTCGCCCCGAAGGTAAGCGCGGCGAGCTGGTTCGCACGCTCGACTCGCACGTGGCCTACTACAAGCGCTGGGCCAAGACCTGGGAGTTCCAGGCCCTGCTCAAGGCTCGGCCGATGACCGGCGATATCGCCCTCGGCAACGACTACGTCGATGCCGTCAACCCGATGGTGTGGCTGGCCAGTCAGCGCGAGGACTTCGTGCCCGAGGTCCGTGCGATGCGGCGACGAGTCGAGGAGATGGTGCCGACCGAGCTTCGAGAGCGGGAGATCAAACTCGGACGCGGCAGTCTGCGCGACGTCGAATTTGCCGTCCAGCTCCTGCAATTGGTGCACGGCCGAACGGATGAGTCGTTACGCGTACTGGGCACGACCGATGCACTGACGGCTCTGACCGAGGGCGGGTACGTCGGCCGCGACGACGCCGCGAATCTGACCGCGTCCTACGAATTCCTGCGACTCATCGAGCATCGCCTGCAGATGCAGAGAATGCGGAGAACACACACCCTGCCTCCACCGGACGATGAGGAATCGCTTCGGTGGCTGGCCCGTTCGGCGCACATGCGACCCGACGGCAATCGCGATGCGCTCGGTGTACTGAACGCCGAGATCAAGAGGAATGCCCAGCGCATCCGTCGGCTGCATGCGAAGCTCTTCTACCGGCCGTTGCTCGATTCGGTGGTCAAGTTCGACTCGGAGACAGTGCGTTTGACCCCCGACGCGGCGACGCGTCAGCTTGCCGCGCTGGGATATGCGACGCCGCAGAATGCGTTGGGCCACCTGCGAGCGCTGGTCGGTTCCGGTACTCGCCGCGGTCAGATTCAGGCCGTGCTGCTGCCGACCCTGCTCGAATGGCTCGCAGACACCCCCGACCCGGATGCGGGACTGCTCAATTACCGCCGGCTCTCGGAGTCGGCGGGGGAGCAGACGTGGTTCCTGCGGGTACTTCGCGACGAAGGCGCAGTGGCGCAACGGCTGATGATCGTGCTCGGATCCTCGGCCTATGTGCCGGATCTGCTGATCAAGGCCCCCGAGGTCATTCGCTTGTTCGCCGACGGCCCCACCGGCCCGCGTCTGCTCGACGTCGAGCCGGAGGAGACCTACCGCGCCATCCTGTCGTCCTCGGCTCGGTACGAGGATCCGGTGCGAGCGATCAACGCGGCGAGGGCGCTGCGGCGTCACGAGCTGGCACGGGTGGCGTCGGCAGACATCCTCGGCATGCTCGACGTACCTCAGGTGTGTCGGGCGCTGTCGTCGGTGTGGGCCGCCGTGATCAATGCCGCTCTGGCCGCTGCCATCAGAGCCAGCGAAATCGAGCGCGGCGAACCGGCACCGGCGACCCTGGCCGTCATCGGCATGGGACGCCTCGGCGGCGGCGAACTCGGCTACGGAAGCGACGCCGACGTGCTGTTCGTCTGCGAACCGGTGGACGGCGTCGACGAGACCGTTGCGGTCAAGTGGGCCAACACCATTGCCGATCGCATCCGGAAACTGCTCGGAGCGCCGAGCACCGACCCGCCTCTCGAAGTCGACACCGGCCTGCGCCCGGAAGGTCGCAACGGCCCGGTGGTGCGCACGCTGTCGTCCTACGCCGCGTACTACGCCCAGTGGGCTCAGGCCTGGGAGGTACAGGCTCTGCTGCGTGCGCATCAGGTGGCGGGAGATCAGGACCTGGGCATCCGCTTCCTGCTGATGGCCGACAAGGTTCGCTACCCCGAGGGGGGAGTGTCCGCCGACGCCGTCCGTGAGATTCGGCGTATCAAGGCGCGGATCGACTCCGAACGTCTCCCCAAGGGAGCCGACCCGGCCACCCACACCAAGCTCGGACGCGGGGGACTGGCGGACATCGAGTGGACCGTACAGCTCATCCAGCTCCGCTACGCACACAAGGTCGAGTCACTGCACAACACCTCGACGCTGCAAACTCTCGACGCGATCGGCGCAGCCGAGCTGATGAGTGAGACAGACATCGAGCTGCTGCGCGAAGCGTGGATCCTGGCGACGAAAGCGCGCAATGCGCTCGTCCTGGTTCGCGGTAAGCCGACCGACCAACTGCCGAGACCGGGTGCCGTCCTGTCCGCCGTCGCACAGGTGGCGGGGTGGGAGAACGGCGACGCCGGGGCATTCCTCGACAACTATCTGCGCGTCACGCGTCGGGCCAAGGCAGTCGTGGAGAGGACGTTCGGCGGGCTCTAGTCGCTGCCCGCGGTGACGAAGCCCTGCTCGACCATCCAGTCACGTGCGACGTCCGCGGGTTCGCGGCCGTCGATGTCGACCTGCTTGTTCAACTCCGAGATCGCTTCGTTGGTGAGCGCAGCGGAGATGGGCGCGGTGACCTCGGCTATCTCCGGATAGCGATCGGCGATCTCCTGCCGCACGACGACAGTCGCGTTGTACCGCGGGAAGAACGCCTTGTCGTCCTCGACCACGGTCAGATTCAGGCCCTTGATTCGGCCGTCGGTGGTGAACACCTCACCGAATCGGCACTGCGAACCGTCCGCAGTTGCCTGATAGATGACGCCGGTCTGCAGAATCTGCACCGAGATCGCGTTGGCGTCGAAACCGTACGTGGCGGCGAGGCCGGGGAGCCCGTCCTGGCGACTGTTGAACTCGGTCTCGACGCACAGCGACGCGGCGGCGGGATCTCGGTTCACCAGAGCGGCGTAGTCCGACAGCGTGCGCACACCGGTTTCCTGTGCGACCTGCTGATTCATGGCCAGCGCATAAGTGTTGTCCATCGGCGCGGGATTGACCCAGTCGATGCCGTTGGCCTTGTCGGCGTCGCGCACTGCCTCGAACTGTTCCGTGGCATCGGGAATGGGCTTCTCGTTGCCCAGGTAGTTGATCCACCCGGTTCCGGTGTACTCGTAGGCGAGGTCCACCTGGCCGTTCTGCATCGCGAGTCGAACGCTCTGCGAGCCCACGATGTTGGTGAGGTCTCGAACGTCGGCACCGGCTGCGCTCAGCGCGAATTCGAGGATGTAGCCGAGGATGATCTGCTCGGTGAAGTCCTTCGATCCGACGGTGAACTCGGCACCTTCGAGCCCCTCGAGCGGAGTGATGCTGCCGGCCTCGACCGACAACGGCATCGCGCCGCCGGACTGCAATCCGCACCCCGTCAGCGCGAGAACGGTGGTGGCGGACAGCGCTGCGAGTCGTCGGGTGGTGCGCCGCATCAGCGGAGTCCTTTCGGTCCGAGGTAGGCCTCGGCGAGTGCGCCCAGCCAATCCACCAACAGCGCGAGTGCTACCGCGAGAACGGCACCCACGACGAGAATGAGTGGTTGGTTGAGCTTGTAGCCGGTGTCGATCAGCACACCGAGCCCGCCTGCTCCGACCAGAAAGCTCAGAGTTGCGGTGCCGACGGCGAGCACGAGCGAGGTGCGCAGACCCGCCAGGATGAACGGCACCGCGAGCGGAAATTCGATGCGGCGCAGAATGCCCATGTTCGACATGCCCTGTCCGCGAGCGGCATCGATGTAGTTCGGCTCGACTGTCTGAAAGCCCAACATGGTGTTGCGCAGAACGGGGAGCAACGAATAGAACGCGATCGGGAGAACGCCGGTCCAGAAACCCGTTGCGCCCGTCCACAGGAACAACAACACCAGCAAGCCGACGGCCGGTGCGGCCTGCCCGATGTTCGCGATACCGATGAACAGTGGTGCAGCCTTGCGATACCCGTTGCGAGTCAACAGAATACCCAGAGGCACGGCGATGACGAGCACCAACGCGGTGACGACGAAGGTGATCAGCACATGCTCGAGAACCCGGGTGGAGATCGTGCTGATGTTGATCGTCTCGGCCTGCGTCGCGGTGAGGTCTCTGGTCAACGCGTAGACCAACAGAATCGCCACGATCACCAGCACCAGGGCCGGCTGGATGAGAAGACGAATTCGCTCGGCGCGCTTGGCAGTACGAGCGGCGTCCTTGGTCTCGTCGCCGGTATCGGCGAGTGTCGTCACGACGGAGTCCCAGCAGCTTCGCGCGGCTCGTCGTGATCGTTCGCGTGTTGCGACCGCAACGACTTGATGGTGTCGATCAGCACGTCGATGGTCACGGTGCCGACGTACTCGCCGCGATTGCCGGTGACGGTCGCCGTCGCATTGCCCTCGGACAGTAGAGCTTCCAGAGCATCCTGCAGGGTCGACTGGGTCGACACCAGTTCTCCCATCGGCACCCCGACGTCACGGAGGCTGCCCACACCCGCGAGGTGGCGTCGATCCGTCCACCGAATCGGGCGTCTACGGGAGTCGACGATGATTCCCCAGGCTTCGGGATCCGATCCCAGCGCGGAGTTCATCGACTCCACCGAGTCGTCCTCGCCGAACACCGGCACGTCGGACAGCTCGATGTCGCGTACTCGCATCAACGTCAGCTGCTTCAAAGCGGCTCCGGCTCCGACGAACCCGGCCACGGTGTCGTCGGCCGGGTTGGCGAGCACCGCCTCGGGAGTGTCGTACTGGAGGATCGTGGACTGGTTACCGAGCACGGCGATGCGGTCACCGAGCTTGACCGCCTCGTCGAAATCGTGCGTGACGAAAACGATGGTCTTGCCCAATTCTGCTTGCAGACGCATCAATTCGTCCTGCAGCAACCCGCGGGTGATCGGGTCGACGGCGCCGAACGGTTCGTCCATCAACAGCACCGGGGGATCGGCGGCAAGAGCGCGTGCGACTCCGACGCGTTGCTGCTGACCGCCGGAGAGCTGCCGCGGATAACGCTGGCGATAGACCGCCGGATCGAGGCCGACGAGGTCCAGCATCTCGTCCGTGCGGTCGTCGATTCGCTTCTTGTTCCACCCGATCAGACCCGGCACCATCCCGACGTTCTGCGCAATCGTCATGTGCGGGAACAGGCCTGCCTGCTGAATGGAATAACCGATGGTGCGGCGCAATTCGTTCGGATCGATCGACAGTGCGTCCTTGCCACCGATCGTGATGCGGCCCGATGTCGGCTCGATCAGACGGTTGATCATGCGCATCGTCGTCGTCTTGCCGCAACCGGACGGCCCGACGAGTACGACGACCTCGCCCGCGGGGATGGTCATCGACACGTTGTCGACGGCAGCGAGCTTCTGCCCCGGGTAGCTCTTGGTCACGTTCTCGAGCACGATTTCCGCGCCGGAGACATTCGATGTACGGGTCGAGTCACTCACGGATACCCCTCGAGGTGGTCAGTTTGCCGATCAACACGTAGATCCCATCGAGGATCAACGCCAGCAGGACGATCAGGACAGTGCCGGTCAGAGCCTGCGGTAGAGCTGTGGGGCTACCCACGCGGGCGAGGCCCGAGAAGAGGAGGTTGCCGAGTCCGGGACCCTTGGCGTACGCGGCGATGGCGAGAATGCCCATGGCCATCTGCGTACTGACGCGCATCCCGGTGAGGATCGACGGCCACGCGAGTGGGATCTCGATGCGGCGCAACACCAGAGCGCGGCTCATTCCGATTCCGCGGGCCGCGTCGGCAACGGCCGGATCGACGGCTGCCAAGCCCACCACGGTGTTTCGAATGATAGGGAGAAGCGAATACAGAACAAGAGCTGTCACAGTGGGTTTGACGCCCAGACCCAGCACCGGAATGAGAACTCCGAGCAGTGCGAACGACGGAATGGTGAGCACCGTACTCGCCAGGGCCGTGGCGACTGCGGAGCCCGCGGGGCTTCGGTACACGAGCACACCGATCGCCACCCCGATGACGGTTGCAATGACAACGCATTGAATGACGGCCGACACGTGGAGATATGAATCGATCGCCAACTGCCTTCGCCGCCCGACGATGAAATCCCACAGTGCATCCATGCAGTCGTCGTCCTCTGTTCGCCGGTAGCGGTAGTTGTCTTTACCCCGCGTACCGACTATCAAACGCCGACCGGTCTGAATTTCTTTGCGGATTGCCACAAAAGTTGCCGATCGGAAACAATCGAGAACGCGAAAAACGCCCGGCCGAAAAGCTTCGGCCGGGCGTTTCTTCGTGAAATCTACCGACTCACACGTCGTAGTAGAGCGAGAACTCGTACGGGTGCGGACGCAGGTTGACCGGAGCGATCTCCTGCTCACGCTTGAGCGAAATCCACGTCTCGATGAGGTCGGTGGTGAAGACGCCACCCTCGGTGAGGTAGTCGTGGTCGGCCTCGAGACGGTCGATGACCGCGTTCAGCGAGGTGGGTGCCTGAGGAATGTTCTTGGCTTCCTCGGGCGGCAACTCGTAGAGGTCCTTGTCGACCGGAGCCATCGGCTCGATCTTGTTCTTGATTCCGTCGAGGCCCGCCATCATCTGAGCGGCGAAGTTCAGGTACGGGTTACCCGAGGAGTCCGGCGCGCGGAACTCGAGGCGCTTGGCCTTCGGGTTGTTGCCGGTGATCGGGATACGCACCGCGGCGGAGCGGTTGCGCTGGCTGTAGACCAAGTTGATGGGAGCTTCGTAGCCCGGCACCAAACGGTGGTACGAGTTGATCGTCGGGTTGGTGAAGGCCAACAGCGACGGAGCGTGGTGCAGAATGCCGCCGATGTAGTGACGTGCCAGATCGGACAGTCCGGCGTATCCGGCCTCGTCGTGGAAGAGGGGCTTGCCGTCTTTCCACAGCGACTGGTGCACGTGCATGCCCGAGCCGTTGTCTCCGAACAGGGGCTTCGGCATGAACGTCGCGGACTTGCCGTTCTTCCATGCGGTGTTCTTGACGATGTACTTGAAGAGCTGCAGATCGTCGGCCGCGCGGAGCAGCGTGTTGAACTTGTAGTTGATCTCCTGCTGACCGCCGGTGCCGACCTCGTGGTGGGCACGCTCGAGCTCGAAGCCTGCGTTCTGCAGGTTGGTCGAGATCTCGTCACGCAGGTCGACGTAGTGGTCGTACGGTGCGACGGGGAAGTAGCCACCCTTGTAGCGGACCTTGTAGCCGAGGTTCGGTCCACCGTCGGCCTCGGTCTCGGCTCCGGTGTTCCACCAACCCGAGGACGAGTCGAGCTCGTAGAACGCGCCGTTGGCCTGCGAGTCGAAGCGCACGGAGTCGAAGATGTAGAACTCGGCCTCGGCACCGAAGAATGCGGTGTCGGCGATGCCGGTGCTGGCCAAGTACTCCTCGGCCTTGCGCGCAACGTTGCGCGGGTCGCGGCTGTACGCCTCACGCGTGAACGGGTCGTGGACGAAGAAGTCCATGTTGAGGGTCTTCGCGTTGCGGAACGGGTCGATCTGAGCGGTGGCGTAGTCCGGCAGCAGGATCATGTCGGACTCGTGGATCGACTGGAAGCCGCGGACGGACGAGCCGTCGAACGCGAGGCCGTCTTCCAGGGTGTCGGCCGTGAACGCCTTGGCAGCGATGGAGAAGTGCTGCTGTGCACCCGGCAGATCCGTGAATCGGATGTCGACGTATTCGATTCCTTCATCTGCGATGAACTTGATGACCTCTTGGGCCGTGGAAAACGCCACGCTTTTGCTCCTTAGTTGAGAGTCCGTCGAACTGACGGTATGGACTCGGTGTTGCCCGCCCGTCAAGCTCGTGTTTCGCCCGTGTTACACGTCGTGGTTCACGGTTGGCACGAACAACAGTACGTCCACCCGTTTTTCCGCGCGCCCGACCGCGCCTATCCTGGGAATCATGGCACGAATGACAGGGTCCTGGTTGTCCGGACCGGCGGCCGCGAACCCACGACCGCCGCAGAACTTCCGTGGGGAACAACTCGGTCTGCCCGCACAGGGCATCGGCGCACTCGCCGGAACCGGTCGTAGAGTCCTGGCGTTGCTGCTGGACTGGACGATGGCTACCGGTGTGGCGTCGCTGATTCTCGGCGGTTACACCACCAGCGGGCTGATCTCGACGATCGTGCTGGCCGTGTGGTTCGTCGTAGGAATCGCGAGCGTCTCGCTGTTCTCGTTCACCCCGGGGCAGTTCATCGTGGGAGTACAGGTGGGACGCATCGACGCCCATGCGCGAGTCGGTTTCGTCCGGGCATTGGTGCGCCAGCTCATCCTGCTGTTCGTCGTCCCGGCCGTGATCACCGATATGGACGGCAGGGGAATGCACGACCGCGCAACGGGAACAGCCCTGCTGCGGACCCGCTGAGGGGTCGACGCACCAGGGCTGTCGGTCGAAATACGGGTCAGCGTCGCTTCATGGTTCGCTGAACGCCCTTCATCTTGGCCCCGCCGGGAATCGGTCCCTTTGGCATTGCCGGGCCACCCTTGGTGCCCAACGCGGCCAGCCGTGACTCGATGGTGTCCATCCGCTTGCCGTCGATGTTCTTCGGCAACTTCGACAGGTACTTCTGCAAACCCGACAGTGGAATCTGGTTCTCCCCGTTGCCGACGATGATGTCGTAGATCGGGGTGTCGCCCACCAGCCGGGCGGTCTTCTTCTTCTCCTGGGCCAGCAGAGTCTTCACACGCTGCGGGGCACCCTCGGCAACGAGAATCACTCCCGGCTTTCCGATCACCCGGTGCACGGCATCGAGATGAGTGGTGCCTGCGATCGCATTGGTGACACGCCACGATCCCTGAAGATTGTCCAGGGCCCACGCCGCGGCACCGGCTTGACCGTCGGCCTTCTTGTACACGGACTTCTGGACCCGCCGGCCGAAGATGATGAACGCGACCAGCACGCCCAACAGGAGACCGATGGGGAGAAGGAACCACTGGAAGCCGAAGGCCAGACCGATCAGGAAGCCGATCAGCCCGAGACCGACCACCGCTCCGATCATCAGCGGAAGGAGAGCCTTGTCGTCCTTACGCTGCATTTGGAACGCCTGCCACAACTGGCTGCGCCGTTCCTTCGATGCCTGCTTGCGGGCTGCCTTGGCAGCCGCCTTTGCTTCCTTGCTGGGCTTTGCCGCTTTGCCAGCTTTACTGCCGTTCGCCATACCTCACAGGATACGGCCTGTGCCGACGCTCACGTGCATGGCGCCGGGTCGAGGGGAGCGATCAGCGAGGAGCCAGCCGAGCCATCAACGAGCTGGCCTCCTGAGAAGCTTCACCGCCGTCGGTGAGGTGGCTCATGCTCTCGGGCAGTTCGCGACCGTGGTGCGCCATGGCCTGCGCGTAGAGGCGTCCGGCGCGGTACGAGGAGCGGACCAACGGGCCGGCCAGAACTCCGGCGAACCCGACCTCGGTGGCGTAGTCGGAGTGCTCGACGAACTCCTCCGGCTTGACCCACCGCTCGACGGGGTGGTGCCGCGGTGACGGTCGCAGGTACTGGGTGATCGTCAGAATGTCGCAGCCCGCCTCGTGCAGGTCGCGAATCGCTTCCTGGACTTCCTCGGGAGTCTCGCCCATGCCGAGAATGAGATTCGACTTGGTGACCAGACCGTCGTCACGCGCTGCGGTGATGACGTCCATCGACCGCTGATACCGGAAAGCCGGACGGATGCGCTTGAAGATGCGCGGCACGGTCTCGACGTTGTGGGCCAACACCTCCGGGCGGGAGGAGAACACCTCGGCCAGCTGGTCGGGGTTGGCGTTGAAGTCGGGGATCAGCAGCTCGACGCCGGTGTTGGGGTTGAGCTTCTTGATGTACCGGACGGTCTCTGCGTACAGCCACGCACCACCGTCTTCGAGGTCGTCGCGGGCGACTCCGGTGATCGTGGAGTAGCGCAGGCCCATGGCCTGCACACTCTCCGCCACGCGGCGAGGCTCGTCGCGATCGAGATCCTCGGGCTTGCCGGTATCGATCTGGCAGAAATCGCATCGACGGGTGCATTGTTCGCCGCCGATGAGGAAGGTCGCCTCGCGATCTTCCCAGCATTCGTAGATATTCGGGCAGCCGGCTTCCTCGCACACCGTGTGCAGACCCTCACGCTTCACAAGACCTTTGAGCTCGGTGTATTCCGGGCCCATCTTGGCTTTGGTCTTGATCCAGCTGGGTTTGCGTTCGATGGGGGTCTCCGCATTTCGGATCTCGAGGCGGAGCAGCTTGCGTCCTTCTGGGGCCACAGTCACGCCAGCAATGCTACGCGCCGAACCGAACCGTCGTGAATTGCGGGTTCACCGTCGCGGTGGTGATCTCCGGGTGCTCGAGCTCGTGCTCTCTGACCGGCATCGATCCGTCCAACGCAGCCAGAACTGCCGTCGTGACCGACTCGAGTACCTCGGCGACCGGGACGTCTCGCCCCAGCTCGAGCGACAGCGACGTCACACCGGCGTCGGCGATTCCGCACGGCACGATCGCGTCGAAACCCGTCATCGCCGAATTGCAGTTGAGGGAGAAGCCGTGGAGGGTCACTCCGCGCTGAACTCGCACGCCGATGGCCGCGATCTTGCGTTCGGGTAGAAGCACGCCGTCGCGAACCTCGGACGCGAGCCACACCCCGGACCTGCCGTCCACCCGCCCGCACGCGATGCCGTGATCGGACACCACGGAAATCAGCGCTTCCTCGATCCGGCGGACGTACTTGACGACATCGATGGGCTGTGCCAGCGCGACGATGGGGTAGCCGACCAGTTGACCCGGCCCGTGCCAGGTGATCTTGCCGCCGCGGTCCACCTCGACCACGGGGGTACCGTCGCGCGGCATGTCTTCTTCCGAGGTGCGCCGCCCCGCGGTGTACACGGAAGGGTGCTCGAGCAACAGCAACGTGTCCGGGCCCCGATTGTCGGCGCGGGCGTCGGCCAGTTCCCGCTGGAGAGCCCACGCCTGGGTGTACTCGACGGTGCCCAGCTCTCGCACGACGACCGGTTCGCTGCTGGCCCGGGCAGAGTCGGTGCCGGTGGCCGGAATCGACGGGGCGTTCACGTCACTCATGAACCGAGACGCTACGCCGGGTCATGAGCCGACAGCCACCCGCAGTGCCTCGCCCACGGTGTTGTGCTCGAAGGTGTAGCCGGCGTCCTCGAGTGCCTTGGGAATGGCTCGCGGCCCGGTCAGGATCGCCTCCTCGGCAAATTCACCGATGACCGCTTTCAGGGCGAATCCGGGCACCACCCACGGGGCCGGACGATGCACCGCTCGCGACATCGCGCTGTTGAACTGGGCGTTGGTCACCGGAGTCGGCCCCACCATGTTGACCGGTCCGCGCAGCGAGTCGTTCTCGATACCGTGCACGATGGCACCGATTTCGTCTTCCAACGAAATCCACGGGAAGTACTGTCGGCCACTGCCCAATCGACCACCGAGCGCGAACAGGTACAGCGGGCGCAGCTTGCCCAGCATGCCGCCGCGCTGCGACAGCACCACTCCGGTGCGCAACAGAATCGTGCGAACACCGGCCTCCGACGCCGCAGCCGTGGCGTTCTCCCAATCGCGGCACACCTCGGCGAGAAATCCGTCTCCTACCGGAGCGGTCTCGTCGACCACGCGGTCGCCGGTGTCACCGTAGAAATTGACGCCGCTGGCATTGATCAGGGTGGGGACACCCGCGTCGGCCGCAGCCGACGCGATCACCTCGGTGGGCGCTATGCGACTGTCGCGGACCAGTTGTTTGTACGCACCGGACCATCTCTTGTCGCCGATACCGACACCACACAGATTGACGACCGCATCGGCACCGGCCAGCACAGCGGGGTCGAGATTGCCGTGCGACGGGTCCCACTGCGACTCGTCCGGTCCCGCCGGTGAACGTCTGACCAGTCTGGTGACGTCGTGGCTGCGGCCGCGTAACGCTGCAACGAGAGCTGTGCCGATCAAGCCTGATGAACCTGCAATGACTACGCGCATGTGAACGAAAGCCTCCTTGACGCACTCCGGGGCACCATTCGCGAACGAATGATGCCCCGGATGCTCTGTCCGTGCCCCTGGTGAACGAGACCCCGATGCGAATGTTTCGCGCTCCTACGAGAATACGTGGCGCGACACTCGCCGGTTGTCTACAGACCCAGATCGGCCTCGAACGATGCCACTTCGAGACGCTGCTTGATGGTCGTCAGGAAGCGTCCTGCGTCGGCTCCGTCCACCAGCCGGTGGTCGTAGGTGAGCGGCAGGTAGCACATCGAGCGAACACCGATCGATTCGTTGCCCGAGTCGTCCTTGACGACGACGGGACGCTTGACGATCGCACCCGTACCCAGCATGGCAGCCTGCGGCGGAACCAGGATCGGGGTGTCGAACAGCGCGCCCTGGCTGCCGATGTTGGTGATCGTGAACGTGCCACCGGACAGCTCGTCGGGCTTGAGTCCACCCGAACGGGCGCGGGTGGCGATGTCGTTGATCGCCCGCGCGAGTCCGGCCAGCGACAGGTCGCCGGCGTTGTGGATGACGGGGGAGAGCAGGCCCTGCTCGGTGTCCACGGCGATGCCGAGGTGGACATCGGCGTGGTACGTGATCTCCTTGGCGTCCTCGTTGATGCTGGCGTTGACGTTCGGGTGAGCCTTGAGTGCTTCCACGACCGCCTTCGCGAAGAACGGCAGGTACGTCAGGTTGACGCCCTCGTTCTCGGCGAACTTCGCCTTCGCCTTGGTACGCAGGCCGGCGATCTTCGTCACGTCGACCTCGAAGGTCTGCGTCAGCTGAGCAGAAGTCTGCAGCGACTCACGCGTCTTCTTCGCGGTGATCTGACGAATTCGGTTGATCTTCTGCGTGGTGCCGCGCAGGTGTGCGAGCTCGGGACGAACTCCCGCGGTCGCCGGTGCTGCGGGCTTCGACGCTGCGGCGGGTGCCGCGGCCTCGGCCGGAGCAGCGGGAGCCTTCTTGGCCTCGGCTGCAGCGAGAACGTCCTGCTTGCGGATGCGTCCACCCACGCCGGTGCCCTTGACGGACGACAGATCGACGTCGTTGTCCGACGCCAACTTGCGGACCAGGGGAGTGACGTACGGGCTCGAATCGCCCGACGGTGCCGATTCCTTGGCGGGAGCGGCCTTGGGAGCCTCCTGCTTCGGTTCGGGCTTCGGCTCGGCCTTGGGAGCTTCCTTCTTGGGGGCTTCCTGCTTCGGCTCGGGCTTCGGCTCTTCCTTGGGCTCTTCGGCCTTCGGGGCCTCGGGCTCCGGAGTTGCCTCGGGCTCGGGGGCCTTCTCGGCGGGCGAGCCGGAGCCGATGACTGCGAGCTGGCCGCCGACGGCCACGGTGTCGTCTTCCTCGGCGGAGATCTCGAGCAGGGTGCCTGCGACCGGAGACGGAATCTCGGTGTCGACCTTGTCCGTGGATACCTCGAGAAGCGGCTCGTCCACTGCAACCTCGTCGCCGACGGCCTTGAGCCAGCGGGTCACGGTGCCCTCGGTGACGGACTCACCCAACTCGGGCATCGTCACCGGGGTGCCGGATCCGGACGAGTCGGAGGAGCTGGAAGAGGCACTTGCTGCGGGAGCTTCCTGCTCGGCCTGCGGCTCGGGCTCGGCTGCGGGAGTGGGCTCCTCGGCAGGCTCCTCCGGCGCCGACTCCTCGGCGGGAGCGGCGTCCTCGGCCGGCGCGTCGGACGAGGAAGACTCGTCCGCGTCACCGATCTGAGCGAGCTCGCCACCGATCTCGACGGTGTCGTCTTCCTGAGCGACGATCTTGGTGAGAACACCGGCAGCAGGCGACGGGATCTCGGTATCGACCTTGTCCGTGGAGACTTCGAGCAATGGCTCGTCGACTTCGACGGTGTCGCCTTCTTGTTTGAGCCACCTCGTGACAGTTCCCTCGGTGACACTCTCACCGAGAGCTGGCATCTGGACGGAGAAGGCCATGTCTGTTGACTCCTCGACAGTTGTATGCGGGTGATGTAGTTCTTACGACTTGTGGTCGCAGACCATTGTGCTGGCGGAACAGGGTTCATGGACGAGAGTTGGGTGATTCGGTTCGACGGAGGCACCGGTGCGATCGACACTCACCGAGCACGTTCGGCTCGATCCAGCGCCCACGTCGACACTCCCTCTCGGCAACTCACTTACTCACTTCACGAGCCTTGGTTCACAATCAAGAGAGCTGAACCCTCTAATGTCATCCTTCCATTGATGTCGCCTCGCCGTTCCCCTAGGGCGTGCAACACGCCTGTCGAACTGGTGGGTAACAAAGATCCGGCACCGAAACTCGGACTTCGCCGGCCGTACGAAAGAGGAGTTCGCGTGGGATTGTTCGATCGATTCAAGTCGAGCGGCGGGGGCGCGAAACGGGCACCCGAAGGCTCGGTTGCCCAGTACCTGGCCGATTGGACCTCGGCGCGAATCGGCGTCGAGGCCTACGTGGAACCGAAAACGACGGTCACGCCGCTGACGGTGGTTCTGGTCGCGAACGACGGTGAGTGGACGCGTCGACCGCTCGATGAAAAATATGTACGAAAGATCGGATCGGACCTGAAGATTCCGGTGTACGACGTCCGCAAGACGGGCTATCCGCAGCGGATGCGTGATCACGACGCTCGGCAGAAGATCGTTCGGCAGCGCGAACAACAGCAGCGCGACAGCTGACACCGTCCGTGCGCGAGGGCATGGGCCTCGCGCACGGACGGGAGACGATCAACCGTTGTCGGCGATGTCCTCGAGAACCGCGAACATGGTTCGGACCGGAACCCCGGTGCCGCCCTTGCCGGTGTAGCCGAACGGACCACCGGTGTTGTATGCCGGGCCGGCAACGTCGATGTGAGCCCATTCCACGCCGTCGGCGACGAATTCCTTCAAGAACAGAGCAGCGGCGAGCATGCCACCTGCTCGACCGTTGGTGACGTTCGCGAGATCTGCGATCTTGGAGTCGAGTTCGCGGCGAATCTCCTTCGGCAACGGCATGGCCCATCCGTTCTCGCCGATCGCCTGCGAGATTGCTGCGACGCGGTCGCGGAAGTCGTCGGTACCCATCACGCCGGGAGTCCTGTTGCCGAGTGCGACGACCTGAGCGCCCGTCAGCGTCGCGGTGTCGATCAGGTAGTCCGGATCGTCCTCGCAGGCCCGCACGATCGCGTCGGCGAGTACCAAGCGGCCCTCGGCGTCGGTGTTGATCACCTCGACGGTGATGCCGCCGTACTGGGTGAGCACATCGCCGGGGCGCTGGGCGGTGCCCGACGGCATGTTCTCCGCCATCGGGACGGTGGCGATGACGTCGAGCGGCAGACCGACCTTGGCGGCGAGCACCACCGTGGCGATGACCGCTGCCGCACCGCCCATGTCCGAGGTCATGTTCTCCATGCCGGCAGCAGGTTTGATGGAGATGCCGCCGGTGTCGAACGTGATTCCCTTACCGACGAGGGCAACCTTCTTCGCGCCGCGCTTGCCTCCCGAGTGCGTCAGGCGCACGAGCCGAGGCAGTCGGGACGATCCCTTGCCCACTCCGTGAATGCCGCCGTAGCCGCCCTTCTCGAGTGCTTTGTCGTCGAGAATCTCGACCTCGAGACCGGCCGCCTTGCCCAGCGCCTTGGCCTGATCCGCGAACGCCTCCGGATAGAGATGGCTGGGTGGAGTGTTGACGAAATCCCTTGCGACAGCCACTGATTCGGCAATCGCGATCGACCTCTCCAATTCGCGCTTGGCATCTTTGGAGCGAGTGTCGGGCACCAACAACTCGATCCGAGTCACCGGAAGCGCAGACGGCTTCGGTGCCGAGAGAGCCGACTTGAACTCGGCGAACTGGTACGCGCCGAGGAAGAAGCCCTCGGCAGCCGCACCCAGATCGAGCGCCGAGAGCGTCGTGGCCGCCGTCTCGACACCGGACAGCGCGCGAGCCGCGGTGCCGGCCGAGTGACGAATGCGTTCACTGTCGATGTCGGCGGCGTTGCCGAGGCCCACGGCCAACACACTCGCCACGGCCAGGCCGGCCGGAGCCGGAATACGCACCACTTCGTCGGCCTTGCCGGTGGCACCGACGGCTTCGAACGCGTCGAGCAATTCGGTGGCGATCGCATCGTCGGAAATGTCGTCGGTGATGGAGAGTTCGAGGCCGTCGTCACTCGTGCTCAATGCGACGACGAGTACGTCGACTTTCTTACCGAGCTTGCCCGCGAGAACCAGGTCGGGTCCGAGAGTGCGGGTGAGCGTCGAGGGGGAAGGCACGTGGCTGCTCCTGTAGGGGTTGACGTGTATGTCCCTCGATCCTAATGACGGTCGGCGGCGTCGACGATCGAGGGACGCACCGGGGCGACCGACCTGAGACGCTCCGCGAGGTGAGCTAGCGTGGCCGCCATGACCGACACCGAGTTGATCGAAGGACCACTCCACGCCGTGCACACCGAACTCGGCGCGACGTTCGCACCGTTCGGTGGATGGACCATGCCGGTCTCGTACGCCGGCGTCGTCGTCGAGCACGCGGCAGTGCGTGAAACGGTGGGTCTGTTCGACGTCGGCCACCTCGGCAAGGCGTCGGTGACCGGCCCCGGGGCCGCCGCATTCGTGAACTCCGTCCTCACCAACGACCTGACCAGAATCGAACCGGGCAAAGCGCAATACACGCTGTGCTGCACCGAGTCCGGTGGCGTCGTCGACGACCTGATCGCCTACTTCGTCTCCGACGAGGACGTGTTTCTGGTACCCAATGCTGCGAACACGGCAGCTGTGGTCGAGGCGATGGCTGCCGCTGCCCCCGCCGGGGTCTCGGTGGTGAACCGGCACCGCGAGTTCGGAGTGCTGGCCGTGCAGGGGCCGAAGGCGTCCGAGGTTCTGCAGGAACTGGGTCTACCGACCGATATGGACTACATGGCATTCGAGGACGCCACCTGGAACTCGCTGCCTGTCCGGGTCTGCCGCACGGGTTACACCGGCGAACAGGGCTACGAGCTGATCCCGTCTGCCGACGACGTGAAACCGTTGTTCCTGGCGCTGCTGGCTGCGGTGCGGTCTCGGGACGGTCAGGTGTGCGGGCTCGGAGCGCGCGACACGCTGCGCACCGAAATGGGGTACCCGCTGCACGGACACGAACTGGCGCAGGACATCTCGCCCCTCGAAGCACGATGCGGCTGGGCGATCGGGTGGAACAAGGACTCGTTCTGGGGCAAGGACGCATTGACCGCCCAGAAGGCAGACGGTCCGGCACGGATTCTGCGCGGGCTCAAAGCTCTCGATCGCGGCGTTCTACGCCCCGGTCTCACGGTGCGCGCGTCGGGACGCGATCTCGGAACGACGACCTCCGGCACTTTCTCGCCCACTCTCAAGGTCGGTATCGCCCTTGCACTCCTCGACGCGCAGGCCGCTCCCGCGGTGGGTTCGGAGGTCGAGGTCGACGTTCGGGGCCGCGCCCTGCGCTGCGAAGTGGTCGCACCGCCGTTCGTCGTCGCCAAGACCAGGTGACCGCGTGAGACCGCCACGAACCCCACGATAGGATTCCCGGCATGACAGGTGTTTCCGAATTCACGTACGTGCAGCATCCTTCGCCCGCAACCTCCGCGGCGCGTGACGTGGTACTCGCTGCGCCCGGATTCGGAAAGCACTTCACCGACCACATGGTGAGCATCGACTACACCCGCGACGGCGGCTGGCACGATGCGAGGATCACCCCGTACGGTCCGATCGAGCTCGACCCCGCGGCGATGGTCCTGCACTACGGCCAAGCGATCTTCGAGGGCCTGAAGGTCTACCGCCAGCCCAACGGCGATCTGTCCACCTTCCGGGTGCAGTCCAACGCCGAACGATTCCGTACCTCGGCGAAGCGGCTTGCCATGCCCGAGATGCCGGACGACTTGTTCATCGGCTCTATCGAGAAGTTGCTCGAGCTCGATCACGAGTGGGTCCCGGCGGCGGGCGGCGAGGACGCGCTCTATCTGCGGCCCTACATGTTCTCCACCGAAGCCGGTCTGGGTGTGCGCCCCGCCGACGCGTATCGCTACATGCTGATCGCCTCACCCGCAGGCGCGTACTTCCCACGTGGCGTCAAACCGGTGAGCGTGTGGTTGTCCACCGAATACGTCCGGGCAGCACCGGGTGGCACCGGTGCCGCGAAGTTCGCAGGCAACTACGCCGCCTCCCTCCTCGCGCAGGCGCAGGCCAGCGACGAGGGCTGCGATCAGGTGGTCTGGCTCGACGCCACCGAGCGCCGCTACGTCGAGGAGATGGGCGGCATGAACCTGTTCTTCGTCTTCGGCTCGGGTTCCGACGCCCGGTTGGTGACGCCCTCGCTGTCCGGGTCCTTGCTCCCCGGAATCACGCGCGACTCGCTGTTGGCCTTGGCGACGGACTCCGGCATCCCCGTCGAAGAACGACGGATCTCCACCGACGAGTGGCGCAAGGGTGCCGAAGCGGGCGAGATCACCGAAGTGTTCGCTTGTGGCACAGCAGCTGTCATCACCCCGGTGGGCAGCGTCAAATCCACCGACGGTTCTTTCGAGATCGCAGGCGGAGAACCCGGTGAGATCACGCTCGCACTGCGAGACACCCTCACCGGCATCCAGCGCGGCACCTTCGCCGATACCCACGGCTGGATGACCAAGCTCCGCTGATCAGCTGCCGATCAACAGGCCCACCGCGGCCGACGCCGTGGTGGTCTCGATCGCGGCACCGAGAACATCGCCCGAGAGGCCACCGAAGCGTCGGACGCAGTGTCGAACGGCAAACACCGACAGGGTCAGGACCGCGACGACGACCAGCGGCCCTTGCCAGGGTCGATCGGGTTGCGCGAAGACCGACGCAGCTGCTGCCGCAATGACCCACAGCGTCAGGACGGCGTTGGACTGCGTTCCGGCCACGAGCGCACCGAAGCCGCCCGACGTCGATGCGTCGATTCCCTTGCGGCAGGCCAGGATTGCCGCCACCCGGGCAGTCACCGCAACCACGACGACAGCCCACCACAGTCGCTCCTGCGCGAGTTGACCCAGACTCGCGGCCTGAATGGCCGACGTCAGAGCGATGGCCGCCACCCCGAACGGTCCGGCACTACCGGACTTCATGACCTCCCGCGCACGTTCGGGCGGGCCGTAACAGCCGAGCCCATCGGCGGTGTCGGCCAACCCGTCGATGTGCATCCCGCGCGTCAGCAGCGCGGCGGCGGCAACGGCGATGAGGCCGCACAGGATTGCCGACAGCCCGGCAACCGTCGTCGCCCACAGCAGTGCCGAACACACGCACCCGAGGACGAGACCGACCAGGGGAGCGTGCGCTATCGCGCTACCGGCGCGGACCCTGTCGACCTGCGACGGGCCGCGCACGGGCAGCACCGTCAACCACGAGAACGCGAGCACCAGACCCTCGGCCCGCAGCCTCACGGTCAGCGGACTTCGGGGTCGCCGGTGCTGACGCCGGCGTCGGCGAACGTCGCCATCGAATTCAACGTGTCGACTCCCGCACGAACGAGCGGCAACGCCGCCAACGCGCCGGAGCCTTCACCGAGTCGCATCGACAGCTCCACCAACGGCTCGAGTCGCAAGTGCCGCAAGGCAAGTGAATGGGCGGGCTCGGCCGAACGATGCCCGGCGACCCACCAGGCACTGGCACCGGCCGCACCGTCTTCCGCCACCAATGCTGCTGCTGTGACGACGAGACCGTCCAGGATCACCGGGGTACGACGATGGGCCGCCTGGGCGAGGAAGCCGGCGAGGGCGGCGATGTCGGCACTACCGGCCACCCGCAGCAGGTCGGTGGGATTCTTGGCGACCGGCCGAGCCCGCCGCATCGCGTCCCGGATCGCAGCGGTCTTCCTGATCCACCCGGCGTCGTCGATTCCGGTGCCGCGGCCGACGGCAGCGACCGGTTCGGTATCGGTGAGGGTGGCGATCAATACGGTTGCGGGCGTGGTGTTTCCGATGCCCATGTCGCCTGCGACGAGAAGATCCGCACCGGCGTCTACCTCCTCGTCCGCGATGGCAGCGCCGGCGGCGACGGCGGCGCGCACCTCGTCCTCGCTCAGTGCGTCCTCGCGGTCGATGGAACCACTCGAGCGCCGAATCTTGAAGGTGGACACCGACGGATCGGTGTCGGCGTCGACAGCGATGTCGACCACTCGAACAGTGGCCCCGGCGATGGTCGCGAGGACGTTGACCGCAGCACCGCCCGCGCGAATGTTCTCGACCATCTGCGCCGTGACCTCGGGCGGGTAGGCGGACACTCCATGAGCGGCGACGCCGTGGTCGCCGGCGAAGACGACGACACGGACGCGCTCGAAGGACTTCGGCGGACTGACGTCTTGGCAGGCGGCGATCCACTCGCCGAGCGTCTCGAGACGGCCGAGGCTACCGGCCGGCTTGGTCAACCGACCTTGCCGCTCGGCAGCTTCGTACCGCGCGGAATCGGACGGCGAAGGCACCGGTCGAAACGGTGAGGGTGCCGGAATCTCGTCCACAGGAGTTGTCACACTGGGCCTTTCGCGGTCAGGGAATCCGCCGGTGGTTCTTTGAGGGTCAGCGCGAGGCCCGCGACGACCAGCAGAACCCTGTCACACACGTGCGCGAGACGCGCATTGAGGACACCGAGCTCGTCACGGAACAGTCGACCGGAACGCGACTCGGGAACCACGGACATGCCGACCTCGGGGCTGACGATCACGAGAGTCGACCTGCAGTCCGAGACCGCTGAGACCAAGTCGTCCACGGCCGGAGCAATCGTCCCGCGAGGCAGGTCCCAGGCCGCTGCGTCGTCGAGCATTCCCGTGAGCCAGGTACCCAGATCGTCGACCATCGTGGTGCCGCCCCAGGGCTGAGCCACCACCGTCGCCAGCCCGGTGACGGTTTCGACCGTGGTCCACTCGGGCGGACGCGACGCACGATGGAGTTCGATGCGCTGCTGCCAGTCTTCGTCCGACGCATCGCGCTGTCCGGTCGCGACGTAGCGGACCGGGCGGGTCGTGACCAACGATTCTGCGTGCGCGGACTTACCGGATCTGGCTCCGCCGAGGACGAGCGTTCGAGACGGCACGGCCACCGACGTCAGACGGCCTCGCCGGCGCTCACTCGCGGCTTGGGGGCACGCATCTTCCGAATCTGCGACGCCCGTACGAAGGCGTACCAGCCGATCTTGAAGCCGCCGTCGGGAGTGTCGGGGAACCGGACGCGAATGCGGTTGTTGATCATCTTGCCGAGGTAGATGCCCTCGCCGACCATGAACAGCATCATCACGAACATGCCGAGAGTGACGTACTGCTGTACCTGCGGCTGCAGGAACAGCGCAAAGATGAGAATGAGAGCGAGCGGCATGAACAAGCCGACAAGATTGCGCCGCGCATCGACGATGTCGCGAACGTAGGCACGCACCGGGCCCTTGTCGCGAGGCAGCAGATACTTGTCGTCGCCCGCAAGCATGCGCGCCCGCCGCTCCGCAGCTGCTGCACGCCGTTCGTTCGAGGCAGCCTTACGGTCTTCCTTGCTGCCCTTGTTCGCCTTGCGGCGCTCTCGTGCCTCTTTGCTCGTCAGGGGAGCCGGAGCGACCGGCCCGCGGCGGCGGGCCTCGGCGTCACGGCGCTTGGGGGTCGGTCGGCCTTTGCCGAGAGACACCGGCGAGGTCGCCTCGCCGGCGGACACAGTCGACTCGGGCTCGTTCGAGTCCTGTCCGTCCGAATTGTCAGAGTTTCCACGGCGTAGCAGCTTCACGCAACCAGAGTATGGGATGAGCGGAGGCACTCGAACACCGGCCAGGTCAGCGGCGCAGCGCGGGATGCTGTTCGGGCACTGCGGTCCTACACTTCCGGGAATGCGAGTGATGATTGCGCCGGACTCCTTCGGGGACACCCTGACTGCCGCAGATGCAGCCGCCGCCATTGCCAGAGGATGGGCGGGCGTCCGGAGCGGTGACGAGCTGGAACTGGCCCCCCAATCCGACGGTGGACCGGGGTTCGTCGAGGTACTGGCCTCGCGCATCGGCACAATCCACGGCGCCGACGTGGACGGACCGCTCGGGACGCCGGTGCAGGCCCGCTGGCTGCTCGACGGGACGGTGGCGTACATCGAATCTGCTCAGGCCTGCGGGCTGCACCTCGTCGACGGTCCACTGACTCCGCAGTCGGCGCTGAAGGCGAACAGCTACGGCGTCGGACAGCTGCTGAGCGAGGCGTTGAAGAGTGGCGCCACGTCGATCGTGGTCGGACTCGGCGGAAGCAGTTGCACCGACGGTGGACGAGCGATGATCCGCGCACTCGGCGGGCTGGGGTCGGCAATCGAACGGTTCTCGGGAATCGACCTCGTCGCCGCGTCGGACGTGGAGAACCCCCTGCTCGGCGATGCCGGTGCTGCTCGGGTGTTCGGGCCGCAGAAGGGCGCCGACACCGAGACGGTCGAGCGACTCGAAGAACTGAACGCCGACTGGGCTGCCGTTCTGTCGGCTGCGGGCCACGATGTGGCAGACCGTCACGGTGCGGGTGCCGCGGGCGGGATGGGGGCCGCCCTGTTCGCGCTCGGTGGCAGGCAGGTGCCGGGTGCTGCCGTCGTGGCGGAACGAACCGGTCAGCGGGAACTCCTGGACTCCGTCGACCTTGTGCTGACCGGCGAGGGAAAGTTCGATTCGCAGTCGCTGCGAGGCAAGTTGGTGACCAGAATCGCCGCTGCAGGCGGTGCCACCGGAATCGAGACCGTGGTGCTCGCCGGCCAGGTGACGTTGAGCAAGGACGACTTGGCGTCGGCCGGTATCTCGGCCGCTCACTCGATCAGCGAGTTCGCCGGGTCTGTGGAGGTGGCCATGACCGATGCGGCCAATCAGCTCGAAAAGCTGGCCGCGCACGTGGCGAGCAGTGCTGTTGCCGGGCCCTCGAACAGGGGCGGCGCGCGCAAGGAATAGAGCAACCCGGAGTACGGTTGAGTTTGTTCACGGGTTTGGTACGACTGATAGGGAGAGCCCATGACCGTTTCGAATGAGACCACAACGACCGAAACCACGGCGCACAAGGTCACCATGACGGAGACCGCTTCGGCCAAGGCCAAGGCGTTGCTGGATCAAGAGGGCCGCGACGACCTCGCGCTGCGCATTGCTGTACAGCCCGGTGGGTGTGCAGGACTGCGTTATCAGCTTTTCTTCGACGACCGAAGCCTCGACGGCGACCTCGCGGTCGACTTCGGCGGCGTCACCCTCGCAGTCGACCGGATGAGCGCTCCCTACGTGGAGGGTGCATCCATCGACTTCGTGGACACGATCGAGAAGCAGGGCTTCACGATCGACAACCCGAACGCGACCGGATCGTGCGCGTGCGGCGACTCGTTCAACTGAGCTGACTCGCTCTCGACTGTGACCGATACACGTATTCGTGTATCGGTCACAGTCGTGTCTGCTCGTCGGTCATCCAGAACTTCACTCCGAAAGGCTCTTCTTCGTGACTCTCGCGGTATCCGGCTCGATTGCAACCGACCATCTGATGCGATTCCCCGGTCGGTTCGCCGAGCAGATCGTCGCCGATCAGCTCGCGAACATTTCGCTGAGCTTCCTGGTGGACGACCTGGTCATCCGTAAAGGGGGAGTGGGCGGAAACATCGCCTACGCACTCGGGGTCCTCGGCGGCTCTCCGCTCCTCGTCGGAGCCGTGGGGCCGGACTTCGCCGAGTATCGGACCTGGCTCGAAGAGCACGGAGTCGACTGCAGTGGCGTCAGTGTGTCTGCCACCGCGCACACAGCACGCTTCGTCTGCACCACCGACGAGGACATGGCGCAGATCGCGTCGTTCTATCCCGGTGCCATGAGCGAAGCCCGCGACATCTCCATCGACGCGCTGGCCGCACAGCACGAGCTCGATCTCGTGCTGATCGGGGCCAACGATCCGGATGCGATGACCGCCCACACGGACCAGTGCCGCGCGGCAGGTGTTCCCTTTGCCGCCGACCCGTCCCAGCAACTCGCGCGACTCGACGCCGCACAGGCCACCGACCTGATCGACGGGGCGGCCTACCTGTTCACCAACGAATACGAATGGGCACTGCTCAAGCAGAAGACCGGGATGTCCGACGCCGATATCGCGGACAAGGTGGACCTGCGGGTCACCACGCTGGGCAAGCGGGGCGTGGATATCGTCGAAAAGGGCGGGAAGCATACCCACATCGGTGTCGTGCCCGAGACGAGCAAGGTCGATCCCACCGGAGTGGGCGACGGGTTCCGTGCCGGGTTCCTCACCGGCCACCTCGCCGGAGCGAGCATCGAACGAGCTGCTCAACTCGGTTCTCTGGTAGCCGTGCTGGTCCTCGAGACCACCGGAACGCAGGAATGGAGTCTCAACCGCGACGACGCGATCAAGCGCTTGAGCGCGGCGTACGGTGCCGAAGCCGGCGAGGAGATCGGCGCGTTGCTGCCCGCCTGAGTCTCAGGCTTACCGTGCCCGTCTCACCCATCCGCAGAGGATGGGTGAGACGGGCACGGTCGCCTCACGTCAGATGTTGACCGGGTACTCCGGTTCGGCGATCTGCGGCACGATGCGCTTCTCCACGAAGATCCCGTGCCACACCATGAAGATGAGCAGCGTCCACAGGCGACGGCTGTGATCCGATTTGCCTGCCCGATGGTCGTCGAGCATGGCGACGATGGCGGCCTTGTTCAGAAGGTGATCGGTCTGTGACTCGGCGATCTGCTGGTGAGCCCAGTCGAAGAGTTCGGTACCGCGCAGCCAGTGGCGCAGTGGCACCGGAAAACCGAGCTTGGCGCGGTGCAGAACATGACCGGGAACGATGCCTTCCAGCGCCTGGCGCAGCGCGTATTTGGTAGTGCTCTTGGTGATCTTCTGCTCCAGTGGCAACTTCTCTGCCACGCGATAGACCTCGGAATCGAGGAACGGGACGCGCAGCTCGAGCGAGTTCGCCATGGTGATCTTGTCGGCCTTGACCAGAATGTCGCCGCGAAGCCAGGTGAACAGATCCAGATGCTGCATACGAGCCACGGGATCCCACCCCTGCGACTGCGCGTAGATGGGCGCGGTGACGTCCTGATGCGTCCACTCCGAACGGAACTCACGCAGCACCGATCGCAACTGCGCGTCGTTGAAGCTGCGTGCGTTGCCGTAGTAGCGCTCCTCGAGGGTCATCGATCCTCGGTGCAGCAAGCTCTTGCCGCGCGTGCCTTCGGGAATGCGCTCGCTCAACGATCCGGCTGCGCGGCGTAGAAATGCGGGTAGAGACTCGAACGGCTTCAACGACAGCGGCTCGCGGTAGATGGTGTAGCCGCCGAACAGTTCGTCCGCACCCTCTCCGGACAGCACGACCTTGACGTGTTTGCGAGCTTCTTTGGCGACGAAGTAGAGCGGTACGAGCGCCGGATCGGCCACCGGGTCGTCCAGGTACCAGACGATCTCGGGAATGGACGCCGCGAACTCTTCAGGTCCGACCACTTTCACGATGTGCCGAGCACCTATCGCGGCTGCCGACTCCGCTGCAACGTCGACCTCGGAGTAACCCTCGCGCTCGAAGCCGGTCGTGAAGGTGATCAAGTTCGGATTGTGTCGAATCGCCAGTGCCGCGATGGCCGTGGAATCGATGCCGCCCGAGAGGAAGGAACCGACGGTCACGTCGGCTCGCATGTGCTTGGCGACCGAATCTTCGAGCGCCTCGGCAATCTCCTGGTAGCGAGCCTTCTCGCTGCCGGGAGCGAAAGGCTTCACCGGGAACGTCGGTGTGAAGTATCGGGTGATCTTCGGCGGCGTACCGGGGGAGAGGGTGGCGTAGCAACCCGACTCGAGCCGCCTGATCCCCGCGTGCAGCGTCTCCGGTTCCGGGACGTACTGAAGCACGGTGTAGTGCTCGATGGCCCGCGGGTCGAGATCGAGCTCGACGCCCAGCAGCTCCATCAGTTCGAGAACGCTCTTCTTCTCACTGCCGAACGCGGTTCCACCCGGGCCCGTGGCGTAGAACAGCGGCTTGATGCCGAAGGGATCGCGCGCGATGAACATCTCGCGCGTCTCGGTGTCCCAGATGGCGAAGGCGAACATTCCTCGCAGACGTTGCACGGCGGCAGCGCCCCAGTAGTGGAATGCCGCAACGATCGATTCGCTGTCACCTTCGGTGGCGAATTCTGCACCGTGATCGCGCGCGAGCTCAGCACGCAACTCGAGGTAGTTGTAGATCTCGCCGTTGAACACCAACGCGTACCGGTCGGGTGAACCCGGAGGTCCCCACCGCATCGGCTGATGCGAGTGTTCGATGTCGATGAACGAGAGTCGATTGAAGCCGTACACGACGTCGTCGTCGTGCCAGGTGCCACCGGGCTCGTCCGGGCCTCGATGGCGCATGCAGTGAGTCGCCGAGCTCACCAGCTCGACGCCGGCGGCGGTCGTTCCGTGAGATGTCAGTACTCCGAGCAGTCCACACACAGCGTCTGCTACCTCTTCTCGCAGTTGGGGACAATGCCGGGGGCCGGATCTCCGCGTGTCGTCAGCGGGACGGTCGATCAGCAACCGAGTATGCCGCAGACACGCTCGAACCTAGGTAACGACCCAAGGGTGGCTCCGCGTCAGCTTTGGTCTACGCTGCGTAGTACTCGGGCATCTCCATGTGGAAGCCCTTATTCTTCAGTGGTGGGCAATCAGGAAGGCGTGAACGTGGCGCATAGTCGGATCCTTCGGCGAGCGGGGCTGACAGCATTTCTCGGTGTAGCCGCGTTGATGCTGTCGGGCTGTTCCATCAGCAGTGACAACGTACTCAATTTCGGTTTCGCCTCGGGCGTCACTCCGCAGGGACGACGCATCGGCGACCTGTGGACCTGGTCGGTCATCGCCGCCCTGGTCATGGGCATCGTCGTGTGGGTCTTGATCTTCTGGGTGGTGCTCTTCCACCGTAAGAAGAAGAGCTCCCCGGAGTTCCCGCGTCAGACCGCGTACAACGTTCCGCTCGAGCTGTTCTACACGGCGGTTCCGTTCGTGATCATCGCCGTGCTCTTCTACTTCACCGTCGTGGTGCAGAACTACGTCGACGAGAAGCAGGCAGATCCCGACGTCCAGGTCGACGTGACCGCATACCAGTGGAATTGGAAGTTCGGATACCGGACGATCGACCTCAAGGACGGTGCCGCCAAGTACGAGGGCACCGACGAAGAGGAGCAGGCCGCCGCAGAAGCCGCCGCAACTCCCGGCGAAGGCGCCGAGGGTAGCGAGGACGGCGAGTTCGTGCCCGGCGCGATCCACGGTGCCATTCCCCAGGATCTGTCCTACCTGCACTACAACAAGATCGAAACGGTCGGTTCCAGCGCCGAGATTCCGGTGCTCGTCCTTCCCACCGGAAAGCGCATCGAATTCGTGCTGGCATCCTCGGACGTCATCCACGGGTTCTGGGTTCCGGAGTTCTTGTTCAAGCGTGACGTTCTCCCCAACCCCGAGGAGAACCATTCCGACAACGTGTTCCAGATCAGCGAAATCGAGCGCGAAGGTTCGTTCGTCGGTCGATGCACGGAGATGTGCGGCACGTTCCACTCGATGATGAACTTCGAGGTTCGCGCCGTGTCCCCGGACAAGTTCGAGCAGTACATCGAGCTGCGCAAGCCGTTGTCCGAGGGTGGCGAAGCGCTGACCAACGCGCAGGCACTGGAAGCCATCGGCGAGAGCCCGCTCGCGACCAGCACCTCGCCGTTCGAGACCGATCGCACCGTCCGTACCGCCACCGTCGCCGAAGGCAACTGACCAAGGAAGCATGCTGATATGAAAATCGAAGCGAAGATCTTCGAGATCCTCACGGTCTTCTTCCTCCTGGTCGGCATCGTGTATGCGCTGTTCACAGGATTGAGCCGAACCGGCGTCGAGTGGGCAGGCGTCACGGCGATCTTCCTGTCGGTCGGCCTGACGCTGATCGTCGGAACGTACTTCCGATTCGTCGCGCGACGGCTCGACACTCGGCCCGAAGACTTCGACGACGCCGAGGTAAGTGACGGCGCAGGCGACCTGGGCTTTTTCAGCCCCGGCAGCTTCTGGCCGTTCGTGCTGGCCGTGGCGGCGTCGATCACCGCTCTGGGCTTTGCCTTCTTCCAGCCCTGGTTGATTGCTCTGGGCGTCGTGTGCGTCATCGCCTCGGCCGCTGGATTGGTCTTCGAGTACCACATCGGTGCCGAACGCCACTGACCTGTAGACACCCGAAAAGGGCCCCGATCGTTCACGAGAGCGATCGGGGCCCTTTTCTGTGCTGGAACGTGCACACCGGGGACATCGCTCGAGTGCAGGGGCATTCCGACCGGGTCAGCCGGCGGGGGTCGAGTGCTTTTCGGCCAGAACTGTGGCGAGCTGACCGATGCGTTCGCGAGCTGCGGCTGGTGTGAGTACTTCGATGTGATCGCCGAATTGAAGTAGTTGACGTACCGACTCGATATCGGGATAGCGGACGACGACGGTGCACCAGCCGTCTTTCGCGGCGGAGACCTCGTGGATGCGACCGGCGAGTACCCGTCGAGCCAGGTCGAGGCCTTTCTCCGGCAGGCGGACGGTGACGCTCACGTGACCTCGTCTCTCGGTGCGACCTTTCAACGCTGCCCATTTCGTGCGGAGGGTTTCCCCGGGTTGAACAGCAGCTGGTGCGGCGAGTTGTTCGTAGGTCGAGAGCCGTTCCAGCGCGAACAGTCGACCGTCTCCCTGGTCGTCGGCGACGAGATACCAGCGACCTGATTTCGCTACGATCCCGTACGGGTCGACCACCCGCGTCGAGGCCTGATTCTCGGCGCTACGCCGGTACTGGATTTGCAGTCGTCGTCGGCGTCGAAGTGTCGAGGCCAGGTCCGATACGTCGATCGCTGTTTCCGAGTCGGCGAACCATGCGGTGCTGTCGACCAGTACCAGGTCCGCCAGACCCAGCATGCCCGGTATATCCGGTGCCGCAGCCTGCCGGGCGGCGATCTTGCGCGCGGCCGACTCCCATACCGCAGACAGCCCCAAACGTTCGAGCTGCGCGCTGTCCAAACCGGCTATGGAGAGGGCCTCGAGTTCTGGTGGATCCAGATGGGATGCGTTGAGTCGTGCATTGGGGAGCAAGACAATCCCGCCGTTCCGTCCGCGTTCGGCATAGACGGGCACACCAGCCGCCGAGAGCGCCTCGACGTCTCGCGGCACAGTGCGCCGAGACACTTCCAGACGGTCGGAGAGCTCGGTAGTTGTCATGCGCTGACGGGTCTGTAGGAGCAGCAAGATATGCAGCAGCCTCGAAGCCTTCATGCGGACCGATGTTGGCAGAAAAAGGTGACAGGTTCTGTCGCGATGAGGCGATTGGATGGTTCGGTATCGATACGACATCCACTCGAGGAGCCCTCCATGCCTGCACCGAACCTGTTCTTGATCGGCGTCCGGGAGACCCAGGCCGCCACCGCCTTCTACAGCGACCTGTTCGAGATCGAACCGACTTTCACCAGTCCCCACTATGTTGCTTTCGACGTTGCCCCCGGTGTACTGCTCGCGTTGTGGACGGGCTACGCCGAGCACTCTGTACCGAGCACACCCCGCATGAGCGAGATCGGACTCATGGTGCCCGGCCCCTCGGAAGCAGTCGACGACATATTCACCGATTGGGTCGCGAAAGGAGTTGCCGTAGTGCAGAAGCCACACGACGCCGTCTTCGGCCGCACTTTCGTGATCGCGGACCCCGACGGCAACCTCATCAGGGTCTCGCCGATCGACTGAGAAGCACCACGCCTACCTACTGCGGGTCGGTGAGAGACCGGCCGCACCCCGGTCTTTCGTCATGGACTGGAACGCATGAACGTCCCGGAAGACCACGGCGCGGATCCGAACCAGTCAGGACGCGTCTGCCTCCCGCAGGGTCGACGACGCATCCGCCGTGGATTCGAGCAGTGCATCGAGTGAGATCTCCAACGCAGTGCACAGTGCGGCGACGGTAAAGAATGCCGGGGTTGCGATACGCCCGGTCTCGATTTTTCTGAGCGTTTCGACGGAGATGCCGGCGGCGTCGGAAACCTCGGTCATGGTCCGGCTACCCCGGAAACGGCGCAAAGCTGTGCCCAAGCGAGCACCACGCGCGAGTTCACCGGGACTGAGTGGGATACGGACCATACACCGATACTAATACCGGTCGAGACCGACCGGGCCGATGCTCGTCACCGATGGGTCTGCGGGCTACCAGCAGGTGAGTGCCGGCTCCGAGTCGAGCATTTACCGCGCTCTGAATCGGCAGTCCTCGGGCGGGGGAGGGGAGTGGAGCCTGTGAGAGTTGCGGCCTCCGTTCACAGGACTCCCGCGGACCGATGGAGATCCAGCCGGATCGTCTCCGGACATGTGTCGATCGGGTAGTACCGCCACCACACGAAGAAGGGCGGCACCGTTGCCGGTGCCGCCCTTCAGCGGAATGCGTTGTCAGGACTCAGTGATCGCGATCGCTGTCCTGACGACCCGAAGAAATCGAGGTGTCTTCGTGCCCGTTGGCATGGCCGTTGCCGTTGGCGTGGCCATTGGAATGACCGTTGCCGTTGGCGTGACCGTTGCCGTTCGTATGGCCGTTGCCGTTGGCGTGACCGTTGCCGTTCGAGTGGCCATTGCCCAGAATGCCCGCCTGGTAGTTGCGAAGCATTGCCAGCTGCTCGTGCTCGCCCTTGTGGAGTGCATCCTCGAGGGCCTTGCTCTGCGCAACGGGGTCCGGGGTGAACAGTGAACCCGAGCCGGGCTTGCCGGCAGAACCGAGCTTGTTCATCTTCTTGGGGACCGCTGCACCCTGGTAATCGAGCGGGATCGGGTGACCGTGATCGTCGACCGGTCCGAGCGGCTGGTGGATTTCCACGTACTGGCCGTGCGGGAGTCGCTTGATGATTCCGGTTTCGATGCCGTGCTCGAGAACTGCCCGGTCGCTGCGCTGTAGGCCGATGCAGAACCGGTACGCGACGAAGTATGCGATCGGCGGAGCAATGAGCACTCCGATTCGACCGATCCACGTCATCGCATTGAGCGAGATGTCGAACTTGTACGCGATCAGGTCGTTGACGCACGAGAGCGTCAGAACGACGTAGAAGGCGATGGACATTGCGCCGATTGCAGTACGGACCGGCACGTCGCGGGGACGCTGCAGCAGGTTGTGGTGTGCGTTGTCTCCGGTGAGACGCTTCTCGATCCACGGGTAGGCAATCATCACGGTGAAGACGAGGCCCATGATCACGGCCACCCAGAAGACTGCAGGAATCGTGTAGCGACCAGCGATGTAGATGTCCCATGCCGGCCACAGACGCGCCAGGCCGTCGGTCCACATCATGTAGAAGTCGGGCTGCGAACCTGCGGACACCTGAGACGGGTTGTACGGACCGAGCGCCCAGATCGGGTTGATCTGCAGCAGTCCGCCCATGGCGGCGATCACGCCGAACGTCACGGCGAAGAACGCGCCGGACTTGACGGCGAAGACCGGGAGGATACGAACGCCGACGACGTTGGTTTCCGTACGACCGGGTCCGGGGAACTGCGTGTGCTTCTGGTACCAGACCAAAGCCAGGTGAGCTGCGATCAGCGCCAGGATGATGGCCGGCAGCAGCAGCACGTGCGCCACGTACAGGCGAGGAATGATGATCGTGCCGGGGAAGTCCCCGTCGAAGATCAACCAGTGCATCCAGGTGCCGACGATCGGGATGCTCATCGTGATTCCGGAGAACGCGGCGCGGAGGCCGGTGCCCGAGAGCAGATCGTCGGGGAGCGAGTATCCGAAGAAGCCCTCGAACATCGCCAGGATCAGCAGCAGGCAGCCGATGACCCAGTTGGCCTCACGGGGACGACGGAACGCACCGGTGAAGAAGATGCGCATCATGTGCACGATGATCGACGCGGCGAACATCAGTGCTGCCCAGTGGTGGATCTGGCGCATGAACAGACCGCCGCGCACCTCGAACGAGATGTCGAGTGCTGTCGCGTAGGCACGTGACATGGTCACGCCGTTCAGCGGGGTGTACGCGCCCTGGTAGACGACCTCGCTGAGCGAAGGATCGAAGAACAGGGTGAGGAAGACGCCGGAGATCAGCAGGATCACGAAGCTGTACAGCGCGATCTCACCGAGCAGGAACGACCAGTGGGTGGGGAACACCTTGTTGATCTGGCGGCGCAAACCTGGTGCCAAGTGGTAACGACTGTCTACGTCGTCCGCCTGCTTGGCGGCGAGGGTTTGCAGTGAAGGACTCATGAATCACGCTCCGGTCGACGTTCCCAGAAGGCGGGACCCAGTGCTTCGTGGAAGTCGTGCTGTGCCACTAGGTAACCCTCCTCGTTGACTGTGATGGGAAGCTGAGGCAGCGCGCGCGCAGCCGGTCCGAAGATCGGCTTGCCGTACTCGAGCGCGTTGAACTGCGACTGATGGCAAGGGCAGAGAATGCGGTTGGTCTGCTGCTCGAACAACGATGTCGGGCAACCCAGGTGCGTGCAGATCTTGGAGTAGGCGTAGTAATCGCCGTAGTTGTAGCTCTCCTGGCCCTTGCGCTTGATGACCGTGCTTGCGTCGTCGGGACGCAAACGGATGAGCATGACTGCGTTACGGATACCGCGAAGTGACATGAGCAGGTCGTGCTCGCTCTCGCGGTCCGCCTCGCGGAACGGGAAGACAGTTTCCATGGCACCAGCGTCCAAGTCCTCGGGCCGTACGAGAACAACATCTTCCGGTCGCCCGGTGTCTCGTCGGAGGTAGATCGTCTCTCCATCGTAGCGAGGCGTCCAGCCGGATACCCACAACGGAGAATCTTCGCCCTTGGCCCACGGATTCTTGATGAGGCCGCCGAGGGGGAGCAGTGCCATCACGCCGAGAGCGCCGCCGCCGAACAGAAGCGAACGCTTGATGACCTTGCGTCGTCCGATGGTCGACGTGTCGAGCGAATCGCCCAGCTCGGCGACCAGCGTCCTGCGGTCCGTTTCCGACGAACTTCCGTCGTGGCGGTCCTGGATGGAGACCTCTTCGGGGATGAACTTCTTGGTGAACTGCACGGCACCGACGCCGACGGCGAGGATCGCAAGACCCATCGTTCCGCCGATCAGCGGCGTGTACAGCGAGTACAGGTTGTAGTTGTCGTCACCGATGCCTGCGTACTGCCAAGGCCAGAAGAGGTAGACGCCGATGAACGCGACTGCCGACAGGCCGGCGATGGCAAACCAGATCGCCACGCTGCGCTCTGCGCGCTTCTCGGCGCGAGTACCTTCCACAGCCCAGCGATTGCGACGGAATGCGACATCCACACCGTCGAGATTGGTGCCGAGTTCGACCAACTCGTCCCGGCTGAGCGCTGCCAACTCCTCGTCGGTGTACTTCTTGTCGGGATTCACACCCTCGGCATTGGTGCCGTCGGTGTTGTCGGCGTCCTTACGGCCGGAATCGCCGTCGCTCATGATCTAGCTCCGATCCACAATGTTGCGCCGACGACAGCGGCGATTCCGACAACCCACAGGGCGATCATCTCGGTACCGGGACCGAAGCCACCGAGACCCCAGCCGCCTGCAGCCTTGGTTTCCTGGGCCGACTTGACGTAGGCGATGATGTCCGACTTCTCCTCGATCGTCAGCTGACGGTCGGAGAACTTTGGCATGTTCTGCGGACCGGTGACCATCGCGGTGTAGATCTCCTGCTCGTTGGCAGGCCCGAGGTCCGGCGCGAACTTGCCCGACGACAGTGCGCCGCCCTGGCCGGTGAAGTTGTGGCAGGACGCGCAGTTCAAGCGGAACAGCTCGCTGCCTCGGGCGATGTCGTCGCCGCGAAGCGACTCCTGCGCCACCTCACCGTTCTCGTCGAGAATGACCGTCGGGCCGCCGCCGTTGGCCTGGATGTAAGCACCGAGCGCGTCGATCTGCTTGTCGTCGAACTTCGGCGGCTTGCGCAGTGCCTGTGCCTCGTTGCGAACAGCCGGCATACGGCCACTCGACACCTGGAAGTAGACGGCAGCTTCACCGACACCGATGAGACTCGGTCCGCGATCCTGAACACCCTGCAAATTGGCACCGTGGCATGTCACGCACGACGTGTCGTAGAGCTGCTTGCCTTCGCGGATCAGCGCCGCCGAATCGGTGTCGGCTGTTGCAACCTGGGGTGTAGGCGTCAGGGCCGACGCGAGGAAACCCGCGCTCAGAAGGCCCATCATCAGAACGAGTGCACCGGTGACGCGTCGACGCGTCTTACGCTTGCGTCGCGCCTTCGAGGCCGAAGTGTCGTCGGTTGCTGCTGGGGGAGATGTACTCATCTTCTATCCCTTGTCGTGTCGGGACGGGCCGAACGTCGGGGGCTGAATCCGTTCGCTCGATATCTGTGGCTTGCTGACTGTCACTAGCGGATGAAGTAGATCGTCGCGAAGAGGGCAATCCAGACGATGTCGACGAAGTGCCAGTAATACGAAACGACGATGGCGGCGGTGGCCTGCGCGGGCGTGAACTTGCTGACCAGGGTTCTGGTGATCAGGAAGACGAAGGCGATGAGTCCGCCGATCACGTGCAAACCGTGGAAGCCGGTCGTGATGTAGAAGACCGAGCCGTACACGCTGCTCGAGAGCGTCGTGCCCTCGTGGACCAGGTGGTAGTACTCGTATCCCTGACCGGCGACGAAGAACGCGCCCATTGCCAGGGTGACGATGTACCACCGACGAAGCCCGAACACGTCGCCACGCTCGGCAGCGAACACGCCCAGCTGGCAGGTGAACGAAGAAGCGATCAGCACGGCCGTCACCGGAACAGCCAGCCCGAGGTTCAGCTCGGTCGGCTCCGGCGGCCAGTTTCCATTCGCCTGCGCGCGTGCGACGAAGTACATCGCAAACAGCCCGGCGAAGAACATGAGTTCACTCGACAGCCACACGATCGTGCCGACGCTGACCATATTGGGACGGTTCAGCGAGTGCACGCGTTGGGTGATTGCCGATCCTTGAGTCCCTACAGCGCTCGTCACAGAAAGAAGTATGACCCGTCGTAGTACGGAAGGCATATCCGGGTCCGGTCTTGGCGCGTCGCGGAGGGACGATTCCGAGCGCGCCGTTGTTCCCGCGCTGGTGGAGGGGCCTGTACGGGCCGGTAGGGTCCAGTCGTGCAAGGCTGGCCTCATGGCAAAGAGCAGTGCAGGTGGGTGGTTTCGGCGGTTGTTCTCGCGGTCGACCGCGGAACGTCTGGACCCCACGCGCGAAGATCTGGTGGTAGTGGCGAGCTGCTTCGACGACGCGCGGGCGTGCTCCGCCGTTCTCGACGAGGCGGCGAACACAGAACCCACGTGGATCGAGTCCTCCGAGGTGCTGTTGCGGCATCACCTCGTGCTGCCCGCGCACGAAGTCGACGATGCGGCAGCCGTCGCGGCGCAGGATGCGTACGAGGTCGGTCCGCAGGTCGAACTACCGGACGACACCGGGTATCGGCCGCAAGTCGATGACGGTGTCGCTCTGGTCCTGCAGCGGGTACAGGTGCTCGACGCGTTGCACTGTTCGCAGGAGAGGTCTCGCATGGCGGGTCTCGCGCAACGGCGTGGGGGAGCGGTACTGGGGTGGGATGCGCTGCAGCCCGCCTCACCCGCCGACACGTCTGACTAAGCTTCCACCGCACCGCGCGCATCGACAGCAGAAGGGCACGGCACATCCACCATGACCGCAGGGACCAGTGACGAGCAGCCGCGAACGTGGCGTCGAATCCTCGGAGCGTTGACCACGCACGCCGACCTGTCGAGCGCCGATACCGGCTGGGTGATGGACGAGATCATGTCCGACAACGCCACAGCCGCTCAGATCGCTGCCTTCGGGGTGGCACTGAAGATGAAGGGCCCCACTCCCGCGGAACTGGAGGGTCTCGCCGACTCCATGCTCTCGCACGCATTTCTGGTCGAGACCGACCGTGACGCGGTGGACGTCGTCGGAACCGGCGGCGACGGTGCGGACACGGTGAACATCTCCACGATGGCCGCGATCGTCGTCGCTGCCAGCGGAATACGCGTCGTCAAACACGGTAACCGTGCAGCGTCGTCCAAGAGTGGTACGACCGATGTGCTCGAGGCGCTGGGCGTGCGGGTCACCCTGGGTCCCGCCGGGGTGGCGTCGAGCGTCGAGCAGGTTGGGATCGGGTTCTGCTTCGCGCCGATCCACCACCCCGCACTTCGGTTCTCCGGTCCGGCGCGCAAGGAGATCGGCATTCCGACGATCTTCAATGTGCTGGGCCCCTTGACCAACCCGGGCCGCCCACGCGCCGGACTGATCGGCTGCGCATTCGAGAATCTGGTGCCCGTCGTCGCCGGCGTGTTCGCTCGACGCGGTAGTTCGGTTCTCGTCGTCCGTGGTGACGACGGGCTCGACGAAATCACCCTGTCCACCACGACCACCGTGCACGTGGTGTCCGACGGGACCGTCACCGTCGACTCGATCGACCCGGCCGATTACGGAATCGCTCGGGCGCCCATCGAGGCCCTCCGAGGCGGGGACGCGAAATTCAATGCAGCAGTGGCACATCGCGTGTTCGCAGGCGAACACGGACCCGTCCGTGACGCCGTGCTACTCAACGCCGCCGCGGCCATGGCCGCGCATCGTGGAGTCTCGGGAAACCTGCACGAGCAAATCGAAGCCGGATTGGCAACTGCGGCAACGGTTGTCGACAACGGTTCCGCGGCCCGCCTGCTTGCCGACTGGGCACGCTGCACCACAGCGCTGGCCGACTGAATCACACCGAACTACTCGCCGATCGAGAATCCTGCATCGACGTCGGCACTCGAATACGACTGAAACGCAATGTGAGTCGTCGTACTGCGAACACCACGAACACGATTGATGTGCTTCGTGATGACCTCGGCTATCGACGCATGATCACGCACCTTGACGATGGCAATCAGATCGACGTCGCCGGCGCACGAATACACCTCCGACACACCGTCCACATCGGCAACGGCCTGCGCCGCCTCCGGAATCAGATCGGCCTCGGCGTCGATCAAGACGATGGCATTGATCATCTGTGCTCCTCACGCATCTCCGGGCTCACACACGACGCGAGCTCGACCCAACCGAGACAACACTAGTTGCTCAACCGACTCCACTCTCGCTTCATCGGTCGTTCCGCGGGCTCCACTCCTGCCTCGTTGCTTCTCGGGCCGTTCGACACCACTCCTCCCACGAACCCGCAGACCGAGCAGGGCTGCAGTAGCCACCGGTGGTGCGAACGATGCGCACTCCGTCCGTGTGGAGCCACGACGCGATCAGGCCCACCTCTTCCGGCGGCGCACCGCGAAGTGGCGTCGCATCGGGCATCACCGTCTCGGCCGACGCCGTGATCGCATCGACGACGGGCATCGGGTGCACCCCTCGCGGTGCGACGGCCGCCCCGGCCAAGCGGCCGAAGCGCACCACCATCAGCTCCCAGCCACCGTCGGCCGTCCGCCTGGCCGCCACGAGCTCGGCGATGGCCGCAACGGCGGCCGCCCGGTGCATCCTGCGGAGCACATTCACCGTCACCGCGATTCGATCGCGGAGACGCGCGGCTGTCTCGAACAGTTCACGGTCCGCGAGTTCGGCGACGCGGCGTCGCATCGCGAACAGCAGCTCGTCGTCGTGTCCACACACGAACGCCAGAAATTTCGCCGGGGCACCCGAGTACTCCTCGGCCGTCAGGGGCCCGGAGAACGCCGCTGGGCAGCCACCGACGTCCGTCGCGGTGCACTCGTCACCGTGTCGAACCGCGCGGCCCAACCGGCGGGTGCATGTACGAAGTCGACAGAATTCTGCGGCGAGGGCGGAGGCCTCCGCCGCGTCCGCCCGAACAGCGAACGGTCCGAGGCTGTTGGGTGCGGGAGTGCGCACGATCGACAGACGCGGAAACGCTTCGTCGGTGAGGGTGACCCACCACCCTTTGCGGGGAAACTTCGATCGGCGATTGTAAGGCGGGACGTGAGCCGAGAGAAGCCGTAATTCGCGGACGCCTGCCTCGAGTGCGTGCGCACATTCGACGTGGTCCACGCGAGTGGCGAGCGAGACCATCTCCTTCATTCGCCCACGTGTCTCGGAACCGGTGAAGTAGTTGCGCACCCGACGCTTGAGGTTGTTCGAGGTGCCTACGTACAGGACCTCGTCCGACGGTCCACGGAAGAGGTAGACGCCGGGTGTATCGGGCAGGTGTGCGGCCAGGCCGCGTTTGGCTCGTTGCCCCGCCGACACCGCAGGGAGGTAGTCGACCAGTTCCGCGTAGCTGTGTACGCCCTGGTTGCCCACTCGTTCGATCAGGCCGTGCAACACGTCCACCGTGGCACGCGCGTCGTCCAATGCTCGGTGAGTCGGCCGAGTGCTGGATCTGAACAACGTCGACAGGGCGGACAGTTTCACCGAGGGTGCCTCGTCGCGCGTGAGCACTCGTCGGGCGAGTTTGACCGTGCAGAGCACCTGGAAGCGGGGCCAGGCGATGTCGAGTCGACTCGCTGCGGCCTTGAGAAATCCCGTGTCGAACCCGGCGTTGTGTGCCACCAGTACCGATCCGCGAGCGAACTCGAGAAAGCCGGGGAGAACGCGTTCGATGCGGGGAGCCCCGATCAGCATCGCCGTCGTGATGCCGGTCAACTCGACGATGTAGGGCGGGATCGATCTGCCCGGGTCGACGAGGGTGGCGAATTCGCCGATGATCTCGCCACCTCTGACCTTGACTGCCCCGATTTCGGTGATCGCCTCCGTGTCAGCGCTGCCACCAGTGGTTTCGAGGTCGACGACGACGAACGTGGTGGCGTGAAGCGGGGTGTCGAGTTCGTCGAACGTCAGCTGGATCGGCAGGCTCACTGCGACGACGTTAGGGCCGACCTCCGACAAGAACGCCGAACACGGCGTCGGAGGGCATCGTGTCGGTCGGTGCCGATTGTCGAGTCGCGGAACCTGTCGGTGGCTGGCGCTACCTTTCGTTCGATCGGCCGATTACGCCGTCCGACGCGACAAAGAGACAAGGATCACAATGATCATCGACTGCAGTGACTGCCTGGTTCGTGACATCGCCTGCGCCGACTGCGTTGTGACGGTGCTTCTGGGGGCTCCCGGGATGCCCGCGAGATCGGATGGGCACTGGGTCGGTTCACCGTCTCGTATCACCCTCGAGCAGGAAGAACTCGGTGCCATGGGAGTGCTCGCCGACGTCGGTATGGTGCCCGCGCTCAAGCTCGTCGTGAACGACGACGGCACCGCGGATGTTCCCCTGTTATCGACTCGTGACACACCGGGCGATCAACGCGCCGGGTAGCGAGAACACGGCCGAATTCGGTCCGTTCGGCGCGTCGGGGTCGACACAGGGGTATGCCATTTCGTAACCTTCCTGAGACCTTGCGGAGTCTTGCCAGTCCAAACCGGAGTGGCGTCGCAAGTCACCGCCTAATCGATCACTCGCGAGAGTGTTCGTACCGGGAACCCGATATTTACTGGGGTGAATCCCGCCGAGTCACCGATGGTGGCCGGTGGGTAGGGCTGCTCTTCCCAGCCCGAACCCGTCAGCTAACTCGGTCGGCGGACGAGTGGAAGAAACGGAGCACCATCTTTCGTGGCGTCACAACTTTCCAACCGAACATTGCGGCGAGCTCTCGTAGCCGGAGCGCTCACGGCAGGCGTGGTGATTCTCCCCGCTGCACCGGCAATGGCGGCCCCAGTCACCATCCCCGGCGTCGGAACCTTCGAGATTCCTGACATCCCGGGTCTCCCTCCCCTCAACATTCCGGGCATGCCCGCTCCGGGTGCGCCCCTTGCCCCGCAGGTCACCCCGGCTGCCAAGGCCGTCCAGGCAGCGGAGTCCAAGATCGGCGCTCCGTACGTGTACGGCGCATCGGGTCCGGATTCGTTCGACTGCTCGGGCCTGATCCAGTGGGCCTACAAGCAGGCCGGCGTCAGCCTGCCCCGTACGAGCTACGACCAGGCAGCCGCGGGCACTCCGGTCTCGCGTGACAGCCTGATGCCCGGCGACGTCGTCTCGTTCTACGGCGGCTCGCACTCGGGTATGTACATCGGCGACGGCAACGTCGTGCACGCATCCACGTCCGGCGTGCCGGTCAAGGTTGCTCCCGTGGACTCCATGCCGTTCGACGGTGCTCGACGCTACTGAGCCGAGCGCTCCGACCGGAGTTGTGTACCGACCGACAGGGTCGATCCGTTTCGACGGTTCGGCCCTGTTGTCGTTTCCGGGGACGGTTTCCGGGCGACACGCCGGTACGGTGGACAGCAGAGCGTCCAGTTCGTAATCTGATCGAGACCTCTCCGACGTTTGGTTTGTGATCTGTCACGTGCAGACTGCGTCGATTTCGGACCGTGTTCACGTCCGCGCCCAGCTGAGCATGGGTATCGTTCGGTTCCGGTCACTTTTCCAACCGCCACTCCAGCTGGAATGGCATATGTCAGGACGGAGAGTCGCTTTCCGTGGCGATATCGAGAACCACCCGAGTTCTACGGCTAGTAGGTAGCTCGGTGACCACAGCCGTTGCGGCCGCGTGCATCATGGTGGTGCCGATCACGACGGCGACCGCCGATCCGGGCTTCGGCTCGGCTTCCGACGCGCAGGCGAAGCTGGCGGAGCTGTCCCGGGAGTCGGAACAGACCAACGAGTCGCTGCACAACGCGCAGATCGATCTCGACGCTCGGGCTCGCGAGCAGCTCGATGCGCAGACCGCCGTCGATGCCAGTCGGGCGGCCCTCGACGCCGCCCAGTCGCAGCTGGCGCAGCTCAAACCCGCCATGGACAAGGTGGCCAATGTCAACTACCAGGGCGCTCGCACCAACCGGTTGTTCGCGGTCATGGTCAGCGACTCCCCGCAACAGTTGCTCGACCAAATGTCGGCCCTCGATGTCATCTCCGCCGAGACAGCCGGTCAGGTAGCTCAGTTCCAGCAGGCCAGCGCGGATGCATCCGCAGCAGAGCAGGCCGCCGCGACCGCCGCAGAACAGGCCAGAGTCGCCGCCGAGCAGGCCAAAGCGGTCAGCGACGATCTGCAGGCGAAGCAGAGTGAACTTCAGGGCCAGATCGCCGAAGTCATGGCCGCGTACAGCGCGCTTTCCTCGTCCGAGCAGCTGGCTCTCGCGGGATCGGCGCTTCCCGAAGGTTTCGACCCCTCCACGATTCTGAAGAACTTGACGCCGGGCTCCGGTTCCAGCGCATTGCAAGCCGGTCTCACACAGATCGGCAAGCCGTACGTCTGGGGAGCGACCGGCCCCGACGGTTTCGACTGCTCCGGGTTGGTCGTCTGGGCCTACAAGCAGGTCGGAAAGACGTTGCCGCGGTCGAGTCAGGCTCAGGCTGCCGGCGGAACTCCCGTCGATCAGAAGGATCTACAGCCGGGAGACGTCGTTCTGTTCTACCCGGACGCATCACACGTCGGTATCTACGCCGGTAACGGCAACGTTCTGCATGCCTCCACCTTCGGGGTACCGGTGAAGGTGCAGTCGATGGCGTCGTTCCCGTTCTACGGGGCCCGTCGATACTGACTGTGCCGCGAACGACGACTGACGCCTGAATGAGCGGTACGGAACGGCCGTCCGTTGTCCACGCTCTCACCGCGTCGGGGCGGGCGCGATGGGCGGCAGTCCTGGTCGTTCTGGCAGTGGCGTCGACGCTGCTGTTGGTTCATCGTCACGACGGTCCTGCATCGGGAGCGGCGACATCGAGCGCATCGACTTCGTCCGATCCGTCGGCCTCCCAGAATCCGCCGACCTACGACGAGCAGCGCCGCGCTGAAGTGACCCAGCTGCTCGAGCGCTGGGCGGCTGCCCTCCGTTCCGGCGACGAATCGGCGCTGCGTGGGTTGCTCGACCCCCTCGCGGATCCGACGTTCGTGGATGCGCAGGTTCGCCGGGCGACTGTCGTTCCGACGGTTCCTTTCTCGGACTTCGACTACGAGATCGGTGACGAACCCGAGACCCCCGTGCCGTCGTCGATTGCCGAGCAGCTGGATGCCACCGATGTGTGGGCTCCACCGGTGTACCTGCGATATGCCGTGCAGGGCCCGGATGCCTCTCCGACCCGCCGGCCGGTTTCGCTGGTGGTCGCCGAACGCGACGGCCAGTGGCGACTGGTCGACGACGCCGACTTGCCGACCTACCGTCGCCACACCTGGCGCGGTCCGTGGGATTTCGGGCCCGTGACGGTGCGCTCGGTCGCCACTGCATCCGGCACGTCGGTGGTGTTGGGACATCCCGACCGTGAGCAGTTCGTGGCAGATGTGGCCGCCGAGCTGCCCGCGGCGACCGCTGCGGTCACCGACTTCTGGGGAGCCGACTGGGCCCGGGACGGACTGGTGTTCGTCAGTTCGACGGCCGAGGAGTTCGACGAATCGACGGGGTCCTCGCCCTCGACGGACGTGGCTGCAGTGACCGTGTCCGACGCCGTGGCCGGCGGGTCGCGTCCGACGGGTCAGCGGGTGGTGTTCGGTCCCGATGCCGCGTCGCGGCTGTCTCCGTTCACTCTTCGTTCGGTGCTTCGTCACGAGTTGACGCATGTGGCGGCGCGGGCGAAGACGGCGGAAGGCACCGCATTGTGGGTGGCGGAGGGTTTCGCCGACTACTCCGGGTATCGCAGTTCCGGTGCCGACTTCCGGCAGCTGGCACCTACTCTGGCATCGATCGTGGCTGCCGGTGGCCCGCCGACCGTGTTGCCGAAAGACGAGGATTTCGGTGCAGGCGGCACCCGCTCCAACGTGGCCTACGAGTCCGCCTGGTCGGTCTTCGCGTTCGTGGCCGACCGGTACGGCGAGTCCACGTTGCGCAGGTTCTACGAGGCGCTGGCGTCCGGACCCGGGTCGGACGGAGTCGTCGACGCAGCGATCACCTCGGTCCTGAGTTCGGGCCGAACTCGGTTCGTCGCGGAGTGGGGCAACTGGGTGGCCGCTCGGTCACGCTGACCCGGACGTGCGCGTCGTCGACACGAGCTGTCCGATCGGGAGCGCTACGGTTGTCGTCATGCGTCGGACTCTTCTGGTGACGAACGACTTTCCGCCCCGGCCGGGCGGAATCCAGTCCTACTTGCACAGCTTCGCCTCGCAGTTGCCCGCCGACGAGCTCGTGGTCTACGCGCCGCGGTGGCGTGGTGATTCGCACGTGAAGTTCGATGCGAAACAACCCTTCGAAGTCATCAGGCATCCGACCACGTTGATGCTGCCGACTCCGTTGGTGGCTCGCCGCGCAGCGCGCATCGTGAAGACCCGAGGGTGCGACTCGGTGTGGTTCGGTGCCGCGGCCCCGTTGGCGGTGATGTCGTCACACCTGCGCAAAGCCGGGGCGGATCGCATCGTGGCGAGCACACACGGCCACGAGGTGGGGTGGTCGATGGTGCCCGGTGGTCGCGCGACGCTGCGCACCATCGGAGAGAACACCGATGTGGTGACCTACGTGAGCAAGTACACGCGGAGCCGATTCAGCTCGGCGTTCGGGGCGTCGGCGGCACTCGAGCATCTGCCGCCGGGGGTCGACACCGATCGCTTCGTGCCCGACGATGCCGCGAGGACGGAGCTACGTGCTCGGTACGGCCTCGGTGACCGACCGACGGTTCTGTGTCTGTCGCGGCTGGTGCCGCGCAAGGGCCAGGACTTCCTGATCCGGGCGCTACCGGAGATCCGGCGCGCGGTGGACGGGGCGGTTCTGGTGATCGTCGGCGGCGGTCCGTACGAGAACACGTTGCGCGAACTCGTTCGCTCCACCGGGATGGAGCAGCACGTGGTGTTCACCGGGACGGTGCCGTCTGCGGAACTGGCTGCCCATCACACGATCGCCGACGTGTTCGCGATGCCGAGCCGCACCCGAGGCGCGGGCCTCGACGTCGAGGGGCTCGGAATCGTCTACCTCGAGGCGTCGGCCTGTGGCGTTCCGGTGGTTGCCGGGATGTCGGGAGGCGCTCCGGAAGCTGTGCAGCACAACAAGACCGGGCTCGTCGTCGACGGGACTTCGGTGTCGTCCATCGCCGACGCGATCGTGACGATCCTGTCCGATCGAACACTGGCGACGCAGATGGGCAACGCCGGTCGGGCATGGGTCGACGCGGAATGGCGCTGGGACGTGCTGACGGAGAAACTGCGGTCACTGATCTGACCGGGCGGGCCGCTCGCACCACGGCTCACGCCACGCGTGTCACCTCGCGTAGATCGCCTCGATCTCGTCGGCGTACGCCTTGGTGATGACATTGCGCTTGAGCTTCATCGTCGGCGTCAATTCGCCGCTCTCCTCCGAGAAGTCGTGGGGGAGCAGGCGGTACTTCTTGATGGATTCCGCGTGCGAGACCGACTTGTTGGCGTCGGCGACGGCGGCGTCGATCTCGGCGACGAGATCGGGGTCGGCCTGCAGATCCGCTGCGGTGGCGTCGGAGTCCTTGCCGTGTGCGGACTTCCACTTGTCGAACGCATCCGGATCGAGGGTGATGAGGGCACCGATGAAGGGCTTCTGGTCACCGACCACCACGGCCTGACTGATCAGTGCTCCGGCACGAAGGTGATCTTCGAGGCCCGCGGGGGAGACGTTCTTGCCGCCGGCGGTGACGATCAGTTCCTTCTTGCGGCCGGAGATCGTGATGTATCCCTCCTCGTCGACGGATCCGAGATCGCCGGTGCGGAACCACCCGTCGTCGAGGGATTCCGCGGTCGCCTTCTCGTTTCGCCAATATCCGTCGAACACAACGGGTCCGCGTAGTTGGATCTCACCGTCGCCGGCGATGCGGACGGTGTTCCCGGGTAGCGGGCGTCCGACGCTGCCCACACGTTGGAATCCGATGGTGTTCACCGCGAACGCCGCAGTGGTTTCGGTCAGGCCGTAGCCCTCGTAGATGGTCACGCCGATGCCGCGGTAGAAGTGGCCGAGTCGCGCTCCCAGTGGTGCGCCGCCCGAGATGGCAAGTTCGCACTTGCCGCCGAGAGCGGTCCGCAGCTTCGCATAGACCAGCTTGTCGAACACGAAATGCTTGGCGCGCAACACGATCGACGGGCCACCGGAATCCTGCGCCTGGCTCCACGCCACTGCGCACTCGGTCGCGAGATCGAAGATCTTGCCCTTGCCGTCGCTGTGTGCCTTCTGCTTCGCAGTGTTGAAGACCTTCTCGAACACGCGCGGCACGGACAGAATGAAGTCCGGTCGAAATGTCCCGAAGGTCGCGACCAGGTTGGGAATGTCGTTGGTGTGGCCGAGGGTGACTCCGGCATCGAACGACGCGATACTCACCGCGCGAGCGAGGACGTGCGCCATCGGAAGGAACATCAACGTACTGCGGCCCTGTGTCAGAAGAGCTTTCAACGACGTCTGGCGAATGCCGCGAGATTCCGCAAGGAGGTTCGCATGCGTCAATTGCACACCTTTGGGGCGGCCGGTAGTGCCCGAGGTGTAGATCAACGTGGCCGGATCGGACGAGCGAAGTGTCGAGACTCGTTCGTGCACAACGTCTTCGGAGACGTCCGCGCCGTTGTCGATCAGAGCCTGCACTGCGCCCGTGCCGGAAGCGTTGTCGATCACGAACGTTCGACGTACCGACGGCGCCGCAGCTACGACGGCTTCTGTCTCCCGTACGTGCGCGTCGTTCTCGAGGACCAACAGAACCGGCTCGGCGTCTTCGAGAATCCACTCGACCTGGCCCGCCGACGACGTCTCGTAGATCGGCACGGTCACTCCGCCCGCGGCCCAGATCGCGTAGTCGATGACCGACCACTCGAATCGCGTGGACGACATGAGCGCGACGCGATCGCCCTGCTCGATACCTGCCGCGACGAGGCCCCTGGCCACGTCGACGACCAGTCGCTCGAATTCTGCGGCACCGACATCGGTCCATCGGCCGTCGTCGAGCCGACGGAACACCACGGCATCCGGCGACGTCCGAGCGCGGGCGAAGACGCTGTCGACAGCGGAGTCGGTGTCCGCGATGTCGTACTCGGCGGAAACAGTGAACTCGCGCACGGGATTACCTCCGGATCGAACGGGTTGGAGAAAGTCGATAGCTCGGCTTCACAGATACTCTAGACCCAGGGCGCGCGGTCCCGAATGTGCCTCGGCGGTCCTGGTCTCGGACCCGATATGTGAAGCTCTGACGATGAGCAGTATTCAAGTTGCGGATCAGACATTCGTGGCAGCGCCCGGTGCGGCGGTGGCGCAGGCGTTCGTCTCGCCGGAGCGGTGGCGGCGGTGGTGGCCGGACCTGTCGCTGACCGTGACCGAGGATCGCGGCGAGAAGGGCATTCGGTGGTCGGTCCGCGGCGGCGTCGTCGGAACGATGGAGCTGTGGCTCGAGCCCGTACTCGACGGCGTGATCGTCCACTACTTCCTGCACGCCGAGCCGGCCTCAGCAAGTGAGTCGGCCACCGAGCAGCATGCGCGTCGGGTGGCCGGCCGCGCCATGACCTTCGAGCTGAAGCGGGAGCTCGAGGCCGGGAGGTCAGCGGGCGAGGCACCCCACCACGTAGCGTCGAGTTCAGCTCCCGAATGAACCGCGCGGTACGGTCGGCCGGTTCGCGTTGTGCGTCGGCGGTTCGATCGTGTGAGATAGGCCTGCCGCGGGTTACACAGCAGGCAGCGAACGAAGCGGATCGAAGTACCCGAGAGGAAGCGGACCAGTAGTCATGGCGGAGAAAACCCAGAGGTCGATCGTCGTCGAAGCCCCACCGAGTCGGGTCATGGACGTCATCGCCGATTTCGACGCGTATCCCACGTGGGTGTCCGCCGCGAAGTCCGTCGAGGTCCTCGAAGTCGGTGCGGACGGACGGGGAAAGCGGGTCAAGTTCGTGCTCGACGCCGGAATGGTGAAAGACACGTACGAACTCGAGTACGACTGGGCGGCGGACGGCAATTCGGTGTCGTGGAATCTCGTCTCGGGCGAAATGCAGAAATCTCAGAACGGGTCGTACTCGCTGCGTGAGACCGGCAACGGCACCGACGTGACGTACGAGCTCACTGTCGATCTGAACATTCCGATGATCGGCCTGTTCAAGCGCAAAGCAGAGAAGGTCATCACCGACACTGCGCTCAAGGAATTGAAGAAGCGGGTCGAAGGCTGACCGACGCTCGCCCCGAACCCCGCACCACGGTATCGCTGTTCATCGGCAAAGGTGGCGCGGGGAAGACCACCCTGGCGTCTGCGTCGGGTCTTGCGCTCGCGGCCTCGGGCCAAGAGGTGCTGATCGCCTCCCTCGACCAGGCGCACTCGCTCCGCGACGCCGTCGGCGCACAAGGTGACACCGACGAGGACGCGGGCATCGGAGCGGTTGCTCCGAACCTGGACGTCGTCGAGATCGATACCTCGCGGCTGCTCGAAGAGCGGTACCGCGGTCTGGGATCGATGCTGTCGGTGGCCTCGGCAGGCCACGAACACGGCGTGAGTTTCGGCGCGATCGAGCCGGAGGAGCTGATGGGGTTCCCGGGTATCGAGGAGCTGTTGGGATTGCACGAGGTGTCCCGGCTCGTCGACGAAGGTCGTTGGGACACAGTGATAGTCGATCTTCCGGCATCGGGGGATGCGCTGCGAACACTGCAGCTGCCCGACACCGTCTCGTCCTATTTCGAGCGCGTGTGGCCGCGCCACGATCGCATGGTCGCCGGCACCGGAACCGACGTGCGGCTCACGCTCGTGGTGGCCATGATCGAGCGAATCCTCGGACAGATCGAATCGGTCCGGGCGCTGATCACCGATCCCGACCGGACCGGGGCAACCGTGGTCCTGACCCCCGAGCACCTGTCCATCGTCGACGCCGAACGCACGCTCTCCGCAGCGGCTCTGTTCGGCGTTCGCGTCGACCGACTGCTGGTGAACCGGATGCTCCCGGCCCTCAATTCCTCGTCGATCGGTCTGGTCGGAGCTCATCCTGCGGTGTTCTGGTTCGAGCGATGGCGGGCCGCGCAGCTCGACGCCGTGGCCGAACTCCGACGACGCGTCGGCTCGGTTCCGATCGTGGAGGTGGAGCACTGTGAAGTGGAACCGGTAGGGTTGGGCCCCTTGCAGGATGTGGCCGAGCACCTGGCACCGCACTCCCTCGAACGACGTGCGTCGAGCCCGGCCGGTCGACCGTCGGTCGAACTCGAGTCGGGGAGCGGACTCGAATCCGTGTACGCGATGAGAATGCTTCTGCCGGTAGTCGATTCGACCACCTTGGGTCTGGGGCGAGTGGAGGACGACTTGATAGTGAGTGCCGACGGTAGGCGGCGACGCGTCACGTTGGCGTCGGTGTTGCGTCGGTGTATCGCCGATTCTGCGGAACTCGACGGCCCGTTCCTGGTGGTGCGTTTCCGACCCGACCCCGATGTGTGGCCGCTGTGAGCGGCCGAGCCATGACCGTAAGAGCTGTGAGCGGAGAGACGCTGTGACGGCCGGGCATTCGGAGTTGGGCGCGGACCTGCTGGCGTTGGCCGACACCGTCCTGACACGTCTCGAGCCCATCCTGCGCCGAGTTGCCGAGACACAGCAGGACCGCGATCAGCAGGGCTGCAGCTGGTGCCCGGTGTGTGCGCTCGCGGCGTTGGTGCGCGGTGAACGGCACGATCTCGTCGAACTCGTTGCCTCGGAAGGGGCCGTCGTCGTCGCACTGCTGCGTCAGTTGTTGATCGACCACACCGCGCCGGGCACCGAACACGCCGCTGGGGGTAGCAGCGAGCCCGGCACCGAGTCGACCGCGTCCGCTGCCGACCGGGTCGACGCCGCCGCGGACGTGTCGGAGGACACCTCTGCGCCGTCCGTTCGTCGACCGGCGTTCGTACCGATTACCGTTCGGGTCAAGGAGTGACCATCGCCGTGGGGGGACGGCCGAGGAAGGCATGAACGAATGAAGCGTCATCATCAGCGATTGACGGTCGGGATCGACGTGGGCGGCACGAGCCTGCGCGCCTCGGTTGTCGACGCGGACGGTCAGGTGCTCGACTCGACCGCAGCACCCACGCCCCACACTGCTCGTGCACTCGAGCGTGGTCTCGACCGCGCCGTGCAGGAGCTGGCCGGCCGACACGACATCGCTGCCGTCGGTCTGGCCGTGGCGGGTTTCATCGATTCCGACCGCACGACGGTCCGGTTCGCCCCGCACCTGCCGTGGGTCGACACGCCGGTCGCAACCGAGATGAGCGAACGCATCGGACTACCGGTGTTGCTCGAACACGACGCCAACTCCGCGGCGTGGGCGGAATACCGTTTCGGAGCGGCTTCGGGTGGCCGCAACGTGGTGATGGTGGCGATCGGAACGGGAATCGGTGCGGCGCTGCTGATCGACGGCCGAATCTATCGAGGGAGCCACGGGGTGGCTCCCGAACTCGGTCACATTCAGGTGGTGCCCGACGGACGAGCGTGTCCCTGCGGCAAACGCGGGTGCTGGGAACGGTATTGCAGCGGTACCGCACTGGTGGATACGGCGGTGGAGTTGTTGGCCGCAGACCCGTCGTCCTCGACGAGGTTGGCGCGCGAGGTCTTCCTCGATCCCGGCTCGTTGACCGGGCGTCGGATCGCGAGCGCCGCGCACGACGGCGACTCGATCGGCCGACGCACCATGGAGGATTTCGCACACTGGCTCGGCGTCGGACTCTCGATGGTCAGCGATGTGTACGACCCCGACCTGATCGTGTTGGCCGGCGGTGTGGCCACTTCATCGAGTCAGTTCCTTGCTCGTGCCACGGACAAGTACGCCGAGCTCGTCACCGGCGCGGGCCATCGCCCGCTGGCACGGATTCGCAGCACCGAACTGGGCGAGGCCGCGGGGATGATCGGTGCGGCCGAGCTCGCGCGAGCACAGTTCGTCACCACCGCACGATGACGGTTCGGACCCACCCCGTGTGATGTCGCACGTCTCCTCCTCGTCGATGTGGCTGGTGTCATAAACCCTGGGTACAGTTCACTACGCGGCACGGTTCGAGAACGCACGGCCGCAGTCGGTTCGCTCCGCGCGGGCCGGCACACCATCGATTGCCGACCATGATCAGGGAGCACGTCAATGTGGTACTGGCTGTTCAAATTCGTCATCGTGGGGCCCCTGCTCATTGCCCTGGGTCGGCCCACGATCGAGGGTGCGGAGAACATTCCGACGCACGGCCCGGTGATCCTGGCCAGCAACCACAAAGCGGTTCTCGACTCGTTCTATCTTCCGCTCAAGACCCCGCGGCGCATCACCTTCCTCGCCAAGAGTGAGTACTTCACCGGCTCGGGTCTCAAGGGTGCGTTCCAGAAGTGGTTCTTCACCGCGGTGGGTCAGGTGCCCATCGACCGCACCGGAGCCGACGCGGCGCAGGACGCACTGAACGCCGGTGCCCGCGTGATCGAAGCCGGCAAGGTGCTCGGTATCTACCCCGAAGGCACCCGGTCGCCCGACGGCCGGCTCTACAAGGGCAAGACCGGAATGGCGCGCCTGGCATTGCAGACCGGCGTTCAGGTGGTGCCGGTCGCCATGATCGGCACCGAGAAGATGAACCCGATCGGTTCGCGCCTGTGGCGTCCGGCAAAGGTCACCATTCGCGTCGGCAAGCCCATCGACTTCTCCCGGTTCGAGGGAATGGCAGGAAACCGATTCGTCGAGCGCGCCGTCACCGACGAGGTGATGTACGACCTGATGCTGCTCTCGGGTCAGGAGTACGTCGACGTGTACGCGGCCTCGCTGAAGAAGGTTGCGACACCCGAAGATTCGGCTCCGTCCGCGCGCCGTATCCCCGACTCGAAGGCCAGCTGACGTCTGCGGTCAGTGAACCGCGGTGTCGCTTTCCTTCGGGGTGACCCGAGGCGAGAGGTTCACGGCCGCGACGGCGACCACAGAGGCCAGCGCCCACCACACGTAGGCGGATGCGGCGAACTGATCGACCAGCGGCCAGTCGAGTCCACTCCATCGACCTTCACCGAGTTTCCAGTGCGGTGCGTACACCATGATCGCCAGTCCGACGGCAACCAGAGCGAGTAGCAGTGCGCTTCGACGGCGGTATCCGACGGCGGCCAGCACCATCGCGAACGGTATTGCCCACACCCAGTGGTGTGACCAGGAGACCGGCGAGACCAACAGGCCGAACATCGCGTTCACGGTCAGCGCCAGGGCGATCTCACCGGCGGCGAATGCTTTGCGCATCGCGATTCCCGCCACGAGCAGTACCCCTACCGACAGTGCGATCCACAGAATGGAACGGGGGAGCTCGTCCATTCCGAGGCGGGCCAGTACACCTGTGATGGACTGATTCGCCGGGTACCCCGGTCCGCCGATCCGATCGGAATCGATGATCGTCTCGGTCCAGTACTTCACCGAGTCCGACCACGTGAGCGCAAACCCGATCGCCGTGAACACCGCGAAGCTCAGTGCCGATACCACCGCAGCGCGAAAGTCCTTGCGCAGCAAGAAGAACAAGACGAAAACTGCGGGAGTGAGTTTGACGGCGGCGACCAGACCGATCAGCACACCCCGAGGCCACCGAGTCTTCTTCGGCAAGCAGTCGAGCGCGACGAACATCATCAGAACAATGTTGATCTGCCCGTAGTTCAACGTGGACGTGACCGGCTCCAGTACGAGGACGGACACCGCGAACACCGCGCCTGCACTCCACCACACGAGCGTGCGAGGGCGAACCCCCAACGAGATCAGCGTGAGCACAACGGTCGCCAGCAACGCGAGCATGGACAACGACGTCACCGTCATCGATGCGGCGTAGAGCGAGACCTTCGAGAGCGGGCTGAACAGAGCGGCAGCAATCGGGGGATACGTGAACGGCAACGTGGTACCGGTCGCGATGGGAGGAAGCTGGCCGTACAGATCCCCGCCCCGAGCGAACACCTCTCCGCCGAGCCGGTAGACGTCGAGATCCAGTCGATAATGCTCACCCAACGTTCGCAGCCCGGGAAACCCGTTGAGATGGAAGAGCACACCGACCGCCGCCGCGACGACAACGACGACCCTGCTCGACGCCACCGCCCAACGCGGCCACCGGCGTCGCGTCGGGCCGGCAGGCTCCGACGCTTCGGCGACCGGACGGTTGGTGTCGGACGAAGTCACAACGTTCCCTTTCAGGGCTTGTTCGGCTCGGTTCTGCGGTGTGTGGGGGACGTGCCGGGGCACGCGCTAGGGTGAGCCGCGTGCGCTACTTCTACGACACAGAGTTCATCGAGGATGGTCGCACAATCGAGTTGGTGTCGATCGGTGTGGTGTCGGAGGACGGTCGCGAGTTCTATGCGGTGTCCTCCGAGTTCGACCCCGAGCGGGCGGGCCGGTGGGTCCGGCGCAACGTCTTACCCAAGCTGCCACCGTACTCGTCGCCGTTGTGGATGAGCCGATCCCGAATTCGCGACGAACTGCTCGAATTCCTCGTTCCGCACTACGGTGCCGAGGTCGAATTATGGGCATGGGTGGCGGCGTACGACCACGTGGCGCTCTGCCAGCTGTGGGGATCGATGACCGAATTGCCGCGTTCCCTGCCTCGATTCACCCGTGAGCTCCGTCAGCACTGGGAGGATCGCGGCAGTCCCGCGCTTCCCGCGGTGCCCGACGACGCCCACGATGCCCTGGCCGACGCGCGCCACAATCTGGCCAAGTTCCAGGCGATCGAGGAGTACTCGTACCGCGGTTGAACACCCGTTGTCCTGCGGTGACGGCGGTACGAATATCCTGTAGCGGTGAACTGGACTGTCGACGTACCCATCGATCGCTTGCCCGACCTGCCGCCGCTGTCTCCGACACTGCGCACTCGATTGGACGACGCGTTGGCCAAGCCGGCTGCGCAGCAGCCGCAGTGGGATCCCGAGCAGGCCGGCGAGATGCGCAAGGTGCTCGAGAGCGTTCCGCCGATCACCGTCGCAGGTGAGGTCGAGGCGCTGTCGGACAAGCTCGCTGCCGTCGCCCGCGGCGAGGCGTTTCTGCTTCAGGGTGGCGACTGCGCCGAGACGTTCGTCGACAACACCGAACCGCACATCAAGGGCAACATTCGCACGCTGCTGCAGATGGCCGTCGTACTCACGTACGGGGCGAGCATGCCGGTGGTCAAGGTCGCGCGCATCGCCGGCCAGTACGCCAAGCCTCGCTCGTCGAACATCGATGCGCTCGGCCTGCAGTCCTACCGCGGCGACATGATCAACTCGCTGGTGGCCGACGAGAGCGTGCGCGGCCACGATCCGTCACGGCTGGTGCGCGCTTACGCCAACGCGAGTGCGGCCATGAACCTGGTTCGGGCACTGACCGGAGCCGGGATGGCCGACCTGCACAAGGTACACGACTGGAACCGTGAATTCGTCGCGCAGTCACCCGCCGGAGCCCGCTACGAGGCGCTGGCCGGGGAGATCGACCGCGGCCTGCGGTTCATGGATGCCTGTGGCGTCTCCGACCCCAATCTGCACACCGCCCAGATCTTCGCGAGCCACGAAGCACTCGTCCTCGACTACGAGCGCGCGATGCTGCGGCTCGACAACACCGACGATCACCCCAAGCTCTACGATCTGTCGGCTCACTTCCTGTGGATCGGCGACCGCACTCGCCAGCTCGACGGCGCGCACATCGCGCTCGCCGAACTGATCTCGAACCCGATCGGGCTGAAGATCGGACCCACCACGACCCCCGAGATGGCCGTCGAATACGTCGAGCGCCTCGACCCGACCAACAAGCCGGGCCGCCTGACGCTGATCTCGCGCATGGGCAACGGCAAGGTTCGCGACATCTTGCCCGCCATCATCGAGAAGGTGCAGGCCACCGGACACCAGGTGATCTGGCAGTGCGACCCGATGCACGGCAACACGCACGAGGCGTCCACCGGATACAAGACCCGGCATTTCGACCGCATCGTCGACGAGGTGCAGGGCTTCTTCGAGGTGCACAACGGCCTCGGCACCCATCCGGGCGGAATCCACGTCGAACTGACCGGTGACGACGTCACCGAATGCCTCGGCGGAGCCCAGGACATCTCTGATCTCGACCTCGCCGGGCGCTACGAAACTGCCTGCGACCCGAGACTGAACACTCAGCAGAGCATCGAGCTGGCATTCCTCGTCGCCGAGATGCTTCGCGGCTGATCGCCGGCACCGCCCTGGCGGGTGAGGGCAGCCGGGGGTCAGGGCAGTGAGACGACCATGACCTCGGAGTCCGGTTCCACCCGTGAACCGGCTCCGGGGCTCTGGGAGATGACCAACGAGCCGTCCGTGTCGACCACCTGACGAACATCGATCGTCAGTCCCAGCGAGTCCAGAGTCGTGCGTGCGGATCCCACCGAACGGCCGAGGAGCGACGGCACGGTGACTGCGGTCGACACGTCGAGGACGGCGGTGGTGCCGGACTTGACGGTCTGGCCGGCCTTCGGATTCGTGCCGATCGCTTTTCCGCCGTCGGTGTCCTCGTCGAACGTCTCGCGGACCTCGTCGACGGTGATGCCGACCGATTCGAGAGTCGTCCGTGCCTGATCGACGCTCTGTCCGCGGACGTCGGGAACCTGCACCGGCGGTGCACCTTTGCTGCGCAGCACGGTGACTGCGGCACCGGTGTTCAACACCGTTCCCGGCGGGGGATCGAGCGCCGCGACGCCGCCGATCGGTGCGGTGGTGCTGAATGCCTCGCCGCCGTCGACCGGGGTGAAGGTTCTGTCGCGCAATTGCTGCTGCATGTCTTCGACGGAGGCGTCGGAGTCGATGGAGGGGACGATCGGGCTGCCCAGTGAGACGAGCAGGAACACGGTGTCGCCCTTGGCGATTCGGGAACCACCGACGGGGTCGGTGCCGATGAGCAGATCGGTCGAGACGGTGTCGGAGTACGTTCCCCGAACCGTTGCTTCCAAGCCCGACGCTTCGATCGCGCTCGTGGCACCGGTGGTGTCGAGACCGTCGACCATCGGAACTGCGGTGTATCGGCCCGAGCCCATCCACCAGCCGCCGAAACCGACCAACACCGCCAGCAATGCAACGACCACCAACCAGACGACGATGGCCCGCCGGGACCGTTGGCGATCGGCGGCGAAGTCGGGAAATTCGTAGTGTCGCCGGCCCAGGGGTGCCGCCGGCTGCGGGTCGTCCGGTTGCGGTTCGTACTCGATTTCGCGGGATGTCGGTGACGTGACCACTCGGGTGTGGTGCACGCCGTCGGGCGGCGGTACCGGGGGAGCACTCTGCACTACCTGGGTGCGGGTGGGCGGTTGTCGATCGCCGGCGACTGTCGTCGGTGCGCCCGCAGCCGCGGAGCTCAGGTGCTGTGCCGAACGCTGGGGAGCGGGCACCCGGTACGCGGGAAGTGCCAGCGCCGACGCGGCAGTGCGCAGCGCGCGGGCCATGTCGTCGGCGTTGCGGTATCGGTGTTCCGGGTCGCGGACGGTGGCGTGTTGGACCACGTCGTCGAACTGTGGTGGCACGCCTGCGATGAGGGTCGACGGGAGCGGAACGTCGTTGTCGATGCGCTGGTAGGCGATGGACAGGGATGTGTCGCCGGTGAACGGGGTGCGTCCGGTGAGCAGCTCGAACAGTACGATTCCGACGCCGTAGACGTCGCTGCTCGCGGACGCGGAGCCGGTGGTGACCTGTTCGGGAGACAGATACGCGGCCGTGCCCAGAATCACACTGCTCGAGGTGACGGTGGAGGCGGCGACGGCTCGGACCAGCCCGAAGTCGGCGATCTTGACGTCTCCGTCGTCGCTGATCAGGATGTTCTCCGGTTTGATGTCTCGGTGCACCAGACCGGCGCGGTGTGCGACGGCGAGAGCCTCGAGCACGGGGCGAACCACGGCGACTGCGGCGTGCGGCGGCATGGGCCCGCGCTCCCGCAGCAGCTCGCGCAACGTTCCGCCCTCGACGAGCTCCATGACCAGGAATGCGTGATCGCCGTCCCGCCCGTGGTCGTACACGGCCACCAGACCGGGGTGGCTCAGCCTGGCCACCGCGCGTGCCTCGAACTCGAATCGCTGAACGAACTGCGGGTCCTCGGCGAACTTCGGATCCATGATCTTCACCGCGACAGGTCGATCGAGTCTGGTGTCGAGTCCGCGGTAGACCGTCGACATTCCGCCCCGTGCGATCGGTGCGTCTATTCGATATCGACGATCGAGCATCGAACCCGGTATCACCGAACCTCCCCTCGTCGTCCTCGATGTGTCCGCTCGAAATCCGGACGCCTGACGACGATGGTATCGGCGCCGTGGGTGCTCACCGACGATCGTGGTTCGTGTCTTCGGTCTCCGTGGCGGGCCGCGTCACTTTTGAAGTCTGGACGCCGGACCCGTTAACGTTACCCGCGTGAGTGCCATTCCCTACGCCGACGACGTGCTCGATCCGTCGGTTTCTCTGCTGCAGTTCGCCGATGTCGCCAAGATCCTCGACGTCCCCAAGACGCGCGTCGAGCAGCTCGTGCGGGATCGTCAGCTGTTGGCTCTCAAGCGTTCCCGCGTCCCCGGCGTGCCCGAGCAGTTCTTCGACACAACCAAGGGCGAAATCGTCAAGGGCCTGCCCGGCCTGCTGGCGGTGCTGCACGACGGCGGCTACGAGGACGAAGAAATTCTGCGGTGGTTGTTCACCGAGGATGACAGTCTGCCCGGTACCCCGGTCGCAGCGTTGCACGGTGACCTGATGCGCGAAGTGATCAGACGCGCTCAGGCAATGGCCTTCTAGCAGCTGGAACAGCGGTCGTCAGCGGACCGTGGCGCGCTTCCAGCCGGTGACGGCGAACTGCGGTAGCGCGACGCGTGCGCGAGTCCACTGCGGCACGGTCGCGCGCTGGGAAAGCACCCGGTAGCCCTGCGCTTCGACCTCGTCGAGAATGCGGCCGTACAGAATGGACGCCGTTCGCATGGACGGACGCACTCGCGGATCCAACATGTCGATCCCGGCGTCCGACGTCCGGTAGATCGACCGGGTGACGGCGATCGAGTGGGCGAGGGCGCGGGTGACTCTGGCATCGACCGAGCCGGTGGTCCGGCACCACCGCAACAGATCCTCGTCGACCCCGAAGGCCGCCAGTTCGTCGGTCGGGAGATAGATGCGGTCGCGGTCGAGGTCCTCACCTATGTCGCGGATGAAGTTGGTCAGCTGAAACGCCTCGCCCAACGCCGCAGCCGACGGCTCCGCCTCGGCTCGCGGAACCACCGTTCCGAGAATCGGCAACATCTGCAGTCCGATGACTGCGGCCGATCCGTACATGTACTCGTTCAACTGCTCCATCGTTCGGTACCGCGAGACGAACATCGCGCTGCCCGGGATGTCCATGCGCATCGAATGCATGAACGCGAAAAAGTAATCGTGGGGAATCTCGTACCGAGCGACCGTGTCGCACAATGCGCTCAACACCTGATCGGATGTGCTGTCGGACAGCGGTTTTCCGGCCAAGGCGTCGCGCACCCGGGATTCGATGATGTCGAGTTCGACGATTCTGCGGGCGTTCAGTTCGTCCGAACCGACCGCGATGTCGGTGCCCTCGAGGTCGACGATGTCGTCGACCATCCGAGCGAAACCGTACAGAGCGTGCACGGCTGCGCGCTTGTCGACGGGCAACAGTCTGGTTGCCAGAAAATAGGTCTTGCCGTGCTGGGCGTTCAGTTCGCGGCAGATGCGATACGCCTCGTGCAGAGCAGGATCGATGTCGGTCAGTTCTCTCGATACGCGGGCACTCATGGCGCGGGACCTCACGGTGTGGCGTCGTCTTCGGTGGAGACGGGCGCGGTCTTGGGGGCGTTGGGTACGGCACGGTGTTCCCGGGAGCGGTCCGATCGCAAACGCAACGGGTCGACTCGGGTCAGCGCCAGCGCGGCAACGACTGCAGCGAAAACTGCGAGGGCCACGTGCACGAACGTGTACAGGCCGATGGATCCGTCGGGTTGGAACACCAGCATCAGCCAGGTCGACAGGCCGGTGAGAACCATCAGAGTTCGGCGGGACAACGCAAAGCCGGCCGCGATCGCCAACGGCCACGAGTAGTACCAGGGCAGCGCGGCGGGGGAGAGAACGACAGTGGCGACAAGAGCGATCAGGATGCCCTTGACCGCGTCCCGCTCGGATCGGCGGCCCAACCACCACGCCCCGGCCAGGATGACCACCAAGGCGATCGCGCACAGCAACCTGGTGACGTCGAGAACCGGTCCGAGACGCAGATCGAGGAACCACGAGGTGCTGACGGTCACCAGATGCGCGAGGATCGTCGGCAGTGACAGCCAGTTGATGATCTTCGCCGAGCCGGACAACGCCGTGAGCCAGCCGATGCCGACTCCGGCGATCACGGACGCGACGGCGAACACCGCGACGAAGACGGCCGCTCCGATGCCCGCGGTCTTCGTGAACGCCAGAATCGGTGCAGGCGGTGTGCGGCCTTCTTCGCGCGCCTTGTCGCGGAGGTGCAGCATCCAGATCCACACGAGGAACGGCAGAGCGAGACCGGCAGTTGCCTTGATGGCCACGGCGATCGCCACCAGCGCGATGCCGGCCACGTGGCGACGCTCGAGCGCAAGCACGATGCCCGCGGTCATCAGGCCGACCATGAGCAACTCGTTGTGCACTCCGCCGATGAGGTGGATCAGCACCAGGGGATTGAGCACGGCGAGCCACACCGCCGTTGTGGCGCGCCCGCCCAGATGGGTGGCCAGTCGCGGGACGGCCCACATCATCAGAGCGAGCCCGGGAAGCATGGTCAGGCGAAGCAGCATGGTTCCGGCGATCACATTGTCGCCGGTCAGGCTCGTGATGCCGCGACCGAGGAGAAGGAACAGCGGCCCGTACGGGGCAGTGGTCGTGGTCCACACGTTGCTGACGTTGTCGAGCAGGATTCCCGGATTGGCGACGGGCCCAACGGCATACGGGTCGAAGCCGTCCCGTAGCAACGCACCTTGAGCGAGGTACGAGTAAGCGTCGCGGCTGAACATCGGCACCGACAGCAGCAGCGGTGCCGTCCACGCGGGCACGATCCACCGGAGCTCGCCCACCGTGGTGCGGCCGTGCAGCGTGGCTCTGCCGAGCCTGACCCAGGCGGTGATCATCAACAGCACACCGGCCCAGACGATGACGGTCGACAGCACGAAGCCGTGGCCGAATCGCAGCCACGACAGATGCATCTCTTCGAGCAGAGGGTCACGACGGCGCACGCTGCCCGCGCCGAATCCACCGAACATGATGCAGACCGCACCGAGAACCCCGAGGATCGCTGCTTTGCCCTCGGGACTTCGCAGGAAGTTTCCGGTGGTCGTCAGTCTCGACGGATGCCGCGCAGGCACCGGTGCAGACCCGTCCGACGAGCGCCCTTCGGAGGTGGAGTGCGACGAAACCGAAGACATTGCCGCCTGCTCCTCCTCTGCTGCGAGTCGTGTGTGTCGAGATGTGGCTCCGCGCCGACGCGTTCTCGCTGTCGGCCGAAGGATCATGGTCGCAGCAAAGATCGCGACCGGCAAACGATCGCGCTCAGCTTAGTTGGTCGACGCAGTCGATCGGACGAACCTACCGCCCTCGCGGCCCTGTCACTCGTTCTGCCGCCAGCTTGCCCGAGACCAAGACGGTCGGCACGCCCACACCGGGAGTGGTTCCGGAGCCGGCGAGAACCACGTTGTCGAGGCCGGCGACCATGTTCTTTCTCCGGAAAGGCCCGGTCTGCCGGAAGACGTGCGCGGACGAGAACGGCGAGCCCGACAACATGCCTTTGTCCGCCCACGTCTGCGGTGTGTCGATGTGATCGAGCACGAAAGCGTCGGCGAGTCCGGTGTATCCGCGGCCCTCCAGCGTCGCCAGAATCTCTCGGAGGTAGGGCTGAGCCAGTTCGGTCCAGGCGAGGGGAGCGCTGTCGAGGTTGGGGCACGGGGCGAGGATCGAGACCGGCTCGCTGCGGACCCCGTCGCGCACGACCTCGAGGCCCGAATCGCTCACCGACGGCCGCGTGATCAGCAGTGACGGATCGGCCATCAGAGATCCTTTGCCGGAGCGGGCGGTGATCCGGCGGAAGGTCTCGGCCCATTCGTCACCGAAGTCGATGGTGTGGTGCGCCCGCGCAGGCCACGACGCCGTGAGTTCGACCGGAACCGTTCCGTGGGCCACGACGGCGGACGGCGACACGACGCCGTACCCGTTGCGCCTGCCTTTCTTCGACACCGAGGCGCGATCGAGCAGGCGATCGACGACGGGCAAGTCGGCGGTGAGAATCAATGCGTCGCAAGCGATTCGACGTCCATCGGCAGTGAGGACGGCATCGGCACGGCCGCGGTCGACGGTGATGTCGACGATGTCGGTGCCCAGTTCGAGCGTGCCGCCCGCCGTCACGAACGCGTCGGCCATGGCCCGCCCGATAGCCGCCATGCCTCCCTCGGGGAAGAACACCCCGAGGGAGGTGTCCATGTGTGCGATCGCACCGTAGACGGCCAGCGCCTTCTGCGGTGCCATGCCGGCGTAGAGGGCCTGGAACGTGAACACTCGGCGCAGACGGGTGTCCTTCAGGAAACGATCGACCCGTGGCCCGAGGCGACCGAAGCCGCCCAGCTTCGTCAGCGTTGCGGTATCGGTGATCGCGGCCTTGGATCCCACGAGGTCCAGCGGCGAATCGAAGTTCGAGTCGATGAAGCGGTCGAATTCGGCATCGAAGATGTCGGCGAGCCAGCGCCGGAGATCGCGGTAGCCCTGCGCCTCGGCCGTACCGCAGGTCCGCTCGACCTCGGCGGCCATTGCCGCCGGGTCCGAGTAGACGTCGATGGACGTGCCGTCGGCGTACCGCGTGTGGTATGACGGCGACAGGGACGTCAGCCGGATCGGCGGCGTCGTGGACTCGAAGTCGGCACCCACGGCGGCCAACGCTTCGAGCACCAGGTTCGGCATCGTGAGTACGCTCGCACCGTTGTCGATGTCGTAGAGATGCGTTCCGTCGGAGTCGGTCACCGGATACACCCCCACGCGGCCGCCCACGGTGTCGTCGCGCTCGACGATCGTGACCTTCTTGCCTGCGCCCAGTAGGTGGAGCCCCGCGGCCAGGCCGGCCAATCCAGCTCCCACGACGACGACCGAGTCGGTGCGGCCGGGAACGGTTCGGATCGTAGACATGACGCTCTCTTTCAGTACTGCCGTTGGATGGCGGCGGTGGCCATGGCACGAAGGTGTTCGGCGGCGATCGGATCGATGGAACTGTCGTCCAGCGCGGCAACGGCCCGGGTGCCCAGTTCGTCGATCTGTCGTTCGACGGCGTCGACGGCGCCCAGTTCGGTGAGTATCGATCGGATGTCGGCGACCTCGCTCTCGCTGAGCTCGGTACCGAGACTGGCTCGAATCTTCGCCGCGTGATCGGGACGGCTCGCGTCCGCTTGTTGCAAGGCCACGGCGATGAGCACCGTGCGCTTGCCCTCGGTGATGTCGTCACCCGACGGCTTGCCGGTGATCTCCGGGTCGCCGAACACGCCGAGCAGGTCGTCGCGCAGCTGGAAGGCAATGCCGATGTCGGCACCGAAGCTGCGGTACGCCGCAGTCAGCGGTTCGCCGGCCCCGGCAAGAACGGCCCCGAGGTGCAGCGGGCGTTCGACTGTGTAGGCGGCGGTCTTGTACCGGTTGACGCGCATGGCTGCCGCGACGCTCTCGTCCGTCCCGGCTTCGGCCTCGATGTCGAGGAGTTGACCGCCGAGCACCTCGGTACGCATCGCGGACCACACGGGCTGCGCCCGCCGCGCCGCGTCCGTGTCGATACGCGACTCGCGCAGCATGTCGTCGGCCCAGCACAGCGCCAGGTCGCCGACGAGAACGGCAGCGGAGACACCGAAGTGATCTGCCGAGCCCGACCACCCCGCATCGCGATGTCGCTGAGCGAAGCCGACATGCACGGTCGGAAAGCCTCGGCGGGTGCGGGACGAGTCGATGATGTCGTCGTGGATCAATGCGCAGGCCTGGATCAACTCGAGTGCCGAGCACGCACGCAGTACTGCGTCGGCGCGGTCCCCGGTGGGCTCACCGCCCGCGCCGAGCCACGCGGTCCACGCGAAGGCTGGGCGCATGCGCTTGCCGCCGCGTAGTACGAACGCCTCGAGGTCGGCCACTGCGGCCGGGTAGCCACCGCCGACGCTGTCGACGACCGCACGACGCGAGGCGAAGAACTCCGCGAGCTTCGCATCGACGGAATCCCGTAGCGACGTCGCATTCACGGACACAGAGTTGGTGGGCGCGGACAGGTCTCCGGACAGGACGATCCTCCAAGGTCTTCGTGGGAAAGACGCGTTACAGTCCCACAGTAATAGGCACCCGAACCCGGCACCGACGAGCAGTGAACTACGCCGTCGGGGGATGCCCAGCGGGCCGGCGGCGCAGCGCAACCTATGATCTTCGGGTGAGCGAAGATTCCGTCAGGGGGCGGTCGAGCCGAGGATTCGTGACGAGGACGCCGTCGATCGTCGACCGATTGCGGACCGAACCCGAAGCGAGGATCCCGTTCTCGGTGGAGTTCTCGCCCCCGCGCGACGAGGCTGCCGAGGCCAGGTTGTGGCAAGCAGTGCGAGAGTTCGAGCAACTCCAGCCCGCGTTCGTGTCGATGACGTACGGCGCAGGTGGTTCCACCCGCGATCGAACGGTGCGCGTCACCGGTCAGATCGCCGAGGAGACGACACTGCTGCCAGTGGCGCATCTCACTGCCGTGTCGCACAGTGTCGCCGAGTTGCGCTCGATGGTCGGGTCGTACGCCGACCGCGGCATCACCAACATCCTCGTTCTTCGCGGTGACCCCCCGGGAGATCCACTCGGCGAGTGGGAGAAGCATCCCGAGGGAGTCGAGTACGCGGAAGAGCTGGTGCGTATGGTCCGCGAACTGGGCGACTTTCACGTCGGAGTGGCGTCGTTCCCGGAAGGCCATCACCGCGCCGACGATCTCGAGCAGGACACCAGGTGCCTCGTCGGGAAGCTGCGTGCGGGAGCGGAGTATTCGATCACGCAGATGTTCTTCGACGTGGACGACTACCTGCGGCTGCGTGATCGCGTCAGCGCATACGACCCCGAGCAGGGTGCCAAGCCGATCATCCCCGAGATCATGCCCATCACCTCGCTGCGTTCGGTGCGCCGGATGCTCGAGCTCTCGGGCACGACATTGCCGTCGCATCTGGACGAGAAGTTCACTCGCGCAGCAGGATCCGGAGCCGAGGAAGACAAGGCCGCGGTTCGAGAGGTGGGTATCGAGCTCGCCACGAACATCGGCGAGCGGCTCATCGCGGAAGGTGCGCCCGGGCTGCACTTCATCACGTTGAATTTCGCGCGCGCGACACGTGAGGTCCTGAGCAACCTGGGGCTGGCAGCCGCGCGCGTCTGACTTGCGATCGGCGTTACGACGTCGGCATCGGACGCGACTTCCAGCTCAGCGCGCCGCGGCGTCGTCGCACGTGGGATTCCGCAACGAGCCCCACGAAGGCGAGAATCGACAGCGGGTGCACCGCGGCGTCGACGACGTCGCGAGCGCCGAATCGGGGTCCCGACTCGCGCCGACGAGATGCCACGCGCGAGATGGTCCCGGCGAGGTAACCGACGACACCCAGTCGCCGCGTCGAACCGGAACCGAAGACTGCCGCGACCGGCGGCAACAGGTAGACCGTACTCAGCGTAAGGGCAGCCGTGGCCGAACCGACGGGCCCACCGAACTCGTTCCACAGCCACCGGCTGTAACCCGCCCGAACATCGGCGGCCGAGCGGTACATCCGGCACCGTACGAACCCGGCACCGGAGGCAACCGACGTCGAGAACCCGCGTCGACGCAGGACACGCGCGATGTCCAGATCCTCGGTGGCACTCGACGCGACGCAGCTGTGGCCGCCGACGACGCGATACGCGGCGGCATCGAACGCCATGAACTGCCCACAGGCGACGGCCATCGACGGCAGCAGCGTCGCATTGCCGACCGGCACGGGCAGCGTCGACATCCACGACCACGCGAGCAGCGGTTGAACGAGGCGTTCGGCGAGACCACCCGCCACCTGCTCGGGCCAGGGGCACATCAGAGCGTCGCCGCGGCGGCGCAACCTCCTCGCCGCGGCGGCGACGGCCTCGGGTTCGAGCCGGACATCCGCGTCGACGAACATGACGATCGTCGTATCCACGTCGACCGAGTCGGCCAGTTCGGCGCACGCGGCGGCTTTACCCGTCCATCCGGGCGGCGGCGACGCGTGGGAGGTCACGACGCGGAATCGCGGATCGCCGTTCGCCGCGGTGACGGCAGCGGCTGCCGTTCCGTCGGTCGAATCGTCGTCGAGGACGACGACCTGCAGGTCGGTGCAGAATCGTTGACGCGTGAGATCGCCGATCAACGCAGGCAGCGTGTCGACTTCGTTGCGCGCGGGGATGCACACTGCGACCCGTTCGGTGACGTCACGGCTCGGTCGACGCAAACCCGGCACGAACAGCGCATTGAACACCGCGACGGCAGCGGAGGTGGAGGCGAGAACGGCAGTCGCCCGAGTCGCCCGGGTCAGGACCGTCATTCGGCGAGATCTGTCGTGCGGGACGAGATGGGGGCGATCACACCGACGTTCGGTCGTTCGACTCGCCCGTCTCGGCAGCGCGCTTACGACGGTTGCCCAACGGTGGGTTCCGCGACACCCAGGCCATGGCACCGACGATAGCGGCCACTCCGACGGTCACGCCGCCCACGATGCCCGCCCAGCCGGCGAAGCTACGAGTGTTGGGGTCCGGGTAGTTGACCTCGGCACGCACCGAGGTGACTTCGCCTGCCGGCAGCTTCCACGAGATCGAGTTGTCGCTTTCGCGAGTGCCGTTGGTGGTCCCGATACGGGCGGGAAACGCAATCGTGAACTGCACGTCGGACCCCTGCACCGGTACCGACGACAGGTCGGCGTTACCGGCGAGCGTCACGGTGTCGCCCGAACGCTGCAGGGTCAGCTGAAACGATCCGGCCGCGTTCTGGAAGATCGAACCGAGTGTCTGAACATCACCGAACGAGAGGTCGTCGAAGATGGCCTGCGACCCGACGTACCCGTCCTGGTTGTACGGCTCGACGCGGACCTTGTCCTCGATCGAGGAGGGCACCACGAGTTCGGGGCCGGTGTCGGTGTCGGAGGTGGGGACCGTCGCCGCGACGATCTGACCCGCCACCCGGTCGTTGGCCGACACACCCATCGTGACCTGGACCCGCAAGCAGCCGGCCAGCATCGGCGCGACCAGCAGCGTCAGGGCGAGCACCGAGAGAACTCGGCGTCGGCGGGTTCGAGCGGATGTTCGTGATGTCGACTGCACAGCGACATCGTGCCAGGGCGTCGCGTCGGTGTCAGTCGGCAGGGGTTGCCATCGGTGCGTGTCGGCTACGTAGAGATCCGCGACGACGTGCGATCCACAGCAACGGGATTCCGACACTACCCATGACGACGAATCCGTAGACGGCCGAGAATCGTAGTTCGGGTCCGTCGAGGAACACCGCGTGCGCGAGCGCCGAACCCAGCCACGTCCACAGGAACAGCCCGATGGGAACGACGTCGTCGGACGCGCGCGGGGCCACCACGCGGTTCACCGCTTCCATGACTGCGGCCATCAATGTCGCCACCAACAGCCAACCCGCGTAGTTGGTCAACGGGATCGACGACACACCCGGCAGTCCGACGGCACCGGACGTCCAGGTCCACTGGCCGTCGGTGACCATCTGAGGATCGAGATACAGGTCCCAGCCCACCATCCCGACTGCGACCGCGGCGATTCGGAATGCAGACGCTCGGAGCCGTGTCGCGCTGAGATGGCCGACGATGAACGTGACCGCGCACCAGATCGGATAGAACCCCGCCGTCCAGGCGAGTGGAACCACCACGGGGACCTCGAACAGGCTGGGGCCGAGTCGATTCTGCGCGTAGAAGTACTCGCCGAAGGGAAACCCGGTGGCTGTGCCGACGAGTTCGGACACGAATCCCGTTCCTGCAGTCAGGATCACGAGAGCCGCCGCCCACAGCTTTCCGCGGTACAGCACGGCGTGCGCGATCGACGCCAGCGCGAGTAGCGCGACCACCGCGATGGTCACCGCGTCCCGCGTCGAACCCGATACGAGCGGATAGCAGATCTGGGCGGCGACGGCACCGATCGCGAAGACCGTCGGGGCAATCTTCATGCTCGTCTCCTGCTGAAGAATGCGCGACGACGCCCCGCGCGTGCGTCCGCGAGTGCGATTCTCGCCGCCGAACGGCCGCTGGCCGCTGTGACGCCGCCTCCCGGGTGAGTCGACGCGCCGGTGAGATAGAGACCGTCTGCTCCGGGAACGCGGTGGCCGGCCAGTTGGGGATGAGGACGCCACATCATCATCTGGTCCAGTGACATGTCCAGGTGCATGATGTTGCCTCCGATCATTCCGAGTTCCTGCTCGATGTCCGGCGGCGACTGTACGTACCGATCGAGGACCGACGCGGCGAATCCAGGGGCGTAGCGATCGAGCTCGGCGACGATTCGATCACCCTCGACCTCGGCCAAAGAACGTTGCCCCGGTACGTTCGAGCGCCACCGGCGGCCATCGGCGAGAGTGTGCGGATGCCACTGCGACCACAGGGAGATCTGATGCTGACCCGGCGGCGCGATCGTCGGATCGAGGGCGCTGAACGACATGCCGAGAACTGCGGGTGTCGGCGGCAGCTCCCCGGCGAGGGCGTGCCCGTGAGCCAACCGCAATTGCGCGCGGTCGCGGACGAGCAGCGCGAGACCGTGGGTACCGTCCTCGATGCAGTCGGCGCTCGGGTACTGCGGCAGCGCGTCGGTGGCCAACCGAACCGCGGTACCGATCCCCGGACCCACCCGAATGGTGGAGCGCCATCGGGCCAGCTGCGCCGCGTCGTGTCCGCCCTCCGCCAGCAGGTCGAGCGTGGTCAGGATGTGACATCCGGCCACGACGATCGTGCTGTCGATCTCCCGTCCCGACGCGGTCCTCGTCGTCCAGCCGTGCGCGCGACGCGTCAGCGATACGGCGGCATCGCCGAGCGTCAGCGCTGCCCCGTCCCGGTGCAGCCGGGCGATCATCGCCTCGGTCAGTGCGCCGCTACCGCCGACGGCGCGGCCCGGTGGGAGCGTGTGCATCAGAGCCGCGAAGCCGACCATCGGGGCGGTGCCGGGCTCGGACATCGGCGGGCCGGACTGCGCTCCGAACCATGCCAGCGCAGCCTTGAGTCGCTCACTCGTGAACATTTCGTCCAGCAGGGAATCGCCGGTGGCGAGAAACTCGCGCGAGAGCGAGCTGCCGCCGTCGGGCGCACCGAGTCCCCAGAAGGATCGGAGCAGTTTGGACCCGGTGGGCGGCCCACCGAATGCGCGCATGGTGCGTTCGCTGCGCGGGCCCCACACCGAGACGAAGGAACGGTAGGCGCGCGCGTCAGCGGGCCCGCAGGCGGCAGCGATGGACTCGCACGTTCTATCGAGGCTGCGATGGAAGACGATGGCGCGTTCGGCGGTGTCGACGTCGCCCGGGGCGAATGCCCACGGATCGCAGTCGATGTAGCGCAGCCCGAATTCTTCGAGTCCGAGCTCTTCGACGATCCCGGTGTGCCTGATCATGATGTGCGCGGAGGAGCCGCGGTCGACTCGATGGCCGGGGAAGCGCTCCACCGTCGACACCGCACCGCCCGCGACGGTGTCGCGTTCGACGATCTCCACCGACATTCCGGCATCGGTCAGGTAGCAGGCAGAAGTCAGGGCATTGTGGCCGGAGCCCACCACCACAGCATCGATCACACCTTCAGGCTACGGGCCCGTCGAGCGGCAACCGGCGGCCCAGCACCGCGAAGGGGCGCCGGTCGCCGGCGAACGTGAAGTGCCGCAGTACGTCCTCGAAGCCGAGCCGTCGATACAACCGCCAGGCGCGGTTGTCCTCCTGCGCGACCTCGGGTGTGGACAACATCACAGAGTGCGCTCGGACACCGTCGAGCAGCTTGCGACAGAGACGCCCGCCGAGTCCGTGTCCTTGCGCGCTCGGTAGTACGTGCAATTCGGTCAATTCGAAGTAGTCGCCGAGGGTGGCGTCGACGTGCTGTGTCGAGTGTCCGGCGCGGCGCAATCCGTCGCGGACCTGCTGATGCCACCACTGATGGTGCGCGCCGTGATACCCGTACGCAACGGCGACCAGCGTGTCCGGCTGCGTCTTGTCGGGATTGGGCACCATGGCTCCCACCGCTCGCCAGCCCGGCCGGTGCAGATGCTCAGTCCACATCGGTGCGCGGCTGTGCTCGGTTCCGCGGGGATATCCCATGGCCTCGACGTAGATCGCCAGAGCTTCGAACAAGCGCCGACGGAATTCCTGGGGCGTCAGATCGACCACGTAGGGGGTTGTCTGCGCATCGGTGACGACGGTTCTCACCCTTTCTTCGGCAACTTGTCGGTGGGCACAGCTATATTGAATGTGTCGAACGGGTGTTCGATGATCGGGGCCGAGCGCGCCGGTGGATCACCTCGACGAACGAGGCGGATTCTCCCGGAGTTCGACTGTAAGGCTTCATCACGGTTCCAGGCGTGTCGGTAGCGCGCCCGGAGATTCGAACTGGAGGTGTTCGAGTATGACGATGACGAAGACATTCGATGTCGGCGTGCGGTCGCCGGTGTCGCGTCAGGCGCAGGTCCTGCTCGGTCGAGCCGATGCGTTGCTGTCCGAATCCATCGGTGAGCGCGATGCGGGGGACCGCTTCCTCGGAAGCTACATCGCCGCACTCAAGGGTGCTGCCGCAGTCCTGGCATCGCTGCCCAATTCGATCGGCTCGCGGCCACGTTCACGCAACGCCTGGGTTCTGATGGCGAAGGCTGCGCCGGATCTGGCGATCTGGTCCGAGTACTTCTCGTCCTTCTCCGCAACCCGCGCGGCAGTCGAGGCGGGTGCCTCGTCCGCTGTCGGAGACGTCGACGCCGACGACTTCTATCGACACGTCAGTCGTTTTCTGAACGCGGTCGAGGACCGGTTGGGCGGTCAGTCGAGGTTCCAGCCCGTCGATCCGATGGCGGCACCGCTGTCCGCATAGCCCGCCGCGTCGATTCCTCGAGTTCGAACGGACGTGAACGGCCACGTCACACGGTGTTCGACAAGTGTTTCCGAGACGTCCGTCTCGAAAACTTGGTCGTTTCTCAGGAACACATAGTGCGAGTAGGTGGTAAGCGGCCGATTCAGCTCGTATCATCGTCAGTAGGTAGCCGCCAAGGTCAGCTTCCCGTCGCTTCTGAACCGAAACGACTCTCATTATCTGTGCAGGGGGAGGTACCGTGCCACTCTCCGAGCACGAGCAGCGCATGCTCGATCAAATCGAGAGCGCTCTCTACGCCGAGGATCCCAAATTCGCGTCCCATGTGAGGGGCGGTCGCGTTCGCGCGGCGTCGAGCAAGAGGCGTTTTCAGGCTGCCGCGTTGTTCGTCGTGGGACTCGTGTTGCTCGTCGCCGGTGTAGCACTGTCGACGAACAGTCTGGGTTTTCTCGTCGTCAGCCTCATCGGCTTTCTCTTCATGTTCGGTGCCGGGGCACTGTTCTTGTTCGGCGGCTCCAAGAAGGGAGCTGCCGCGACCGGCGAAGAAGGTAGCGCAAGCGACCGAGCCGGCACGCAAGGTCGTAGTGCTCAGCCGAAATCGAGTGGTGGCCGCAAGGGCGGCAGCTTCACCTCTCGAATGGAAGACCGTTTTCGTAAGCGGTTCGATCAGGAGTGATATGACTCCGCCGTCCGGATCTTCCTGGGCCTGACGGTCACCCACCACAACTTCACCGATTCGACAGCAGCACCTCACCCTCGGGTGAGGTGCTGCTGTCGTTCCACGGCTCTTCGATACGGCGAGCATTCCGTAGCCCCTGTCGCGCGGCGTGCTCGATCAAGTGCGCCCCAGCGACGACGCGGGGCGATCGTTCCCGTGCGGTGGTTCCCGGGTGGTGGTTCCGGGGCGAACTCCCCACTTCCCCCCACAGCCGCCATTGTCCCCACTTCACCCCACCCAGTCCCCACTTTCAGGGTCCAGCTGCGCTTGTCAGGCGGGTTGTCGCACAAAGTGCCTGCTCGCGACGCCGCGCGCCCCGGGGGATTGCGTCGGCCAGATCAGGGCCGACGTCGAACGCGGCAACCTGAACGGGCAATCTTCTTGCGTCTGAGCTGCGGATATGTGGTTGTCCACAAAGTTTTCGGGCTGTGAATGGTTCGAAGTGGGGGAGAGTGGGGTAAAGTGGTCCGCAGCGGAGAGTCGAGGCTGGAGGTGGCGAGTGTTTCTCGGTACCTACACGCCGAAGCTCGACGACAAGGGTCGACTCACGTTGCCGGCCAAGTTTCGGGACGCGCTTGCGGGAGGTGTCATGGTGAGCAAGGGGCAGGATTTCAGCCTTGCTGTCTACACCGCGGCAGACTTCGCAGAGCGTTCTCGAAAGTTGACGGCGGCCTCTCGTGCCAACCCCAAAGCCCGTGCCTATGTGCGCCAGTTCTTTTCGGGAACCGACGAACAGCGGCCGGACGGACAGGGCCGTATCACCATCAGTCCCGAGCACCGTCGGTATGCGGGACTCGAACGCAACTGCGTGGTGATCGGATCGATGGACTTCATCGAGATCTGGAACGACGAAGCCTGGGCCCGCTACTCCGCCGAGAACGAGCAGGATTTCTCCGACGCGTTCGACGAATCCCTCGGAGGGATCTTGTAGACCACCGAGGCCGGCTGCGAGTGCAGCGAGGCCTCTGCCCGATCAGAACCCTGACGTTCTTCCCCAACGCCAGGTTTCGCAGATCAGGACCCTGACGTTCTTCCCCAACGCCAGGTTCCCTATCGGACAGGGACCTCGAAGCATTCGCACCGGCCGCAATGGACGACCCGCAGGGCCCGGACCCGGGCGAGAAGTACGTATACGCAACCGGGAGGGACCATGACGGAGGGAGCCGGGCCGGACGAGAACGACGCGTCCGCCGACCGCACTCACCGTCGCTCCGGCGGCCCGATCCACGTCCCCGTTCGACTCGAGCGTGCCGACGAGCTTCTCGGGCCCGCAGTGGAATCGGCGGACGACCCCGACACGACTCGGGTCATGATCGACGCCACGCTCGGACTCGGCGGTCACGCCGAACACTTTCTACGGAAGTATCCCGGTCTGCACCTCATCGGACTCGATCGCGATCCTGACGCGCTCGACAAGGCGGGTGCCAGACTGGCCGCTTTCTCGGATCGAACGACTCTGGTGCACACCACATACGAGGGCATTGCCGCCGCCCTCGACGAGGCCGGACTTCCCGCGACCTATTCCGTTCACGCCATCCTGTTCGACCTCGGAGTGTCGTCGATGCAGCTGGACGAGTCGGACCGCGGCTTCGCGTATTCCGTCGATGCACCGCTGGACATGCGGATGAATCCGACGCAGGGCATCACGGCAGCCGACGTGCTCAATACGTACTCGCACGGCGATATCGCTCGCGTGCTCAGCACCTACGGAGAAGAGCGGTTCGCAGGCAAGATCGCGTCCGCAATTCTGCGGCGACGTGAGCACACGCCGTTCACGACGAGCGGCCCGTTGGTCGAATTGCTGTATGCCGCAATACCGGCCGCGACTCGCCGCACCGGTGGGCATCCGGCAAAGCGAACTTTCCAGGCGCTGCGTATCGAGGTCAACGGGGAGCTCGATTCGCTCAAAGCCGCGGTGCCGGCCGGACTCGACGCCTTGGCCGTCGGCGGCCGCGTCGTCTTCATGTCGTATCAGTCGCTCGAAGATCGAGTTGTCAAGCAGGAGTTGGCCCCTCGGATCAAGTCTCGAAGTCCCGAGGGATTGCCGGTCGAACTTCCCGGGATGGGTCCGGAATTTCGGCTGTTGACCAGAGGTGCGGAACGCGCCTCGGACGAGGAAATCGAAGTCAACCCACGCTCGGCCCCGGTGAGGTTGCGCGCCGCCGAACGGATTGCAAGGAGAGCGGAATGACGGTTCCAGGCACAACTGTTGGAACACAACGCAATCGGGTTCCGGCTACTCGACCCGAGCGGGCCGGCCGCGGTGGTCGGTCCGGAGCCGCATTGCGCGCCTACGAGCGCAGGCAGCAGCGTGCCTCGATACATACGTCGGATTCTGCTCGCGGTTCAGCGGCCTCACTTCGCCCGACGCTCAACGGCAGCGCCATTGCGGCTCGAATCCCGTTCGTAGCCCTGGTCATCGGTCTGCTTGCCCTCGGGCTCGGCTTGACGTTGTTGTTGACGACGCGCTCGGCGGGCGACTCCTACGACCTCAGTGCCGCCAAGGCCGTCAACGCCGAGCTCGCACAACAGCGTGCCTCCTTGCAGCGTGACGTCGAGCTCGCGGAATCTGCGCCCGAGCTCGCGCGCAAAGCCGCCGCGATCGGAATGGTCCCCGCCAAGAACCCCGCCCGCCTCGTCGTAGCCCCCGAGGGCGGTGTGCAGGTCGTCGGCACGCCCGCTCCCGCCGACGGTGCGCCGGTTGCACCCCTCGATCCGCCTCCCGCCACCGGCTCGGGGGAGGGCTCGGTTCCGAGTGCGTCGACACAGAATCCCGCACAACAGTCGGCGCAGTCGCAGACTCCGAGAAGTGCGTCGCAGCCCACCAGGCCGACGGGCACAGGTGACACCCGTGCCGCCACGCCGAGTGCGCCCAATGGTGCCGGAACTGCCGCGCTTGCTGAACAATTGGTTCCCATGAGCACCCCCTCGGCTCCCGCCCCCGGCGAATCCTCCGGTGACGAGCAGTGACCAGGCCGTCGCCTGCGTCACGTCCCCGGCCCGCAGATCGAGCGCGGCCGGGACGAAAGCGTTTGGACTCGTCCACATTTCGTTTTCGGCACGGTACGGGCCGCATCTTGATGTACGTGGCCTTGGCGGTCGTCGCGGCACAGTTGCTCTGGATACAAGGATTCGATGCGCCGACACTGTCGGCCGAGTCCGCCTCGCAGCGCACCACCACCCTCGTCGATCCGGCGATGCGCGGCTCGATCCTCGATCGCAACGGAAACCCGATCGCTTTCACCATGGAAGCGAAAGCGCTGACGTTCCAGCCGGTCCGGGTTCGTAGAGAACTCGACGAGGCACGCGCGAAGGATCCGACGAAGCCGGAAACCGACAAGTACCTCGACGACATCGCCGAGCGGATCCACAGCGATCTCGGTGACGTCGTCAGCAAGAAGGATCTGCTCGCGAAACTGAAGAGCAACGACGAATTCACCTATCTGGCACGGGGTGTGGACGCCACCGTGGCGTCGAACATCAGCAAGGAATTCAAGCAGGTCGGGCTCGAACGTCAGGACATCCGCGAGTACCCGGGTGGCTCGCTCGCCGCGAACATCGTCGGGGCCACCGGGTGGGACGGACACGGCCTGCTCGGGCTCGAGGATTCGCTCGACGCCACGCTCGCCGGTACCGACGGATCGCAGACCTACGATCGCGGCTCCGACGGGGCCGTCATTCCCGGCAGCTGGCGCGACAAGCAGCCCGCGGTCAACGGCTCGAACGTGGAACTGACCATCGACGCGGACCTGCAGTACTACGTACAGCAGCAAGTGCAGCTGGCGAAAGATCTGTCCGGGGCCAAGAATGCGTCTGCCTACGTTCAGGATTCGCACACCGGCGAAGTGCTGGCCATGTCGAACGACAACACGTTCAACCCCGGAATCGGCGTCGGAAACAACGAACGGACCAAGGAGATGGGCAATCTGCCCGTCACGACGCCGTTCGAGCCCGGTTCGGTCAACAAGATCATCACTGCTGCAGCCGCTATCGAGTACGGGCTCACCACACCCGACGAGGTGCTGCAGGTACCGGGCAACATCTTCATGTCCGGTGTCTCGGTCCGGGACGCCTGGGAACACGGAGTTGCGCCGTACACCTCCACCGGAGTGTTCGGTAAGTCCTCCAACGTGGGGACTCTGATGCTGGCTCAACGTGTCGGCGAGGATCGGTATGCCGACATGCTGAACAAGTTCGGCCTGGGCCAGCGCAGCGACGTCGGCCTCCCCAACGAGAGCGCAGGCAGCGTGCCCAGCCGCGATCAGTGGTCGGGCGGTACCTTCGCCAACCTGCCGATCGGGCAGGGTCTGTCGATGACGCTCCTGCAGATGACCGGGATGTACCAGGCGATCGCCAACGACGGTGTGCGCATCCCGCCTCGGATCGTCGCGGCAACGGTGGACGCCAACGGCGAACGATCCGAGACGCCGCGACCCGACGGGGTGTACGTGGTCAGTTCCGATACGGCGAAGACGGTCCGCAACATGTTCCGGTCGGTCACCCAGGACGACACTGGAAATCAGCGCGGTACCGGAGTCGCCGCGGGTGTCGAGGGCTACCAGATCAGTGGTAAGACCGGCACGGCCCAGCAGGTCGATCCCGAGTGCAAGTGCTACTCGAACTCGAAGTACTGGATCACGTTCGCGGGTATCGCTCCGGCCGACGATCCTCGCTACGTGATCGGGATCATGCTGGACGCGCCGTCCCGCAGTGCCGACGGCTCGGGAGGGCAATCGGCCGCACCGCTGTTCCACAACATCGCCAGCTGGCTGTTGCAGCGCGACAGTGTTCCGATGTCCGCAGACCCGGGCCCCAAGTTGGTTCTTCAGGCCGACTGAGGCTCGAATCTGTCGGTCCGGGAATCGGGGCGGCAGCATGCCGATCGCGGTCGCCGGTAATCTGACACATCGGCTCGAGGCGTGTTCGTCGATCAGCCACCGCAGCGTGTTCGAGCTGACGCAGTGTGCGGTGGCAGTACAGAGGAAGGGAGCAGGAGTGACTGTGTCATCGGATTCACAACCCGCTCCGGGGTCTCGGCCGGCGAATCCGCCGCACACCGACGTATCCGACGTGGCGTCCGCTGTCGGTGCAACGATCGAGTGGGGACACCTCGACGGAGTGCAGGTCACCGGAATCGATCTGCGAGCGCAGTCCGTTCGTCCCGGCGATCTCTTCGCCGCGCTACCCGGATCCGCTCGGCACGGAGCCGAGTTCACCGCCGACGCGATCGAGCGGGGTGCAGCGGCGGTCTTCACCGACCCATCCGGTGCCGACATCGTCCGCCGCGTCCTCGCCACCGCCGATCGCCAGGTTCCTGTCCTCGTGCACGACCGACCACGCCAGGTGCTCGGAACCGTGTCCGCCCTCGTGTACGGCAATCCGTCGTCGAAGATGACGGTCGTCGGAATCACCGGCACGTCGGGCAAGACGACGACCGCGTACCTCGTGGAGGCCGGCCTGACAACCGCAGGCCGCCGCTGCGGACTGATCGGCACGATCGAGACCCGCGTAGTGGGCCGGCACGTACCGAGCGCTCTCACCACCCCCGAGGCTCCGCAGTTGCACGCGCTCTTCGCCGTCATGGTCGAGGCCGGAGTCGACACCGTGGTGATGGAAGTGTCCTCCCATGCGTTGTCCCTCGGCCGAGTCGACGGCACCGACTTCGCGGTCGGCGCGTTCACCAACCTGTCCCAGGATCATCTCGACTTCCACGACTCGCTCGAGGACTACTTTCTGGCCAAGAGCCGGCTGTTCGGGGTCGATTCGCCGGTACGGGCAGACACAGCGGTCGTGTGCGTCGACGATGCCTGGGGCGTGCGGATGGCCGATATCGCCCGGTCGGCAGGATCCACGGTCGTCACGGTGTCCACCGGTGCCGACTCGCAGTGGACCGTCTCCGAGTGGGCCAAGCACGACGACGGAACGCAGTCGTTCACCGTTGCCGATCCGAACGGAACGTCGTTGCCGGTGTCGGTGCGTCTGCCGGGTCGCTACAACGTCGCCAACGCCGTGCTCGCGCTCGCGACCTGCGAAGCGGCAGGCGTGGATGCCGCGACGGCGGCGCCCGGAATCGCGACCGTCGACGTGCCCGGTCGAGTGCAACGAATCGATCGCGGCCAGGACTTCCTCGCGGTGGTCGACTACGCCCACAAGCCCGCTGCGGTCGAAGCGGTGCTGGCGACTCTGCGAGAGTCGTCCCGTGGACGTATCGCCGTCGTGTTGGGTGCCGGCGGGGATCGAGACACCGCCAAGCGCCCTCTGATGGGCGCGGCCGGAGCGCGCGGTGCCGATCTGCTCGTGGTGACCGACGACAATCCGCGCAGTGAGGATCCGGCAGCGATACGGCATGCCGTCGAAGACGGTGCACTGTCGGTGCCCGACGACGCTCGTGGCGAAGTACGAAATGTCGAAGGCCGCGCAGCGGCGATAGAACAAGCCGTGGCGTGGGCACGTGAGGGGGACGTTGTGTTGATCGCAGGTAAAGGACACGAGACGGGCCAGGAGGTGGCGGGGGTGAAGTATCCGTTCGACGACCGAGTGGTACTCGCATCGGCCATCGACGCACGACTGGTCACCACGAGCGCAGGCGCACGGTGATACCGCTCTCGATCGCTCGCATCGCCGAGATCGTCGGCGGCGAACTGCACGACGTGGCGGACCCGACGGTGCTGGTCGCCGGGCCGGTGGAGTTCGACTCACGCAAGGTCACACCCGGCAGTGTCTTTCTCGCCCTGCCCGGTGCCAAGGTGGACGGCCACGAGCACGCGGCCGACGCCGTGGCCGCAGGCGCTGCTGTCGTTCTCGCGGCGCGTCCGGTAGGCGTCCCGGCTGTCGTCGTTCGGCCGGCACCGCACTCGAGCCGTGCGATGGCACTCGAACACGACCCGGAGGGGGCCGGCGCTGCGGTGCTGACCGCGCTCGGTGCGTTGGCCCGGGAATCGGTGCTCGAACTGACCGCGCGCCACGACCTGACCGTGGTGGGCGTGACGGGGTCGTCGGGCAAGACGTCGACGAAGGATCTCATCTCGGCGGTGCTGCGTCCGCTCGGATCCGTGGTGGCCCCACCCGGATCGTTCAACAACGAACTCGGGCATCCATGGACTGCTCTGCGGGCCGACGCCGATACCGACTTCCTCGCCCTCGAGCTGTCCGCCCGGGGAATCGGCCACATCGCCGAGCTCGCCAGGCTTGCGCCGCCGCGGATCGGGGTGGTCCTCAACGTCGGAACCGCGCACCTCGGCGAGTTCGGTTCACGTGCCGCCATCGCGTTGGCCAAGGGCGAATTGGTCGAGGCACTGCCCGCTGCCGCGGACGGCGGCGTGGCGATCCTCAACATCGACGATCGTCTGGTCGCCGAGATGGCGACACGCACGAAGGCGGCCGTCGTCACCGTCGGACTCAACGCGGACGCCGACGTCCGGGCCGTCGACGTCGTGGTCGACACCGATGCGCGAGCGTCGTTCACCCTCGTGTGTGCGGCAGGCACAGCGCACATCACCCTGGCGGTGCACGGTGAACATCAGGTGGGCAACGCCCTGGCTGCCGCGGCCGTCGCGCTCGAGTGCGGGGCCGGCGTGGCCCAGGTTGCCGAAGCGCTCTCGACCGCGGTACCCACCTCGATCCGCCGGATGGATGTACGCACCCGCGCGGACGGCGTCACCGTCATCAACGACTCGTACAACGCGAATCCCGATTCGATGCGGGCCGCCCTCAAGGCGCTGGTGTCGATGTCGCGGCGTGATGACGGGCCGAAGCGGCGCAGTTGGGCGGTGCTGGGGGAGATGGGCGAGCTAGGCGGCGAATCGGTGGTGGAGCACGATGCGATCGGTCGGCTCGCCGTCCGCCTGGACGTCGATCGGTTGATCATCGTCGATTCGGGTCGGCCCACGCGTGCGCTGCATCAGGGTGCCGTCATGGAAGGGTCCTGGGGCGAGGAATCGATGCTCGTACCCGACCGCGAGACCGCCATCGCCGTGCTCGAGGACGAGGTTCGCGCCGGCGACATCGTTCTGGTGAAGGCCTCGCAGTCGGGCGCGATGTGGACCGTTGCCGACGCCCTGTTGGCCGAACCGTCGGCCGACGCCCTGTTGGCCGAACCGTCGGAGGGCGAGCAGTGAGACAGATCCTGTTCGCCGGAGGGATCGCACTTGCAGTCGCAATTCTGCTGACTCCGGTGCTCATCAAGACCTTCTCGAAACAGGGCTTCGGCCAGGAGATCCGGGTCGAGGGCCCGGCGAGCCATCAGTCCAAGCGCGGTACTCCCACCATGGGCGGCGTGGCGATCCTGGTCGGGATCTGGGCCGGCTACTGGGGCTCGCACCTGATCGGCATCGGATACGACGCCGAGGGGCCGTCGGCCTCGGCTCTACTCGTACTCGGCCTGACCACCGTGCTCGGCCTCGTCGGCTTTCTCGACGACTTCATCAAGATTCGTAAGCAGCGGAACCTCGGTCTGAACGCCACCGGCAAGTACGTCGGCCAGATCACCGCGGCGGTGCTGTTCGCCATCCTGGTCCTGCAGTTTCGCAGCGACGACGGATTGACTCCGGGCAGCACTCAACTGTCGTATGTGCGCGACATCGCAACGTGGTCGATGTCGGCTGCTGTCTTCGTGTTCTTCGTCTGTCTGCTGGTGATCGCGTGGTCCAACTCGGTCAATCTCACCGACGGCCTCGACGGCCTGGCGGCCGGGTCCATGACATTGGTCCTCGGGGCGTACACCGTCATCACCTTCTGGCAGTACCGGCAGGCGTGTGCAGGGCCTGCCGGTCCTGCGCCGGGTTGCTACGACGTACGCGACCCTCTCGACCTGGCGCTGGTGTGCGCGTCGGCGGCCGGTGCCTGCATCGGTTTCCTGTGGTGGAACGCCGCGCCCGCCAAGATCTTCATGGGCGATACCGGATCCCTCGCTCTGGGCGGCCTGATCGCAGGACTGTCCGTGGTCACCAAGACCGAACTGATCATGGTGGTCATCGGCGCGTTGTTCGTCGCCGAAGCAGCGTCGGTCGTCATCCAGGTTGCAGTGTTCCGGTCGAGTCGGCGACGCGTGTTCCGAATGGCCCCGTTCCATCACCACTTCGAGTTGGCCGGTTGGGCCGAGACGACGGTCATCATCAGGTTCTGGTTGCTCGCCGCGATTGCCTCGGCCGTCGGCTTGGCACTGTTCTACAGCGAATACCTCGCGGCTGTGGGCGGTTAGGCGATGACCGAAGCCTCGACCGATCTGTCCTGGTTGCGCGGTAGTTCCGTGCTGGTCACCGGTGCGCGCATCTCCGGGCTGGCCGTCGTACGCCCACTGCTGGACCTCGGCGCACTCGTGACCGTCACCGACTCGAACCGAGCTGCGCTCGACGAGGCGTCGGCGCTCGGTGCTGCCGTAGTGGTTCAGGACGATCTGCTCGCCGATTCGAACGCGATCGCGGCCTTTGCGCTCGTCGTCACCAGTCCCGGGTTCCGGCCGGACTCTCCGGTGCTGGCTGCGGCCGCCGACCACGGCGTCCCGGTGTGGGGCGACGTGGAGTTCTCGTGGCATCTCGACCGCGCCGAGGTGTACGGCCCGCGAGCTCGCTGGCTGGTGGTCACCGGCACGAACGGTAAGACGACCACCACCTCGATGCTCGCGTCGATCCTCGTCGCTGCCGGAATCGACTCCGTCGCCTGCGGAAACATCGGCCTCCCCATCGCCGACGCGTTGCGCGGTACCCCGCATCCCCGTGTCCTCGCGGTCGAGCTGTCGTCCTTCCAGTTGTTCTGGGCACCGTCGGTTCGTCCCGCGGCGGGGGTGGTGCTCAACATTGCCGAGGATCATTTGGATTGGCACGGGGGCATGGACGGGTACGTCCAGGCCAAGGCGCGCGCGTTGAGCGGGGACGTCGGGGTCGTGGGACTCGACGATGCGGTGGCGGCCGGTCTGCGGGCGGGGGCACCTGCTGAGACGGTCGTCGGTTTCCGGCTGGACGAACCCGCCGCGGGCGAGTTGGGAGTGCGGGCGGGAATGCTCGTCGACCGTGCGTTCGGGGACAACGTCGAGTTGCTCCGGGCCGACGAGGTGGAACCGAGTGGCCCGTCCGGTGTGCTCGACGCGTTGGCCGCGGCTGCGTTGGCGCGATCGATCGGTGTCGACGCCGAGGCCGTCCGAAACGGTTTGCGGACGTACCGGGTGGGACCGCATCGGGCCGCAGTGGTGCGTGAACTCGCTGGGGTGACGTTCGTCGACGATTCCAAGGCGACGAATCCGCATGCCGCGCGCTCGTCGATCCTCGCGCACGATCGGGTCGTGTGGATCGCGGGCGGGTTGTTGAAGGGTGCGGTGATCGACGATCTGGTCGTCGAAATCGCCGATCGGCTCGTGGCTGCGGTGGTGTTGGGCCGCGATGGGATGCAGATCGCAGAGGCTTTGGCGCGACACGCCCCCGATGTTCCGGTCGTCAGGCTCCCTTCGGGAGACGATGCTGGTGTGACTCATGAGGCTGAAGATGCAGATGCGGTGATGCGAGCGGCCGTCGACCACGCTGCGGGGTTCGCCGCCTCCGGCGATACCGTCCTGCTGGCCCCCGCGGCTGCGTCGTTGGACATGTTCGTCGATTACGGTCACCGCGGCCGAAGCTTCGCCGAGTCCGTCGAGCGCCTCGACATCGCCGCCCTCGGATCGCCGCGATCGTGACCACCGCAGCTCGACCGGCGCGTCCACCTCGTCGCACCACCACGCCGCGCACCCGAATCGGACTGTGGTTCGGTCGGCCGCTGGCGTCGTTCCACCTCATCGTCACGATCGCGGTGCTGCTCACCGTGCTCGGACTGGTGATGGTGCTGTCCGCGTCGTCGGCCGAATCGTTCGCAGCCGACGAGTCCGGCTACGCGCTGTTCACGCAACAGCTGATCGGTGTCGCATTGGGTGTGGTCGCGTTCTATGCGGCGCTTCGACTGCCGGTGCGATACCTGCGCAAATTGTCGTTCCCGCTCTTCCTGGTCTCGATCACGATGTTGATGCTGGTGTTGATCCCCGGTATCGGTGCCGAGCGTCAGGGCGCACGGCGTTGGTTCGACTTCGGTGTCGTCTCGTTCCAGCCGTCCGAGCTGGCGAAGGTCGCGTTGGTTCTGTGGGGAGCGCACCTGCTGGCCTCCCGTCGCAGCGAGCACGGCAACATCAAGTCACTGCTGGTGCCGTTGCTGCCTGCGGGCCTGCTCATGTGTCTGCTCGTCGTGCTCCAGCCCAACCTCAGTACCGCGATCGCCCTGGGCATCATTCTCGTCGCACTGCTGTGGTTCGCCGGCCTCAACGCCCGGCTGTTCGGAGCAGTCCTGGTGACCGGTTTGGCTCTGGCGACCGTGCTCGCGTTCACCGCCGGCTACCGCTCGAACCGCGTCAAGGCCTGGCTCAACCCGGGGGAGGACACCCAGGGTCTGTCGTATCAGTCCACCCAGGCCAAGTACTCCTTGGCCGACGGCGGACTCTTCGGTCGCGGATTGGGACAGAGTCGCGCGAAATGGAGCTACCTCCCCAACGCGCACAACGACTTCATCTTCGCGATCATCGGCGAGGAGCTCGGCATGATCGGCTGCCTTGCCGTCATCGGATTGTTCGGTCTCTTCGTCTACACCGGCCTACGCATCGCGATGCGGTCGGTCGATCCGTTCCTGCGTCTGTTGACTGCAGGCGCAACGTGCTGGGTGTTCGGTCAGGCCATGATCAACATCGGCTATGTGGTCGGGCTGCTGCCGGTGACCGGTCTGCAGCTTCCGCTGGTGTCCTACGGCGGTACGTCCACGGCCATCACGCTGTTGATGTTCGGGATCATCGCCAGTGCGGCCCGACACGAACCGGAAGCCATCGCCGCACTGCACGCCGGGCAAGAGGGTCGTATCGCCCGAGCTCTGAGATTGCCGCTGCCTGCTGTCTTCTCACCGAAGCGGGCCGCGATGGCACGCTCCAAATCGACCCGTCCCACGTTGGCGGCGCAGGATCGCACACGTCTCGAGTCCCGCAAGAACAAGGACGGCCGCGGGGCACGGTCACCCGAGCCCGGACGTACCCGGGTGTCGAGTTCACGGGTGGACACGGCCGGCCCCAACGGGTCGGTCAGGAACGCACCCCGTGGCCACGCCCGCCGTGCCGAGCCCCAACGCCGAGACACCGGCAGCGGGTACGCCGCCGGACCTCGGTCGCCGTATCGGCCGCGTCCGGAACCGCAACCCGGTCGTCCGCCGGTCCGCTCGGGTGAGCGAGGATATCGACGGTGAAGCAGACATCGAGGCCGATATCCGTGGTGGTGGCCGGAGGCGGAACCGCCGGACACATCGAGCCCGCGCTCGCCGTGGCCGACGCCCTACGCGAGCTCGACCCCACCGTCACCGTCACGGCCCTCGGCAGCAGCCGGGGGCTCGAAACGACACTGGTACCCGCCCGCGGCTACGCGCTGGAACTGATACCGCCCGTGCCGCTGCCGCGCAAGCCCACTCTCGACCTGGTGAAGTTACCGGTTCGGGTCGCACGGTCGGTGCGTCGAACCCGGGAGATCTTCGCTGCGGTCGAGGCCGATGTACTGGTCGGCTTCGGCGGCTACGTCGCGCTTCCTGCGTATCTCGCTGCCCGCGGTCGTCTTCTCGGTCGCGGCGGCCGTATTCCGGTGATCATTCACGAGGCCAATGCCCGCGCCGGCATCGCGAACAAGGTCGGTGCACGCAGCGCCGAACGAGTCCTTGCCGCCGTCGCCGGATCTGGTATCTCTGCACCGGGGTCCGAGGATGCAGAAGTGATCGGAATTCCGGTGCGGCCCACCATCACCGGTCTCGATCGCGCAGCGATGCGGTCGCAGGCTCGCGCTCATTTCGGTCTGCCCGAACACGGGCCGGTGCTGCTGGTGTTCGGCGGTTCACAGGGCGCGCGTTCACTCAACGACGCAGTGTCCGGTGCCTCGGCCGCCCTTGCCGCCGCCGGCATCTCGGTTCTGCACGCACACGGTCCCAAGAACACACTGGACGCGGAGCAGAGCAATCCGGATGCTCCGTACGTCGCAGTGCCCTACATCGACCGGATGGACCTGGCCTACGCGGCGGCCGACCTCGCGATCTGCCGGTCCGGTGCCATGACGGTCGCCGAAGTCTCCGCGACCGGGCTTCCTGCCGTGTACGTGCCTCTACCGCACGGCAACGGTGAGCAGGAGCTCAATGCCCGTCCCGTCGTCGACGCCGGAGGTGGCATCCTGGTAGCCGACGCGACGCTGAGCGCGCAGTACGTGACCGACACGGTCGTCGCTTTGGTGGCCGACACCGAGCGCATCGCCGCGATGTCCCGTGCTGCGGCAGGAGCCGGTCACAAGGGTGCTGCGGCTGCCGTTGCGCAGATCGTGCTCGATACCGCGCACGCGGCGCGGCGCTGAACCGGGCGGCGACGAGAATGCCACAGAACGAGGGAGACGTCCGCGTGACAACTGAGGGTGCGGCGATGTCGGAGTTGCCGGCAGTGCTCGAACGGGTGCACATGGTGGGAATCGGCGGTGCCGGGATGTCCGGGATCGCACGCATTCTGCTGGCGCGCGGTGGTCAGGTGTCCGGATCGGATGCCAAGGAATCGCGCGGGGTGTTGGCGCTGCGAGCCCGCGGTGCGCTGGTGCGAATCGGGCACGATGCAAGCGCGCTGGACATGATCGACGGCGGCCCCACCGTGGTCGTGACGACCCACGCGGCCATACCCAAGACCAACCCCGAACTCGTCGAGGCTCGCGATCGCGGGATTCCGGTGGTGTTGCGGCCCGCCGTCCTCGCGTCGTTGATGGAGGGGTACCGCACCCTGCTGGTGTCGGGCACGCACGGCAAGACGTCGACCACATCGATGTTGGTCGTCGCACTGCAGCACTGTGGGTTCGACCCGTCGTTCGCCGTCGGCGGTGAGCTCAACGAGGCCGGCACCAACGCGCATCACGGCAGTGGCGACGTCTTCGTCGCCGAGGCGGACGAGAGTGACGGTTCGCTGTTGCAGTACTCCGCGAACGTGATCATCGTGACGAACATCGAGGCCGATCATCTCGATTTCTTCGGTACGACCGAGGCCTACGTGAAGGTGTTCGACGATTTCGCCGCGCTGCTGCACCCGGGCGGTGTGCTGGTGGCATGCATGGACGATCCGGGTTCGGCAGCTCTGGCCCGCCGCGTGGTCGAGAAGAATCTCCCCGGAGTGACGGTGCTCGGCTACGGGTCGTCCGACGTCGACGCCGGACCGGTCGAGATGGCCGTTCGCCTGTTGGCCTGGGAGCCCGAGGACATCGGCGGCGTCGCGCAGTTGCAGATCGCCGGTGAGGACTCTGCCCGCACGGTTCGGCTGGGAGTACCGGGACGGCACACCGCCCTCAACGCCCTGGCGGCGTTCGTGGCTGCCCGCCAGGTGGGCGCGGGGGTCGAGGAGTTGCTGGCCGGGCTGACCGGATTCGGGGGAGTGCACCGGCGGTTCCAGTTCACCGGACGCGAGCACGGAGTACGAGTGTTCGACGACTACGCCCATCACCCCACCGAGGTGCGGGCCGTGCTGACCGCTGCGCAGGCGTTGGTCGCGGGTCAAGCACTTCCGGGCGAGCGGGGGCGGGTCGTGGTGGTGTTCCAACCGCATCTGTACTCACGTACTGCGACGTTCGCCGAGGAATTCGGTACCGCACTGTCGTTGGCCGACGAGATCGTGGTGCTCGACGTCTACGGCGCTCGCGAGGAACCCCTGCCCGGTGTGACCGGGGCCTTGGTCGCAGCGTCGGTGACCAAACCGGTGAACTACCAACCGGATCTGTCGTTGGTCGCCAAGCAGGTGGCCAATCTCAGCCGTCCCGGCGACGTGGTGATCACGATGGGTGCGGGCGACGTGACCATGCTCGGCGGTCCCATTCTCGACGCCCTTCGTTCCAAAACCGATTTCGGTGCCACGACCGGCCGCGCGGTACCGAAGGATCGGCCGTCGACGTGACTCGTCGGTCCGATCGAGACCGCGCTTCCAGATCGGAACCCGTTGCCGGGCAGGGTGATTCGACGTCGTCGGTCACAGACAGGCAAGCTCGCGCGCAGGCCAGGGAAGAAGAGCGCGCTCGCGTGAAACGGTCACGCCGTCGCGCGGTGCTTGCCGTCGTGGCGGTTGTCGCAGTGATCGTCGGGTCGGCAGTACTGGTCTACTTCACGCCGCTGCTGTCGGTTCGGACGATCTCGGTCGTGGGAGCCTCGTCGGTGTCCGAACAGGAGATCCTCGACCGACTCGAGGTGCCGACCGGCCTGCCGCTGGTCCGTGTCGACGCCGCGGCCGCGGCCCAGCGTGTTGCGTCGATACCGGAGCTGGCATCGGTTCGGGTGCAACGGAAATACCCGTCCACCGTGCAGGTCACCGTCGAAGAACGTGTCCCGGTGGCGTTCGTCGATTCCCCCGACGGCGCTCACTTGCTCGATGCAACGGGCGTGGACTTCGCCGTCGCACCGCCTCCGCCCGGGGTGGTCCGACTGGTGACCGACAATCCTGTCTTCGGCGATCCGGTGACGAAAGATGCACTGACTGTGCTCGATTCGCTGCCGCCGCTGATCCGAGGTCAGGTCGGCGAAGTGCGCGCGAGCACGCTGTCCGACATCTCGATCCTCCTGTTGGACGGGCGGACCGTCGTGTGGGGGAACAAGGACAACTCCGAGCGCAAGGGGGCGGTGGCGATCGCGTTGCTGTCGCAACCGGGTCAGATTTTCGACGTGTCCAGTCCCGATCTTCCGACCACGAAATAGCAACGGGCCCGAAAGGCTCATATTTTCGGCGCGGCATCGGCGCGCCTAATGGCGATCGTGGCCGTCGGTGAATAGCGTTCCGATCAGTCGAGTACTTGACATAGCTCTAAGCCTGTGGTTTAGGTTGAGGGTTTTCCACATTTTTCGAGCAACAATCCACGGAAGGCGAGAGCCCATGACGCCCCCGCACAACTACCTCGCCGTAATCAAGGTCGTCGGCATCGGCGGCGGCGGCGTGAACGCGGTCAACCGGATGATCGAACAGGGACTCAAGGGAGTCGAGTTCATCGCCGTCAACACCGACGCTCAGGCCTTGCTGATGAGTGACGCCGACGTCAAGCTCGACGTCGGCCGTGAGCTGACTCGCGGACTCGGTGCCGGGGCCGACCCCGAGGTGGGTCGCCGCGCAGCGGACGACCACAAGGACGAGATCGAAGAGGTCCTCAAGGGTGCCGACATGGTCTTCGTCACCGCAGGTGAGGGCGGCGGAACCGGCACCGGTGGCGCTCCCGTCGTCGCCAACATCGCGCGCAAGCTCGGCGCGCTGACCGTCGGCGTCGTGACGCGTCCGTTCTCCTTCGAGGGCAAGCGCCGTGGTGGCCAGGCCGACACCGGTATCCAGCAGCTGCGTGAATCCTGCGACACGCTCATCGTCATTCCCAACGATCGTCTGCTTCAGCTCGGCGACGCGGCCGTCAGCCTCATGGATGCGTTCCGCAGTGCCGACGAGGTCTTGCTCAACGGTGTGCAGGGCATCACCGATCTGATCACCACCCCCGGGCTGATCAACGTCGACTTCGCCGACGTCAAGGGCGTCATGTCCGGCGCAGGCAGTGCGCTGATGGGCATCGGTTCCTCCCGCGGTGAAGGCCGCGCGATCAAGGCCGCGGAATCCGCGATCAACTCGCCGCTGCTGGAAGCGTCCATGGAAGGTGCCCGCGGAGTGCTGCTCTCCATCGCGGGTGGCTCGGATCTCGGCCTGTTCGAGATCAACGAGGCCGCCTCGCTGGTCCAGGAAGCTGCGCACATCGACGCCAACATCATCTTCGGAACCGTCATCGACGACTCTCTCGGCGACGAGGTTCGTGTCACCGTCATCGCCGCCGGGTTCGACGGAGGAACGCCCACGCGTCGTCCGGTCGAGGCAGCGGCATCCACCCGCGGCCCGATCGGATCGGCACGCTCGGGTGAGGTCTCCTCACGCTCCAACGACAGCACCGAAGGCGCTGTGTTCCGCGACCCGGTCGGCGCACCCAGCGGATCGAGCCTGCCCCCGCTGAACTCGTCCAGTTCGTCGAACCGCGAATCGTCCAGCCGCGAGTCCGCAGCCGGTCACGGCCGGGATTCCGGCGGTCAGGGCCGTGAGTCGGTCGGATCCGGACGCCGCGTTCCCGTCGCCGAGGACGACGGCGAAGACGAGGTCGACGTGCCGTCCTTCATGCGGCGGTGAGTGACTCCTTTCGGGTCAGGCGGGTGTCGACGACGCGAGCAGGCGGCGTGTCGGCCCCGCCGTTCGACACCTTCAATCTCGGTGACCACGTAGGCGACGACCCGGCTGCTGTCGAGGCCAACCGTCGGCGCCTCGGTGACCGGTTGGGTATGGGCATCGAACGTATGGTGTTCATGGAACAGGTCCACGGCCGCACCGTCACGGTGGTGGACGGGCCGGTGTCCGAGCCCGTTCCCATGACCGATGCGTTGGTGACGACGCAGCGCAATCTCGCGCTCGTGGTGTTGACCGCCGACTGTGTCCCGGTATTGCTGTCCGACGAAGAGGCGGGCGTGATCGCCGCGGTACACGCCGGCCGCGTCGGTGCCCGCATCGGCATCATTCCTCGGGTACTTGCGTCGATGGTCGAGCTGGGCGCGGTCCCGGAGAGGATCGGGGCCTTCCTCGGCCCGGCGGCCAGTGGGCGTCAGTACGAGGTACCCGCACACATGCGTGCCGACGTCGACAAGCACCTTCCCGGAAGCGCGACGACGACGGTTCGGAACACCCCCGGTCTCGATATTCCGGCAGGTGTGCGCGCGCAGCTGATCGCCGCAGGACTGCACGGAGTGGCTCAGGATCCCCGGTGCACCATCGAGGATCGCACCCTGTTCAGCCATCGCCGGGAAGGTTCGACCGGCCGTATCGCGAGCGTCGTGTGGATGGATTCCGCATCCGCAGACGAGGTTCCCGACTCCGGCCAGGAGAGGATGTCGTGAGCGAGTCCACCGACCGAGCTGCCGAGATCGCCGCCGCGTTGGCGTCGGTACGCGAACGACTGGCGCGAGCATGTGCGGACGCAGGTCGTGAAGACTCGACCGTGACTCTGCTGCCGGTGACGAAGTTCTTCCCCGCGTCCGACGTTCGGATCCTGTACGAGCTGGGCTGCCGTGAGTTCGGCGAGTCCAGAGAGCAGGATGCGTCGCCCAAGGTGGCCGAGACCGCCGAAGAGTTCCGCGGTGATCCGCCGCGGTGGCACATGATCGGGCATCTCCAGCGAAACAAGGCGAAGTCCATCGCTGCGTGGGCGCACTCCATTCACTCGGTGGACAGTGCTCGATTGGTCACCGCGCTGTCCAAGGCCACCGAGACAGCACTCGACGACGGCGCTCGGACGACGCCGCTCGACGTCCTCGTTCAGGTCAGTCTCGACGGCGATGTCCACCGCGGCGGCGTCGAACGCGGGGACCTGTACGAGTTGGCCGACGCGGTGTCGACCGCACCCGGCTTGCGTCTGGCCGGACTCATGGCCGTACCTCCGTTGGACGCCGATGCGGACGCTGCGTTCGGTGATCTCGAGGTGCTGCATCAGCGACTTCTGCGTGATCATCCCGATGCCCGCGAGTTGTCGGCCGGCATGACGGGGGACCTGGAAGCTGCTGTGCGACACGGATCGACGTGCGTGCGTGTCGGTACCGCAATACTCGGTGCGCGGCCGATAGCCTCCCAATAACAGTCCACGGATCACATCAGTCACAACAGACACTTGCGAACCTGGAGATGGACAGTAGACACGGCCACGGAAGGCAGAACGATGAGCACCCTGCACAAGTTCAAGGCGTACTTCGGCATGGTTCCGCTCGCGGACTACGAGGACGACTACCTCGACGATCCGGACACCCGCCGCAGTCCCCGTGGTGGCCGTGACGGTTACGACGACATCGACGATCGTGACTTCGTCAAGCCGTCGTTCGGTGGCTCGCGGCACGCGCAGGCCGACGACGACTACGACGATTACGAGGCTCCTCGCCCCGCTGCGACGCTCGCTCCGATCGGTGGACGCGCACGCGGCACAGCAGGACCGTCGACCCGAGGCGCTGCCACTCGTGGCGCGCTGGCGATGGACACCCGCATGGACGTGCGGGCCGAGACCCGACGCAGCCCGATCGTCGACGACGGCGGCCCACTCTCGAAGATCACCACCCTGCGCCCGAGGGACTACAGCGAGGCGCGCACCATCGGTGAGCGTTTCCGTGACGGCACTCCGGTCATCATGGATCTCGTCGAAATGAGCAACGCCGACGCCAAGCGACTCGTCGACTTCGCTGCCGGATTGGCCTTCGCGCTCCGTGGATCGTTCGACAAGGTGGCCACGAAGGTGTTCCTGCTTTCGCCGGCCGATGTCGATGTATCCCCGCAGGAGCGCAGGCGAATCGCGGAAACCGGCTTCTACAGCCAGCAGTGATCGTTTCTCCCCTTGGGGCGGCAAGTCGGAGCTGTGACCAGCGCACTTTGCTCAGCCCGGCGAAGTCAGGCAGAGTATAGCCGTGATCGTGTTCACGGTGATCAACATCGTATTGTTTCTTTTTTGGCTCCTTCTCATCGGTCGAATCATCGTCGAGTTCATCAGGACTTTCGCGAGAGATTGGCAACCGACCGGGCTGGTCGTCATCCTTCTGGAGGCGATCTTCACGGTCACCGACCCGCCCGTGAAGTTCCTGCGCAGGATAATTCCGCCGCTCAACCTCGGTGGTGTGCGACTGGACCTGTCGATCATGGTCTTGCTGTTCGTTGTGTTCATTCTGTGGAATGTGACCAGCAGCCTCGCGGCCTGAGGCCGAAGATGGAATGTTAGAACTCGGGACCCAGCGCAAGCTGCGTGTCCCGTGTGACAGAATGGACGCCAGTTACAGTTTGATTGTTCTGCACTCGCGCGGAATGGCATATAACTGAATGCTTGCTCTACCGCCCCAAGACGCGTGAAGGGATCCTTCCATGCCGCTGACTCCAGCTGATGTGCACAACGTTGCGTTCAGCAAGCCGCCCATCGGTAAGCGCGGTTACAACGAAGACGAGGTCGACGCATTTCTCGACCTCGTCGAGCAAGAGTTGTCCCGACTGATCGAAGAGAACGCCGACCTGCGCCAGCGCGTCGGTGAGCTCGACCAGGAGCTTGCGGACGCCAAGAACTCTGCGCGCCAGAGCCCACAGTCGGCTCCGGTCGCCGCACCGAAAGCCGAGCCGCAGCGGCCGGTCGATCCCCCCAAGCCGCCACCAGTGGTTCAGCAGCCCGCGCCGGTCGCTCCCGTGGCCGCAGCACCGCAGCAGAGCGGCGACTCCAACATGCAGGCCGCGAAGATTCTCGGTCTCGCGCAGGAGATGGCGGATCGCCTCACCGGCGATGCGAAGACCGAGTCCGAGCAGCTGCTCGGCAATGCGCGCACCAACGCCGAACGGCTGGTGTCGGATGCCCGCGCTCGCTCGGAGTCGATGATGTCCGAAGCACGGCAGAAGTCCGAGTCGCTGCTCACCGATGCACAGACTCGCTCCGAGACCCAGCTTCGCCAGGCCAAGGAGAAGGCCGACGCATTGCAGGCCGACGCCGAGCGCAAGCACACCGAGATCATGGCGACGATCAACCAGCAGCGGTCCGTGCTGGAAGGTCGCATCGAGCAGCTCAAGACGTTCGAGCGCGAATACCGGGTGCGCCTCAAGTCGTACCTCGAATCGCAGCTCGAAGAGCTCGAGAACCGTTCCTCGGCGCTGCCGGTGGACAACGGCCAGGACAACTTCAACCAGGACAACCAGACGTCCGGCTACAGCCAGTCGTACGCCAAGGGCAACAACTGACGCGATCGTTCTCCGACGCTGCCTCTCGGGGCAGCGTCGGGCTCGGTTGTAGCGTCGAGTGGTGAGCGAGGAATCCTGTGCTGATTCTGACTCTCGGCGCGGCGGCTGTCGGGTTCGGGTTCCTGGTGTTGGCCCTGATGACCGGATCGGTCGTCTGGGCCTGGGCCTGCATCGTGATCTGCATAGTCGGGGCGGTGCTGCTCCTGGTCGGGGCCCTGCTCGGGCGACGGCCACCGCCCGAGATCGACAGGTAGCATCTACGCGGTAGTGCATCAGGCAGCAGTACACCAGGCGGTAGTGCATCAGTTCGACGGTTGTCAGACGAAAGAACAATCAGGCATCGATCCGGCCATCACCGGGGAGCCTTCGGAAGAACGACAGTGACGATTCGGTCTGCAACGACCGAAATGGGCTGTTCAGTAGAACCGAACGGGTGAGCCCGTCACAGCTCGTGTGGAGAGGCTCGGTCCGACGGGTTCCATCGGTCCGAGCAAGCGGGGTGGTACCGCGGTACTCGGCGTCCCCATCGCCGAATGTCGTCCCCGTGCCAATCGATGTCGCGTCCTGTACGCGTCCGGCACGGAGGAGACAGATATGACAGATTCGAGCGCACGCCCCGAGAACGCGTCGTACCCGCTGGTGGATCTGGCCGAAGGTCGATCGGGAAGCGTTCCGTTTCCCGATCTCGAGCGCATCGTGCTGCACGAATGGGCCGAGGACGGCACGTTCCGCGCCAGCATCGACAACCGCGCCGATGCCGAGGAATTCGTTTTCTACGACGGACCCCCGTTCGCCAACGGCTTGCCGCACTACGGCCATCTGCTCACCGGGTACGTCAAGGATCTCGTGCCCCGGTTCCAGACCATGCGCGGCAAGAAGGTCGAGCGTCGTTTCGGGTGGGACTGTCACGGCCTTCCCGCCGAATTGGAAGCGGAGAAGCAACTCGGCATCAAGGACAAGTCCGAGATCGACGAGATGGGCCTGGCGAAGTTCAACGCCTACTGCAAGAAATCGGTGTTGCAGTACACCGACGAGTGGCGGGATTACGTCACTCGGCAGGCGCGGTGGGTCGACTTCGACAACGACTACAAGACCCTCGACGTCGAATTCATGGAGTCCGTCATGTGGGCGTTCAAGACGCTCCACGACAAGGGCCTGATCTACCAGGGCTACCGAGTGCTGCCGTACAGCTGGTACGAGCAGACGCCGCTGTCCAACCAGGAGACCCGGCTCGACGACGCCTACAAGATGCGTCAGGATCCCGCGGTCACCGTCACCATGCCCCTGACGGCACCGGGCACACCCCTGGACGGCGCGAACGCACTGATCTGGACCACCACTCCGTGGACTCTGCCGTCGAACCTCGCGATCGCGGTGCATCCGGAGGTGCACTACGTTCAGGTCCGCGGTGCCGACGGTGAGCGTTACGTGCTCGCCTCTGCCCGACTCGCGCACTATGCGAAGGAACTGGGGGAGGAGCCGGAGGTGCTCTCGGAGCACACCGGCGCGGAGTTGGTCGGCCTCGCCTACGCACCGCCCTACGACTTCTTCCTCGGCCACGAGAATGCGCATCGCGTTCTGGAGGCCGATTACGTCACCACCGACTCCGGCACCGGAATCGTTCATCTCGCACCGGCATTCGGTGAGGAGGACATGGACGTCGCCACCGCGAACGGGATCGAGGTCGTGCAACCGCTCGATGCGGGCGGCAAATTCACGTCGTTGGTGCCGCCCTACGAGGGCCTGATGGTGTTCGACGCCAATCCGGTGATCATCAAGGATCTCAAGGCCTCGGGCCGCTTGCTGCGGCACGAGACCATCGAGCACTCGTACCCGCACAGTTGGCGTAGTGGTCAGCCGCTGATCTACATGGCGGTTCCGTCGTGGTTCGTCGCGGTCACCAAGTTCCGCGATCGGATGGTCGAGCTCAACCAGGAGATCACCTGGGTGCCCGAGCACATCAAGGACGGTCAGTTCGGCAAGTGGCTCGAAGGTGCCCGCGACTGGAACATCAGCCGAAACCGGTACTGGGGCAGCCCGATCCCGGCCTGGACGTCCGACGACCCCGCCTACCCTCGTCTCGACGTGTACGGCAGCCTGGACGAACTAGAGCGTGACTTCGGAGTGCGTCCCACCGATCTGCATCGGCCGTACATCGACGACCTGACGCGTCCCAACCCGGACGACCCGACCGGCAAGTCGACCATGCGTCGCGTTCCCGAGGTGTTGGACTGCTGGTTCGAATCGGGCTCGATGCCGTATGCGCAGGTGCACTTCCCGTTCGAGAACGAGGAGTGGTTCCAGACGCACAACCCGGGCGACTTCATCGTCGAATACAACGGTCAGACGCGCGGCTGGTTCTACACCCTGCACGTGCTCGCGACTGCTTTGTTCGACCGGCCTGCCTTCAAAACCGTTGCTGCCCATGGCATCGTGCTCGGTGACGACGGTCTGAAGATGAGTAAGTCGAAGGGGAACTACCCGGACGTCAAGGAGGTCTTCGACCGCGACGGCTCGGATGCCATGCGGTGGTTCCTGATGTCGTCGCCGATCCTGCGCGGTGGCAACCTGATCGTCACCGAGCAGGGCATCCGCGAGGGAGTACGGCAGGCGCTGTTGCCGATCTGGAACGCGTGGAGCTTTCTGCAGCTCTACGCGTCGACGCCGGGGCAGTGGCGGACCGATTCTCCGCATGTGCTCGATCGATACGTGCTGGCCAAACTGTCCGCCACGCGGGATGCGATCACCGACGCGCTCGAAGGGAACGACATCGCCGGGGCGTGCGACGAACTGCGTACGTTCTGTGACGCACTGACCAATTGGTATGTGCGACGGTCACGTTCACGCTTCTGGGGCGAGGACGCCGACGCGATCGACACCCTGCACACGGTGCTCGAAGTGCTCACCCGCATCGCCGCTCCGTTGTTGCCGTTGATCAGTGAGGTGGTCTGGCGCGGGTTGACCGGTGGCCGATCGGTGCACCTGACGGATTGGCCGACGGCCGACGAGTTGCCGTCCGACCCGGAGCTGGTCGACAGCATGGACGAGGTTCGTACCGTGTGCTCCACGGTGCTCGGTCTGCGTAAGGCACAGAATCTGCGCGTGCGGCTGCCGCTGCCCGAGGTGACCGTCGCGGCCGCCGACGCCGAGCGGCTGCGTCCGTTCCTCGACATCATCGCCGACGAGGTCAACGTCAAGAAGGTGGATCTGACCGAAGACGTTGCCGTGCACGGCAAATTCGAGCTCGTCGTGAACGCACGCGCTGCCGGGCCGCGAATCGGCAAGGATGTCCAGAAGGTCATCAAGGCAGTCAAGGCCGGTGACTGGTCCGAGGACGAAGCCGATGTCGTGAGCGCCGCAGGCATCGCGTTGCTGCCCGAGGAGTACACCCGCAGACTCGTTGCCGCGGAGCCGGAATCGACGGCACCGCTGCCCGGGAACGCAGGACTCGTGGTGCTCGATTCGGCGGTCACCGAAGAGCTGGAGGCCGAGGGGTGGGCCAAGGACCGCATCCGTGAGCTGCAGGATGCGCGTCGTAGCCACGGACTCGATGTGTCCGACCGTATCGACATCGTCATCGAGGTACCCGAACATCGACGGGCGTGGCTGGACGCTCATCGGGATCTGATCGCGCGCGAGGTACTCGCGTTGTCGCTGGTCGACGGCTCGGTCGGCGACGACGGCAGCGATCTCGGTGAGGGAGTTCGGGCAGCGATCACGAAGTCGTCGTGACCGAGGGCATATGAGCGAGGGGCACCGGGTCGTCGTGACCGAGGAGGAGGTGGTCGATGCCGTCCACGAGCGTCTCTCCGAGGCTCGCGGCGGCGTCGTTCCCATCGTCGCCGCCGGCCATCCGGTGCTGCGTGCCCCGGCGCTGCGCTACACCGGCCAGCTCGAGCGTGATGTGTTGATGGAGTTGATCGAGGTGATGCGTGCGACGATGCACGATGCGCCCGGTGTCGGCCTTGCTGCACCGCAGATCGGAATTCCGTTGCAGATCGCGGTGATCGAGGATCTCTTCGATGTCGCGGAGGGCGTCGCCCGGGTCCGGGAGCGCACCCCGTTGTCGTTCCGAGCGTTGATCAATCCTCGGTACACCCCGGTAGGGCGACGCACGGCCTCGTTCTACGAGGGCTGCCTCAGTGTGCCGGGGTATCAGGCCGTCGTCACCCGCGCCGCGGAAGTCCGGCTTCTGTGCACCGACGAGACCGGCCGAGAGATCGACGAGGTGGTGCGTGGCTGGCCCGCACGGATCGTGGCCCACGAGAGCGATCACCTCGCCGGCACGCTGTACATCGATCGTGCGCACACACGGTCGCTGACCACGACGGAGCAGTACTCCGCACGGTGGTCCGATCCCGGACCGGAGCGGGCCGCACGTGTGCTCGGCTTCGGTGCCGACGCCCCGTCCGAGCCGCCCGACGGCCGTCGTTGACCATGCCCGACAGTGTCGATCGGACTCTGCGGAGCCGGCGTTGGGTGTTGCATCTGGACATGGACGCGTTCTTCGCGTCCGCCGAGCAGCTGACGCGGCCGACGCTGCGGGGTCGGCCGGTGTTGGTCGGCGGTGCAGGCGGCAGAGGCGTGGTGGCCGGGTGCAGCTATCAGGCCCGGGCGTTCGGGGCTCGTTCGGCGATGCCGATGCATCAGGCCCGTCGACTCGTCGGTGCGAGCGCAGTGGTCCTGCCGCCGCGCTTCCCGCTGTACTCGGAGCTGAGCAGACGTGCCTTCGAGGCGCTTCGGGTGCGCATGCCCGTGCTGGAACAGCTCTCGATCGACGAGGCCTTCGGCGAGCCGCTCGAGCTGGCGGGCGCGACGGTCGCCGAGGTCGAGCGCTTCTGTGCCGATCTGCGGGCGCTGGTACTGGCAGAGACCGGGCTCGTCGCCTCCATCGGTGCCGGGTCCGGGAAACAGATCGCCAAGATCGCGTCGGGTCTGGCCAAACCCGATGGAATCACGGTGGTAGCGCCCGGCATCCAGGCCGAGTTGATGGCCGATCTGCCGGTGCGCAAGTTGTGGGGGATCGGCCCTGTTGCCGGAGAACGGTTGCACCGCTTGGGGATCGACACCATCGGCAAGTTCGTGGCTACGCCCGAGTCGGAGGTGGCGTCGATTCTCGGCGCGACCATGGGCCCGAGCCTGCATCAGCTGGCGCGCGGCATCGACAACCGGGTGGTGGCCGAGCGGGCCGAGGCCAAGCAGGTCAGTGCCGAGACGACGTTCGCGAACGACCTGACGACTCTCGTTCAACTACGCCCGGCGATCGAGTCCATCGTCGAGTCGACTCATCGCCGGTTGCTGAAGGACGGCCGGGGGGCCCGCACGGTCGTGCTCAAGTTGCGTAAGTCCGACATGAGCATCATCACCAGATCGGCGACATTGCCCTACGCGACGGTGGACAAGCAGACGATCGTGGCCACTGCTCAGCGGTTGGCGGTCGATCCGGTGGATGTCGGACCGATCCGGCTCGTCGGTGTAGGGCTCGCCGGTCTGTCCGCGGTTCGGCAAGGATCGTTGTTCCCCGAACTCGAGTACGAGCCGGTTGCTCCGGTCCCGGACGAGCCGTTACCCGCGACGGAGGAGGCCGCGAATCTCGCCGTGGTCGAGGACGGTCCGCGGTGGCAACCGGGTATGGACGTTCGGCATGTTCGGTACGGTCACGGGTGGGTGCAGGGCGCGGGACACTCGGTGGTGACGGTCCGTTTCGAGACACGGACCACCGGTCCGGGAACGGCCCGCACCTTTGCAGAATCGGACACCGACCTGGTCGTGGCCGATGTTCTGGACAGCTTGGCGTGAGTTGTGGCGCGGCTGAGGAAACTCTGTGAGGTTTCACAGGTATGCCCTTCGCGTTGTGACTCGGGCGAGTCGAGCTGACATAGTGGACTCGGTCCGAGACGACCCCCATACAGACGACCGACGAGTCACAGAACGATCGATACGTGACTCAGAGTGAAAAGGACAAGCACTTGAAGCTTCGCAACACCCGACGGGCCATGGTTGCCGGTATCGCCATTGCCGGTGCACTGACGATGTCTGCCTGCAGCTCCGGTGGCGGCGACGAGCCGACTGCCACGACGACGACGGCTGCCACCACCACCGCCGCGCCACCCGCGGGCGGGGACTACCCGCCGGTGCCCACCGTCGAGCAGCTCAACACCGAGCTCAACCGCGGACTCGATCCCAACGTTCCGGTCGAGGAGAAGGCTGCTCTGATCCAGGGTGCGTCCGAGGATCCGGGTCTGATCAACCAGGTTGCCGCCGCTGCTGTGGCCAACAACGCACAGATCGAGATCACCAGCATCGACGATCTGGGCACCGGTGAGCTCAACGCCGGCATCACTATCACCCTCAACGGCCAGGCCAACCCCGGCACGTTCAAGTTCGTCCCCGAGGACGGTGTGTGGAAGCTCTCCAAGGAGAACGCCTGCGGCATCGTGTCTCTCGCGCAGCTGACCAGCCCGGCGTGCCCCGCACCCTGAGTCCTGCCGATCGTCTCTGACCAACCGCGAACTGCCGGTGACGCCTTCTTTCGAGTGGGCGTCACCGGCAGTTTGTTTTGCGTAGGGACGGCGGTCAGGCGCTGGGCACGGCCGATCGAATGCGATCCGCTGCCGACCCCGCGACGGCGGTGACGGTCTCCGGTTCGAGTCCGCTCTGGTCGGAGACGACGATCTGCACCACGGTCGAGTCGACCACCGCCACCACGACGTCGGAGACCAGCGTGAAGCCCTCGCTCGTGGTGGTCAGTCGAATCGATGCGGACGCGTCGCCGACGGTCGCTTGGTCACGCCCCGCCACCGAGTAGTCGACGCCGATACCGTCCGCGTCGGTTCCGGTGAACGTCGAGCACGCGGCCCACGCTCGCTGAATGTTCGCGAAAGCCTCGGCGGCTCCCGGCACGGGATAGCTCGCCGCGTCCTCGTCGATCGACGAGAAATTCGGACCGGAGAAGCGGACCACCGCGCTCGACGCGGCTCCGGCCTGCTGTTGCGATACCGGCGCGAGGACGGCGGCGCACTCGGCCGGGTCGGTGCTCGAGCGATCAGGCGAGTCGTACTCCGGCGCCGGATCCAATCCCAGATCTCGAACCGGATCGGGAATCGAGGAGAAGCCGTCCGGCAGGTCTGCGAGCCCCAGCATCGCGGCAGTCAGCGCCGCCGGGTCGGTGATGGGCGGACTGCGCAGCGGGTCGGGAGCCGCGACGGTGGTGACGGCAGGCGCGGCCGTTTCGGCAGGCTCGTCCGTGCTGCATCCGGCGGCAGCAGCGATCCCGAGAATCGACAACGTCGCCAGTACCCGGGTGGCAGCGCGCGTCATCGGGCGGTCCAGGTGATCGAATCGCCGACGGTTTGCCGGAGCACCGTGGTGCTGTCGGGGTCGGTGTACATCTGCTCGCCGCCTGCGGTGATCGAACCTCCGACCGGAAGTGGTCGGGAGAGATCGACATCGAGTGTTCCCGCGCCCGTGAAGGTGTAGGACGCGATGTTGAGCGTGCCCGCATTGTCGGGCAGATTCCACACCGACGATTCGGGCGTCTGGGTGATGGCCACGTCGAGGGTCGCGCGGTCGCCGTCGAGTGCACGCAAGGTGACCGTGGTGCGCTGGTTCAGTGTGATGCCGCTGAGCACTTGCTGATCGACGGTCCAGACCGCGCCGACCCCCACTTCCTCGTCGGGAAAGTCGATGGATCGGTACACCGCCGCGTTCAAGGAGCGTTCGATCGCGGCGCGGGCGGTATCGAGGGCATCGTCGGCCGGCGTGATGTGTAGGGCGGTGATCGCTCCGGAATCGGTCCTGGCCAATCGCGCAGTCGATCCCTCGGATGCGGAGAGTGCGTCGGTCAGTCCCGCGTCCGGTGACGTCGCGGCTCCGATGGTCAGCTCGACGGAGGTGGTGGCCCCGCTCGACGCGTCCTCGTCCGGGACGGTGTCGGACGCCGAGGCAGTCAGTGGCACGGTCAGTTCCGGACTGGAGAAGTCTTGCGGCGCAGCAGCATTGATCTGTTGTTGCACGGTCGAGGTGGTGGTGAGGTCGACGCTCTGGTTCTGCGCGTCCGTGTCGGAGCTGTCGAAGGTGAGCGCGCGCCGTGGCTCGCTACCGGGATCGACGACGGTGGTGGTTGTGGGCGTCACCGCGATCGTGACCTCGTTCGAAGACGGGGTCTGTTCGGGTGCGGGATCCGAATCACCGCTCGAGCATCCGGCCAGTAGAGCCACTGCGCAGGAGGCGGCCACGAAGCCGGAGCGGACGGTGCGGGTGCGATCGGTCGACTTCACGGGCACCAGGCTACTGATGACACCGGGTGCGCAGACCGCTACCACGCGGCTCGGATGCGGACCGACGGTTGTCGATGCGCCATGATGGACGGGTGAGTGACGACCGACCCGACGATCCGACCACCGAGACCAGTGCAACCCCCGACCTCCACGAGGCTGCAGACGAGCAGGTGTCCGGTGCCGACAGTGCTGCGGTTCGGCCCGCCGCACCTCTGCGTACCCGACTCCTGGTGGCGATCGCGGCAGTGATTCTGCTGTTCGACCTGATCACGAAGATCGTGGTGGTGCACTACGTGAAGCCTGGAAACCCGATCGAGATCATCGGCGACGTCGTGACACTGCGGCTGGTGCGCAATCCCGGAGCGGCGTTCTCCATGGCCACCGGAATGACGTGGTTGTTGACGCTGGTCGCCGTGGCCGTGGTGATCGGGGTCGTGAAGATCGGTCGAACGCTGCGTTCGCCGTGGTGGGCGCTGGGTCTGGGGCTGGTTCTCGGCGGCGCTCTGGGGAACCTGATCGACCGGTTCTTCCGCGCACCGGGCCCGTTCCAGGGTCACGTGGTCGATTTCGTATCGGTGGGATGGTGGCCGGTGTTCAATGTCGCCGATTCGTCCATCGTGTGCGGGGCCATCCTGCTCGTCGCGCTCAGCCTGTTCGGTTTCGAGCCCAACGGCGAACGGGTGACGAAGTCCACGTCCGATGCCCCGCAGAAGGCCGACTCGTGAGGGAATCGCGTTCCATGCCGGTGCCCGACGGTTTGGACGGCATGCGCGTCGACGCCGGCCTGGCGCGACTTCTCGGGCTCTCGCGCACGGTCGCCGCAGCCTTGGCCGAAGAGGGCTCGGTGCTGGTCGATCACAGTGCCGTCGGGAAGTCCGATCGCCTCTCGGGTGGGTCGTGGCTCGAAGTGACTCTGCCCGAACCTGCACGTGAGCTGACGATCGAGGCCGAGCCGGTGGAAGGGATGGAGATTCTCTACGCCGACGACGACGTCGTGGCCGTGGACAAGCCCGTGGGCGTCGCCGCGCACGCCAGTGTGGGCTGGACCGGGCCGACCGTCATCGGCGGCCTCGCGGCCGCCGGTTTCCGAATCTCCACGTCCGGCGCGCACGAGCGTCAGGGCATCGTGCACCGACTCGATGTGGGAACGTCCGGGGTGATGGTGGTCGCGACGTCCGAACGGGCATACACCGTGCTCAAGCGGGCGTTCAAGGCTCGTACGATCGACAAGCGTTATCACGCCCTGGTGCAGGGACATCCGGATCCGAGCAGTGGAACCATCGATGCTCCGATCGGACGGCACGGCAGCAACGACTGGAAGTTCGCCGTCCGCGCGGACGGCAAGCCCAGCGTCACCCACTACGACACGGTCGAGGCCTTTCAGGCCGCGAGCCTGCTGGACGTCCACCTGGAAACCGGTCGCACGCACCAGATCCGCGTGCACTTCTCGGCGCTGCGGCACCCGTGTTGCGGCGACCTGACCTACGGGGCCGACCCGCGGTTGGCCGAACGGTTGGGCCTGGAACGTCAGTGGCTGCACGCGCGTTCGCTCGGCTTCGCGCACCCGTCCGACGGCCGCTGGGTCGAGATCGAGAGCAAGTACCCGGCAGACCTCGAACACGCTCTCGAGGTGCTCCGGAAGGCGTGATGCGCGGAGTCTCGGGTGTGGTCGGTGTCGTCGTCACGATCGCTCTGGTGGTCGGTGGCCTGGCCGTCGTCGGCCATCTGAACCCGCAACGGCAGCTGCGCGTGGGCACCGACCGGCTCGGCCCGGAGAGCGGCGAGCAGGTGACCGACTACCTGGCTCGCGCCGAGGCGAGTCTGCTCGGCAACGATGCCGAACCTCGCTGGGGATCGGTGTCGTTCGATCGCGAACTCACCGCCGAACAGGCCTACGCCGCCGCGAACGGCGTGCGCATCTCGATGGTGCTCTTTCGAGTACCGCTCGATCGCGTGCAAACTCCGATCCTCACGGTCGGTGTTCCCGGCAGTGAACGGTCGATACTGAATGCGACCGCGCGCGCTGCCGGCCAGATCCAGGAATCGTTCGGCGTGGAGGACCGGCAGGCTCAGATAGACGCTGTGTCGCAGCGCCGGTTGCTGAGCGGATGCGCATGCGTGGTGACGGTGGTCGTGCGGGGCACCGCGGCCGAGTTGAGCGAGGTGGCAGGCCGCGACGGGGTGCGGGCGGTGGAGGCACTTCCGCCCGACGCGGTGTCCGGGAAGTTCGCCGTCGAGCCGTTGCTTCCGGAGCACATCGACGTCGTCGGGCCGCTGCCGGACGACGGGCCGGTTCCCGCCGAATGAGGCAACTTCAGTCTCGTTCGTCACACCCGTCACGTCCTCCCAGGACACACCGTCGGCCTGAAAAATCTGTCGGTTCCACCGCCTAGAGTGGGTGCATTCGCGGCTCGTATTTTCGAAAACGCACGACCTTCAGGAGAGAACCTTCGTGGCCGATTCGTTCGTTCATCTGCACAACCACACCGAATATTCGATGCTCGACGGTGCCGCCAAGATCGGGGCCATGTTCGCCGAGGCGGCGCGGTTGGAGATGACGGCGGTCGGCATGACCGACCACGGCAACATGTACGGAGCCAGCGAGTTCTACAACGAGGCCAAGAAGGCCGGCATCAAGCCGATCATCGGCATCGAGGCCTACATCGCTCCCGAATCCCGGTTCAACAAGAAGCGCGTGCTGTGGGGCGACCGAAGCCAGAAGTCCGACGACGTCTCCGGTAGCGGTGCGTACACGCACATGACGATGGTGGCGGAGAACGCGACCGGCGTGCGCAATCTGTTCAAGCTGTCTTCGCTGGCGTCCATCGAGGGTCAGCTCGGCAAGTGGGCCCGCATGGACGAGGAGATCATCGCTCAGCACGCCGAGGGCATCATCGCCACCACCGGATGCCCGTCCGGTGAGGTTCAGACGCGCCTCCGTCTGGGCCAGGACCGCGAAGCACTCGAGGCCGCGGCCAAGTGGCAGGAGATCTGGGGACCGGACAACTTCTTCCTCGAGTTGATGGACCACGGTCTGTCCATCGAGCGACGAGTCCGCGAAGGCCTGCTCGACATCGGCAAGAAGCTGTCCATTCCGCCGTTGGCCACCAACGACTGCCATTACGTCACGAAGGACGCCGCCGAGAACCACGAGGCTCTGCTGTGCATCCAGACCGGTAAGACGCTCAGCGATCCCACGCGCTTCAAGTTCGACGGCGACGGCTACTACCTCAAGTCCGCTGCCGAGATGCGTGCCCTCTGGGACGACGAGGTACCCGGTGCCTGCGACAGCACGCTCCTCATCGCCGAGCGAGTCCAGCCCTACGACGAGGTGTGGGCGCACCGCGACCGGATGCCGATCTTCCCGGTTCCCGAGGGATACACGCAGGGAACGTGGCTGCGGCACGAGGTCATGACCGGACTCGAACGTCGGTTCCCCGACGGTCCGGCCGAGGATTACCTCGCGCGAGCGGAGTACGAGATCAAGGTGATCCTGGAGATGGGCTTCCCGGCCTACTTCCTCGTGGTCGGCGACCTCATCAACCACGCGAAAGCGGTCGGCATCCGCGTCGGACCGGGCCGTGGTTCCGCCGCCGGATCCCTGGTTGCCTACGCCATGGGCATCACCAATATCGATCCGCTCCCGCACGGATTGCTCTTCGAGCGATTCCTCAACCCCGAGCGCGTCTCGATGCCCGATATCGATATCGACTTCGACGATCGTCGTCGCGGTGAGATGGTGCGCTACGCCACGGAGAAGTGGGGTAGCGACCGGGTTGCGCAGGTCATCACCTTCGGCACCATCAAGACCAAGGCTGCCATCAAGGACTCCGCACGTGTGCAGTTCGGCCAGCCCGGTTTCGGCATCGCCGATCAGATCACCAAGGCTCTGCCGCCGCCCATCATGGCCAAGGACATCTCGGTGGCCGGCATCACCGATCCGTCGCACGAGCGCTACAAGGAGGCCGTCGAGGTCCGAGCGCTCATCGACTCCAACCCCGACGTGGCCACGATCTACAAGACGGCCAAGGGCCTCGAAGGCCTGATCCGCAACGCGGGCGTGCACGCCTGCGCGGTCATCATGTCCTCGGAGCCGCTCACCGACGCCATCCCGGTGTGGAAGCGGGCCCAGGACGGCGCGATCATCACCGGCTGGGACTACCCGTCGTGCGAGGCCATCGGCCTGCTGAAGATGGACTTCCTCGGTCTGCGAAACCTCACGGTCATCGGCGACGCGATCGACAACATCAAGGCCAACCGCGGCATCGACATCGATCTCGACGCGTTGCCGCTCGACGATCCGGCGACCTTCGAATTGCTTTCTCGCGGAGACACTCTCGGTGTTTTCCAGCTCGACGGCAGCGCGATGCGAGACCTGCTGCGCCGCATGCAGCCCACCGGTTTCGAGGACATCGTCGCCGTGCTCGCGCTGTACCGCCCGGGTCCGATGGGCATGAACTCGCACAACGACTACGCCGACCGCAAGAACGGGCGGCAGGAGGTCAAGCCGATTCACCCCGAGCTCGAAGAGCCGCTCAAGGTGATTCTCGGCGAGACGTACGGCCTGGTGGTCTACCAGGAGCAGATCATGCAGCTCGCGCAGAAGGTCGCCGGGTACACCCTGGGCCAAGCCGACCTGCTGCGTCGTGCCATGGGAAAGAAGAAGCTCTCCGAGCTCGAGAAGGCCTACGCCGGATTCCGGCAGGGCATGTTGGACAACGGCTTCTCCGAGGCCGCGATCAAGGCGCTGTGGGACACCGTGCTGCCGTTCGCCGGCTACGCGTTCAACAAATCGCACTCGGCCGGCTACGGCCTGGTCTCGTACTGGACTGCGTACCTCAAGGCCAACTACCCGGCCGAGTACATGGCCGGCCTGCTCACCAGTGTCGGTGACGACAAGGACAAGGCCGCGATCTACCTGGCCGACTGCCGCAAGCTCGGCATCACGGTGCTGCCACCGGACGTCAACGAATCCGAGCTCAACTTCGCATCGGTGGGCAAGGACATCCGATTCGGTCTCGGCGCGGTGCGCAACGTCGGCACGAACGTGGTCGCATCGATCATCAGAGCGCGGTCGGAGAAGTCCAAATACACGGATTTCTCGGACTACCTGGGCAAGATCGACGCGATCGCGTGCAGTAAGAAGGTCACCGAATCTCTGATCAAGGCAGGCGCTTTCGACTCTCTCGATCATCCGCGCAAGGGTCTGATGTTGATCCATGCCGACGCGATCGATGCGGTGATGGGCACCAAGAAGGCCGAGGCGATCGGACAGTTCGATCTGTTCGGCGGTGAGGACGCCGACGAGTCCATTTCCTCGGTGTTCAACGTCCGCGTGCCGGACGAGGAGTGGGAGTCCAAGCACCGTCTGGCCCTCGAACGCGAGATGCTCGGTCTCTACGTGTCGGGTCACCCGCTGCTCGGTGTCGAGCACATGTTGGCCGCGAAGTCCGACTGCAACATCCCGACCATTCTCGAAGGGGACATCAAGGACGGCACCCAGGTCACCGTCGGCGGAATTCTGGCCTCGGTGAACCGGCGGATCAACAAGAACGGTCTGACGTGGGCGTCGGCTCAGCTCGAGGACCTTGCCGGCGGCATCGAGGTGCTGTTCTTCCCGCAGGCCTACTCGGTGTTCGGTGCCGACGTCACCGAGGACTCGGTGGTGCTCGTCAAGGGTCGCGTGTCGGTGCGTGACGACCGGGTGTCGTTGATTGCGAACGATCTTGCGGTGCCGGATCTTTCGGCGATCGGTATCGACAAGCCGCTCGCGGTGAGTTTGCCGACGAGACTGTGCACGGCCGACAAGGTCGGCGCGCTCAAGCGGGTGTTGATCAGCCACCCTGGGACCTCGGACGTGCATCTACGTCTGGTCAGTGGCGACAAGATCACCACGATGAAGCTCGACGACAGTCTGCGGGTGACGCCGACGTCGGCGTTGATGGGAGACCTGAAGGCGCTACTGGGGCCCGGCTGCCTGACGGGGTGAGCCGGTCCGGGCGGGGTGGACCTCGGTCAATCGGAGAGTCCACCACGCGGCGGTTGCGACTGCTGCGCCGCCGAGGACGGCTGCCTGCAGTGATCCGACCAGCGCGAGGGTGGCGACGAACACGACGAGCCCGATCGCCGATGACTCGAGCTTGTACAGAGGCCATTCGACTCCGGCGACATCGACCGTGCGCAGAACGGGGACAGTTCGACGGCTCACCTGGTTGCTCGTGTAGGTCATCGCGTCCTCCTCGGGTACGCCCGTCCGGTTCGATGATTCGGGTGTCCGGCGGGTGAAGTTCAGACTATACCCACGCAAAGATTCGGTCCACCGAACTCGCGGTTCCGACCTGCGACGATCGAGATTCGGTGGCGTCTCGGCGGTCGTGGGTGTTGACTGAAACCATGCCATTGACAGGAGAATACGAACCGAGTTCATCCGACTGGGCCCGAAAGCAGGCCGAGCTGTACGAGAACTCGGGCGGAACCGAAGGCACGACGATGAACGGGATGCCGGTCGTGCTGCTGACCACCAAGGGAAACAAGAGCGGAAAGCTGCGCAAGTCGCCGTTGATGCGGGTGGAACACGATGGGGAGTACGCCATCGTGGCCTCCCTCGGCGGTGCGCCGAAGCATCCCGTCTGGTACTTCAACGTCAAAGCCGAGCCGCTGGTGGAGCTGCAGGACGGACCCGAAAAGCATGATTACGTCGCTCGGGAGGTAACCGGCGACGAGAAAGCCGTGTGGTGGGAGCGCTCGGTCGCGGTCTACCCCGATTACGCGGATTACCAGAAGAAGACCGACCGGGAGATCCCGGTGTTCGTCCTCGCGCGCGCCTGAGCACGATCGGCCTGCCCGTGGAACGGTCCCGAGTGGGTGACCGTTCCACGCTGGTGGCAGCATGTGCTGGTGTCTTCATCACCTGAGCTCGCCTCCCAGCACCCTTCGTCGGTAGCCGTCACCGCGGCCGACATCGATGCAGCTGCGATGCGAATTTCCTCGGTGGTCGCCGCGACACCCCTGCAGTTGTGCGAGCGCCTGTCGGCAGAGACCGGAGCGACGGTCTACCTCAAACGCGAAGACCTGCAGATCGTCCGCTCGTACAAGATCCGCGGTGCCTACAACCTGATGGATCAGCTGACCGATGCCGAGCGCAGCGTCGGCGTGGTCACGGCGAGTGCCGGTAACCACGCGCAGGGTGTGGCATTCGCCTGTCGGTCCATGCAGGTGCGAGGTCGGATCTACGTGCCGGCCAACACCCCCAAGCAGAAGCGTGACCGGATCAGGGTCCACGGAGGCGATTTCGTGGAGCTCATCGTCATCGGCGACACGTTCGACGCCGCAGCTGCGGCGGCCGCCGCGGACGTGGCCCGCACCGGGGCCACCATGGTCCCGCCGTTCGACGATCCACGAACGGTGGCGGGCCAAGGGACGATCGCCAAGGAAATCGTCGATCAGCTCGGCGGCACACCCGATGTGGTGGTGATGCCCGTCGGCGGGGGCGGCTGCATCGCGGGTATCTCGAGCTACCTGCGTGAGCGCGCTCCGCAGACATCGTTGGTCGGCGTCGAACCATCCGGTGCTGCGTCGATGACCGCTGCGTTGATTGCTGGTGGGCCGGTGACGCTGTCGGATATCGATCCGTTCGTCGACGGGGCTGCGGTCCGGCGCATCGGCGATGTTCCGTACTCGGCGCTGCGGTCGTTGGGCGCGACGGTGGTGTCCCATGCATCGTTGCCCCTGATCACCGCGCCGGTGTTCGAAAGTTCCGGCCCCGGTGCGTTCCTGATCACCCAGATCGACGAGGGCGCGGTCTGTACCGCAATGCTCGAGCTGTACCAGAACGAAGGGGTCATCGCCGAGCCCGCAGGCGCGTTGGCGGTCGCCGCGCTCGAGCACCTCGACATCGCACCGGGAAGTACCGTCGTGTGCCTGGTGTCCGGGGGAAACAACGACGTCTCACGGTACGGCGAGATTCTCGAACGATCGCTCGTCCACCTCGGCCTCAAGCACTACTTCCTCGTGGACTTTCCGCAGGAGCCCGGCGCACTGCGTCGCTTTCTCGACGAGGTACTCGGGCCCGAGGACGACATCACCTTGTTCGAGTACGTCAAGCGAAACAACCGGGAGACCGGTGCCGCGCTCGTCGGCATCCAACTCGGTGCGGCGCACGGCCTTTCGGCCCTCCTCGAACGTATGCGGTCCTCGCACCTTCAGGTGGAGCAGCTGGAGCCGGGTTCGCCCGTCTACCGCTACTTGACCTGAGTCACCGACCCAGCAGGCGGTCGACCACCTGCTTGTGCAGTTCGGGGTCGACGGCGGGCAGGTCGAGGACGGCTCCGAGGTATATCCCGTCGCCGACGAGTCGGATGATCTCGGCCTGCACCGGATCGTCGATCTCGGTCCGTAAGCCCTCGTCCCACTGCTGCATCATGTCCGTGACGGCGTCTTGCACCTCACCGGAGTTTCCGTCGACGCTGCGCAGTGCCGCCAGCGTGGAGCGGTAGAGCGCGATTTCCTTCTCCGAAATGCAATCGGGTGGTTGCAGATACCACTCCGCCACGGAGGTGCCACCTGCGCCGGCGTCGGCTCGCTGCTGATCGGCCTGAACGGCGAGCCGCCGGACCATGGCAGCGACCAGAGCGTCCTTGGTCTTGAAGTGGTACAGCAAGCCGCCCTTCGATACCCCGGCGGCGGCGGCGACGCTGTCCAGGGTCACTTTGGTCATGCCGTGTTCGAGAAGCAATGTCTCGAGCGAATCCAGAATTCGGTCGCGTGTGTCAGATGACATGAAACTCACTTTACCGGCTGGACGGTTCGAGGTAGTCTTCGGAGCTGTACCGGCTGGACGGTTGGTATCGAGAATGTGCCCGGTCGCGGACCGGGCGGGCGAAATGGAGTCATGGTGAGCGACGTGCGGACCGGTGCGGTGCACGAGATCGACGGCGGATCGGCCTCCAGGGCCACCGCGCGTGACTGGCTCGGTTTGGTGGTGCTCGCGTTTGCCGTCCTTCTCATCGCGGTCGATGGAACCGTGCTCGATCTCGCCCTGCCGTTCGTCAGCGCCGATCTGGCACCGTCGAGCAATCAGCTGCTGTGGATCATCGACGTGTACTCGTTCGTACTGGCCGGCTTGCTCATCACGATGGGCACGCTCGGTGACCGGATCGGTCGGCGTCGCCTACTGCTGATCGGAGCAGCGGGCTTCGGAATCGCCTCTCTCGTTGCGGCTGTCTCGACCAGCCCGGAGATGCTCATCGCGGCGCGAGTTCTGCAGGGTATCTCCGGCGCGACCTTGATGCCCGCCACTCTCGGCTTGATTCGCACGATCTTCCTCGATCCGCGCCAACGGGTGACCGCTATCGGCGTCTGGGGCGCAATGGCTGGCGGCGGCGCGGCCGCCGGTCCGCTCGTGGGCGGGTGGTTGCTCGAGCACTTCTGGTGGGGCTCGGTGTTTCTCATCAACATTCCCGTCATGATTGCGCTGATCGCGCTGGGGCCGTTGGTCATTCCCGAGTCCAAGGATCCGAACCCGGGCCGTTTCGACCTCCCCAGCTCGGCGTTGTCGATGCTCGCTATCGTTCCGATCGTGTTCGCGGTCAAGGAGATCGCAGCGCACGGCCTTCACCCGGCCTACGTGGTCTCCGCCGTCGTCGGCATGATCGCCGGTGTGGTGTTCGTGCGGCGGCAGCGAATTCTGGACGCCCCGATGATCGACATCCGGCTGTTCGCCAACCGTGCCTTCTCGACGGGTGTGGCGACGAACTTCCTGTCCGTGTTCGCACTCGCCGGCGTGCTGTTCTTCGGTTCGCAGTACCTGCAGCTCGTCCTGGGCAACAGCCCGCTCGAAGCCGGACTGCTGTTGCTGCCGGGCACGGCCGCCAGCATCGTGACCTCATTGCTCGCGGCGGTTCTGGTTCGGTACTTCACCGCAGGCACGGTCCTCGGCGCAGGCATGATCGCTGCCGCTGCGGGCGCGGGCATCCTGGTCGGTCTCGGCACGGACACCAGCCCGGCGTTGTTCATCGCCGGATTCGTCCTGGTGGGTGCCGGCGTCGGCTTCGCGCTCACTCTGACGTCCGACCTCGTGGTCAGCGCCGTCGAACCCGAACGAGCTGGGGCTGCGTCCGCGGTCTCGGAAACCGCGTACGAGCTGGGCATCGCGCTGGGAGTGGCGATCCTCGGCACGGTCGTCATGGCCATCTTCCGACGCGGGATCGACACCTCGCAGCTCACACCCGAGCTCGGTGCCAGAGCAGCCGAAACGCTCGGCGGCGCAGACGCGGTGGCCCGTGAGCTACCGGACTCGGTGGCGACGGTCCTCCTGGACTCCGCGCATGCCGCGTTCGTCTCGGGCATGCACGTTGCGGCCGTCGCCACCGCGGTGGTCCTTGCGGTCACCGCCGTGTTCGTGCTGGTGAACCTACGGGTTCATCAGGATTCGAGCACCGCGAAGGAGTGACCGGGAACCGTGGTGGCAGACCCGGTGTCGTTCGAGGTCGTCGGCTCCCACTCGAGCAGTGTGGAGCCGCCGACCGGCACCGTCACCGCGGACTCGGACAGATTGCACACCACGCTGACGCGGCCGCGGCGAATCGCGATCCACTGGGCGTCCTCGTCGTACTCGACCTTCACGTGATCGAGCCACGGGTCGGTCAGTTCGGTCCGCTCGCGGCGCAGGGCCAGTAGGTCTCGATAGACGGCCAACAGTCGGGCATGGTCGCCGTCGCCCAGTTCCGACCAATTCAATTTCGATCGTGTGAACGTCTCGGGATCCTGTGGGTCGGGGATGTCGCTCTTGTCCCACCCGTGTGCGGCGAACTCGGCTTTGCGTCCTTCCGCCGTGGCCTTGCCGAGCTCGGGTTCGGGGTGCGAGGTGAAGAACTGGAACGGAGTCGACGCTCCCCATTCCTCGCCCATGAACAGCATCGGAGTGTAGGGCGAGGTGAGTACCAGAGCTGCCTTGATCGCGAGCTGTCCGGGGGAGAGGTAGAAGCCGGGGCGATCTCCGATCGCACGGTTACCGACCTGATCATGGGTGGTCGTGTAGGCCACCAGAGAGCTGGCGGGAATGCGGCGGGTGTCCAATGGTCGCCCGTGGATTCGGCCGCGGAAGCTGGAGTACGTTCCGGCATGAAAGAAGCCTTGCCGCACCGTGTTCGCCAGGCCCTGCAAGGACCCGAAGTCGCCGTAGTAGCCCTGCCGTTCGCCGGAGACCGCAGCATGGATCGCGTGGTGAATGTCGTCGTCCCACTGTGCGTCGAGTCCGTAGCCGCCACCCGACCGTGCCGTGATCAGCGACGGATCGTTGAGGTCGCTCTCGGCGATCAGGGTCAGTGGACGGCCGAGATGCGCTGACAGGGTGCGCGTTTCGATCGAGAGCCGCTCGAGGAGATGCACAGCGGTGTGGTCGACGATGGCGTGCACCGCGTCGAGACGCAACGCGTCGATGTGGAACTCGGAGAACCAGCGCAACGCGTTGTCCAGGGCGTAGCGCCGCACCTCGCCCGAGTCTGCATCGGCATAGTTGATCGCCTGGCCCCAGCTGTTGGCCCCTTCGGTCATGTAGGGACCGAAGCGTTCCAGGTAGTTGCCGGACGGGCCGAGATGGTTGTAGACGACGTCGAGAACCACACCGATCCCGCGGCCGTGGCATGCATCGACCAAGCGCTGCAACCCTTCCGGGCCACCGTAGGCCTCGTGCACGGTGTACCAGAGGACGCCGTCGTAGCCCCAGTTGTGCACGCCGTTGAATCCGTTGACCGGCATGATTTCGACGAAAGACACGCCGAGGTCGACGAGGTGATCGAGCTTGTCGATCGCCGCGTCGAACGTTCCCTCGCGAGTGAAGGTGCCGATGTGGAGTTCGTAGATCGACGATCCGGGGAGTTGACGACCGGTCCATGCGGAATCGGTCCACAACGACGGATCGACCTCGAACACCTGGGACAATTCGTGCACACCGTCGGGTTGCCGAGGCGAGCGTGGATCCGGCAGCGCCTTCTCGGCGTCGTCGAGGAGGAATCCGTAGCGACTGTCCGCGGCGGCGGCCACCTCTGCTCGCCACCAGCCGTCCGAGGATTGCTCCATGTCGTGGACCGAGTCGTCCAGTTGCAGACGTACTCGTTCCGGGGTCGGTGCCCATACTGCGAATTCACGGGTGGTGGCCGAAGATGTCGTGGCCGGGGATGTAGTGGTCGAGGATGTCATCGTGCTGACTCTCCTTCGTTGTTGCGCACCAGAAGTGCAACCGGCAGGGAGGCGAACAGCTCGGCGACCGCAACGGTCCCGCTGTGTTCGACGTCGGTGATGCGGTCGCGCCACCGACCGTCGGGCAGTGTCACGAATGTCTCGCCCCACCCTGCCTCGGCCACACCGAGGGACAGCCTCGTGGCCAGCGCGACCACATCGGAGTTGCCGGGCAACGGACCTCGGGCAAATCCGACGACATGCTCGGCCGCGGCCCCGTCCGCGACGATCGGCGTGTAACTACCGCCGACGAAGCTCGCAGGCCGTTCGCGTCGTACCGTCAGCGCGGAACGAACCACGGCCAGCTTCGCAGCACCGGTATCGACCGACGGCGCGGATCCGTTCAGTCCGGCCAGAACGGACCGGCGTACCGAGTAGTCGACGGGTCTGCGGTTGTCGGGGTCGACGAGCGAGTCCTCCCACAGCTCGGTGCCCTGATACACATCCGGGATTCCGGGACCGACGAGTGTGAGCAACTTCTGCCCGAGTGCATCGGAGTGTCCATGGGGCGAGAGCTTTTCGACGAGCATAGTCATCGAACGTGCCACCGGACCGTCGAGAATTGCGTCGAGCCAGTTGTGAACGGCAGTCTCGAAATCTTCGTCCGGATCGGTCCACGTGGTACGGAGAGCGGCCTCGCGAATGGCCTTCTCGGCGTAGGCGTGTAGCCGTTCCCGCAGGGTCGACGTGATCACCCCGTCGACCGGCCAGACACCGAAGACGTTCTGCCACAAGAACATCCCGGTGGTGCCGTCGGGGCTCGGGGTCAGCTCCTCCCAATCGGCGATGGACCGGGCCCACAGCTCCGGCGTCTGCGAGAGCACGCCGATACGCGCCCGCACGTCCTCACCGCGTTTGGTGTCGTGCGTGGACAGTGTCGTCATCGCGGCGGGCCAGCGCTTCGCGCGGTCGGCGTTCTTCAGATGAAAGTACGCTGGGCTGCAACCGAACCGAGCGGGATCGCCGCCGACCTCCTGCAGCGAGATCAACCGGTTGGCGCGGTAGAACAGGCAGTCCTCGACGCCCTTGGCCGTGACGGCACCGCACACCTGATCGAAACGCACGGGGGATTCGGTACCGGCGATCAAGGCGGTTGTCAGAGCGTCGAGACCGCCGGCCAATTCCGGCTGCTCTTCACCGATGGCGGCGACGACACCCGGAAGCACACCGGCCAGCGGCGCGTAGTCGGTGCGGTACACCGGAACTGCGGCAACAACGGCGACGATGGCGTCGATCACCGATTCGAGCTCGATGGAGGTACCCGATTCACGAACCACGGCGCGGGCGAGGCGTCGCACCTCGGGGGACAGGTCGCCGCGCGCGACAGCGGTCTTGAGATCGAGTTCTGTCTCGTGCAACGTCTCGTCGTCGTAGGCGATGCCGGAGCGCACCTGAGACAGTGCGGTCAGTGCCGGCGCCCCTTCCGGGTCGACGAATATCCCGCCCACGGCCGCCAACGCGTCGTACCCTGTCGTGCCGTCGACGGGCAGCGACTCGTCCAACGGTTCGCCGTCGGCCAAGATCTTCTCGATCACCAGCCAGCGGTCGGGACCGAGCAGCCCGCGTAGCTCGGTCAGATAACCGGCAGGATCGGCCAAGCCGTCGGGGTGATCGACGCGCAAACCGTCGATCAGCCCGTCCTCGATCCAGCTCGCCACCTGGCGATGCGAGTCGGTGAAGACGTCGAGGTCTTCCTGCCGGACACCGGCCAGGCCGTTCACCGAGAAGAAGCGCCGGTAGCCGATCAGCCCGGCGGACCAACTGACGAGGCGGTAGGCCTGACGGTCGTGCACGGCCTGGGCGTCGTCGCCGTCGGTACCGTCGGCGATGGGGAAGCGGTGCTCGTAGAACGCCAGCAGAGGCTCGTCCTCGGAGCGGTCGACGGTGAGCTCGGCGACATCGCTCGCGCTGCCGAGCACGGGGATCGCGATCTTGCCGTCCACTCCGTTGTCCGCTGCGAAGTCGATGTCGAAGTAGGTGGCGAACTCCGAGTCACGACCGCGCCGCAGAACGTCCCACCACCACGCGTTCTGTCGTGGATCCTCCACCCCGACGTGGTTGGGAACGATGTCGACGATGATCCCCATGCCCACCTCGGCAGCCCGAGTGTGCAAGCGAGTCAATGCATCTCGCCCGCCGAGGGCGGCGGAGACGCTCGAGGTGTCGGTGACGTCGTACCCGTGCGTCGAACCGTCGGTCGCGGTCAGTATCGGCGAGAGATAGAGATGGCTCACTCCGAGGTCGTGCAGGTAGTCGACCACGTCCGAGGCGTCGGCCAGGGTGAAGGCATCGCCCCGCAGTTGTAACCGGTATGTGCTGGTGGGCAGCGGCATGAGTCAGGCAGTCTTTCGTAGAACGAGTAGGGATCGAGCGGTGACCTCCACCGGTGTACCCGCTTCGATCGATTTCTCACCCGCTCCCGTGCGCGCTGCCGTATCGAGGGCGACCGTCCATTCCTTGGCGTAGTTTCCGTCCGGGGTGACGAATTCGATCGTCTCGTGATGTGCGTTGAAGCACAACAGGAACGAGTCGTCGACCACCCGCTCCCCGCGCTGATTCGGCTCGGGAATGCCCTCACCGTTGAGGAACACGGTAAGCGATTTGCCGAAACCGCTGTCCCAGTCCTCGGGAGTCATCTCCTCGCCTGCGGGGGTGAGCCAGGCGATGTCACGTGCCTGTTCGCCCGATCGGATGGGCCTGCCCTCGAAGAATCGGCGACGGCGAAACACCGGGTGCTCGTTGCGCAGCGCAATTGCGTTGCGGGTGAACTCGATCAGGTCGGCGTTGGTCTCGGCCAGGGACCAATCCATCCACGCCAGTTCCGAATCCTGGCAGTAGACGTTGTTGTTGCCCTGCTGAGTTCGGCCGAGTTCGTCGCCGTGCGCGATCATCGGCGTGCCTTGGCTGAGCAGCAGCGTGGCCATGATGTTTCGAATTTGGCGGGCACGCAGATCGAGGATCTCGGGATCGTCGGTCGGACCCTCGACGCCGCAGTTCCACGACCGGTTGTGGCTCTCGCCGTCGTTGTTGTCCTCGCCGTTGGCCTCGTTGTGCTTGTCGTTGTACGAGACCAGGTCGTTGAGGGTGAAGCCGTCGTGCGCGATGACGAAGTTGATGCTGGCACCGGGGCGACGGCCCGTCGCCTCGTAGAGATCCGACGATCCGGTCAGGCGGGACGCGAACTCGCCCAGCGTCGCGGGCTCACCGCGCCAGTAGTCGCGAACGGTGTCGCGGTACTTGCCGTTCCACTCGGTCCACAGACCGGGGAAATTACCCACCTGGTATCCGCCCTCGCCGACATCCCACGGCTCGGCGATCAGCTTCACCTGGCTGACGACCGGGTCCTGTTGCACCAGATCGAAGAACGCGCTCAGTCGATCCACGTCGTGCAGTTCACGGGCAAGGGTGGATGCGAGGTCGAACCTGAATCCGTCGACGTGCATCTCGGTGACCCAGTAGCGCAGCGAGTCCATGATGAGCTGCAGCGTGTGTGGGTGTCGAGCATTGAGACTGTTGCCCGTCCCGGTGTAGTCCATGTAGTGCTCGAGATCGCCGTCGACCAGTCGGTAGTAGGCCGCGTTGTCGATGCCGCGGAAGCTGATGGTGGGGCCCATGTGGTTTCCCTCGGCGGTGTGGTTGTAGACCACGTCGAGGATCACCTCGATGCCGGCGGCGTGGAAAGAACGGACCATCGCCTTGAATTCGGTCACCGCGGCACCGGGCGACTGATGCGAGGAATACTCCGCATGAGGCGCGAGGAATCCGAAGGTGTTGTAGCCCCAGTAGTTTCGCAGTCCCTTGTCCAGAAGTACCTGGTCCTGCATGAACTGGTGCACCGGCATCAGCTCGATCGCGGTGACGCCCAGGTGCTGCAGATGCTCGATGATCACCGGATGTGCCAGACCGGCATAGGTGCCGCGCTCGGCCTCGGGGATGTCCGGATGGGTGATCGTCATGCCCTTGACGTGGGCCTCGTAGATCACCGTCTCGTGATACGGCCTCTTCGGTGCGCGGTCGGCCTGCCAGTCGAAGAAGGGGTTGATCACCACAGTGGTCATCGTGTGCCCCAGCGAATCGTGCTGAGGGAAATCGTTGTTCGGCTCGTCGTCGTGGGCGATCGGTGCCTCGTCGACGATTTCGCCGTCCGGATCGGCAAGATCCGCCGCGTCCTCGAACCCGCCGTCGGCGTCGAGTGGATCCGCGGCTGCGGAGTCCGTGGACTCCACGGGCTCGGGTTCGGCGGCCGGGATGTCGATGTTGTAAGAGAAGAGCGATCGGTCTCCGTCGAACGACCCCTCGAATGCTTTTCCGTAAGGATCGACCAGCAACTTGCTGGGATCACAACGATGTCCGGCAGCCGGATCCCACGGCCCGTGGACGCGGTAGCCGTAGCGTTGTCCCGGCACCACCGTGGGCAGGTACGCGTGCCACACATAGCCGTCGGACTCCTCGAAACGAATACGAGTTTCGGTACCGTCCTCGGCGATCAGGCACAGGTCCACGGCCTCGGCGACCTCGGAGAACAAGGCGAAGTTGGTTCCTGCTCCGTCGTAGGTCGCTCCCAGTGGATAAGGGGATCCCGGCCATACGGCGATGGCGGGCGTGTCGTCGGAGGCGTCGTGCAGCATGGATCAACCCTACTGTGACCGGTGGGACCAGGCTTACCGAGCGCGAGCCGTTCCGCTCACGGTCCGGCCCACCAGCCGGTCGCAGATCCGAGCTGCCGGCCGAGCTCGGTGGTCAGGGTTCGCACGTAGGTGGCGGTCAGATGATGCTCGTCGCGATAGATCAGTACGTTCCCCTGCTCGACGCGACAGACGGCGTCGTCGCACACCGCGTCCGAGAGGTCGAGGGCGGAGAATCCGCTCAGCTGGAACGAGGACGCCAGAGCGGGGTTGACCGAGTCGAGCGCCTCGTCTCGCGGGATGCCGCACGAGGTGGCGGAGCCGCCGTCGGCCAGGCAGTCGATGGCGCGATACGCGAGCCACGGGGTGTCCCTGATACCGAGGACGCCGACACCGTCGGCGATCAACTGCTGCCAGACCGAGACGTACCAGGGCGGGGTGAAGTCGCCGGGGAAGTCGTCGCGGGGCCGGGTGGCCGTGGTGAACACGTATTCCGGTTGCATCGATGCGACGTCGTCGAGCACGGTCCGGGTCCAGTCCAGACAATCCGGGTACTCGTTCTGCCCGAGCATCGGCATCGTGTCCAGGCTGAGCGGGCACCCCATCTTCACGAACGTGACCACCTTGAAGCCGTGCCGCCGCCCCAGAGTGTCGAGAGCCGTCACCCAGTGCTCGGCGTGTGAGCTCCCCGCCAGCACGATCGTTCGGGCCGCATCGACGTCGCCGTAGGTACAGGACAGAGCGTCGCGAGTCTCGAAATCCGCGATGCAGCCCTCGAGGGTGGTGACGGGAAGATCCTCGGGAGCGGAGTACAGGGGAGGCGTCATCTCGGCCGGTTCGACGCGAATGCCGTCGGTCAATTCCAGCGCCCCCGGGTGCGTGGCTTCGTCGACCGATTCGTCGGCCTGCACGGCCGAGATCGATCGTTCGATGTAGGCGTTCCAGCCGACCGAACCGGCTGTCACCGCCACGGCAGCAACGAGGGCGACGGCCGTGACCGCAATGCGGCCGGGAGTGAATGTGGTGGCCTGCGTAGGACGCTCCACGAAGCGGACGGTGAGCCACGCGAGTGCGACCGATGCACCGACGATGCCGAGTCCGCCGGGTATGTCCGCGTGGGACCTGCCGGTGGCCGACAGGTAGAAGATCAACAGCGGCCAGTGCCACAGGTACAACGGAAACGCGATCGAGCCGACCCAGGCGAAGAACCGGTTGGACAACGTCGCGGCGACCACGGTGTTGGAGCCTGCGACGATCAGCGCCACAGTGGCCAGTACCGGAATCAGCGCCAAGGGACCGGGGAACGCGGTCACGCCGTCCACCACGAATCCACAGACGACGATGACGAACATCGCACCGGCGGCGAGCGCGCCCCGGGCGGTCGATCCCACCCGACTCACGCGGGCATCGGCCCCGGTGTTTCTGCCGGCAAATGCCGCGAACGTGGCCGCGACCGCCGCACCGAGCATGATCTCCCAGAGTCGCGCGCCCGTGTCGTAGTAGTTCCACGCTTGATGGCGTCGAGCACCGTCCGCTGCATACACGAACGACAACACCGCGATGACGGCGAAGATCACGGCGAAGGTCTGTGGTCGCAGACTTCGCGGTCCTTCCGGTCGCATCGTCCGCAGAATCCACGCCAGACCGAACACGACGGCAATCGCGAGCAGATAGAACTGGAATTGCACCGCGACGGACCACAGGTGCTGGACCGGGCTCACCGAAGGGTCGGCCGCCAGGTAGTCGTTGGCTGTCGTCGCCAACTGCCAGTTCACGAAGAAGAAGACGCCGGAGACGAGTTGGTCGCCCACGTCGGCCCAGCGGGTCCTCGGTAGCAGGAACACCGACGCGGCCGCTACCGCCAACAGGGTGAGCGCCAGAGGCGGTCCGAGTCTGCGGAGCACGCGAACGATGCGGGTGATCGGGTTCAGGCTCGCACCGGCCTCGGCCGATCGAAGCAACGACGCAGTGAAGAAGAAGCCGGACAGCGTGAGGAAGACATCCACTCCGCCCGACACCCGGCCCATCCAGATGTGGAACACGACCACCAGAGCGATGGCGACACCACGCAGGCCGTTCAGATCCTGGCGCTGTGGTGGTCGCGGCACGACGGGAGCCGACACCGAACTCGGGGCCGCGGAATCGGTTGCCGATTCGTGATCGGTGCCGCTCGGGTGTACCTGCATGAAAGGGGAATGGCTCCGGCTGTCGATCGACCACTGGTCGGGCGGTCACGGTCGGTGGTGTTCGTCTCGGAAGCTGCTCGGCAGACTACGAGGTTCGTCGCAAACAAGAAGACGTTCTGAGCAAACAATACGTGTACGCGCGGTGACGCACTCCTCGGAGTCCGTACTGCGGTGCCGGTCCCAGCTCGTCGCCGGTTTCTCACAGCGTGGTCTCACCGGTCCCGCAGCAGTTCGGGTTCACATGCCACCGTCGGCCGGAACCGAGGACAACGCGGCGACCAGGGCCACGGGATCGTCCACGTACAGGCCGATGGACGTCGCGGTGCCCTCGACCCGCCACCGACGTAGGGGTGCGGGTACGACGACTGTGGTGCGGGTCGACAACGTGATGTCGACGTTCGTGCCGTCCTGGTTCGGTAACACGGCTCGGTCGTCGCGGACAGTGGGAGCCACCACGCCGAACCGGCGATGGAGTCGGGCCGAGACGATCGTCGATCTCTCCACCGTGGTGACGACCTCGCCGGAGGTGCGCAGGACGAGTGCTTCGGGCGTGAGGACATGGGGGTGCACCCGGCCGACGGCTAAAGCCGACACCAGCAGAACGATCGATACGACCGAGAGCGCACCGAGCACGATATCGAGCCACAACCACGGAACCAGGAGATGCACGACGACGATCTCGACGACCGAGGCCACACCGAACATCAACGGCATCGAACCCGTTCCGCGCACCGCGGTGAACTCGGCAGAGTCGGCCCCGATCGGAGCGTGGCGGCCGCGTGCCCACAACAGCAGTGCGTGCCATCTGCCGACCTGGGCACCCCGATCCGGGGTCACTGTGAGGTTCCTGCCGGATGCGCACCGTCGAGCAGACGAGTTGTGGTGCGGAGGACGACGGCGCGTTGGGCCGCGTCGGGAACGATGTCCTCGATGTCGAGCAGCGCGGTCGAGTCGCTACCGAGCGCAGCGGACTCGGGCGCCTGAGCGAAGGACTCGACATCGAGTACGGACACCAACTCGTCGGCCAACGCGTCGATGTCGTGCTCGGATTCGGCGACGCTTCGGCCCTCGAGGGCACCGAAGCGTCGTAGCAACACCAGGTATTTCCGACGTAGGTCGTGATCGTCGAGCGCGGCGGACATCGTCTCGAAGAATGCCGCCGGGACGCGGCCCGAAATTGCCATCACTTCGAGTAGATCGCGTTCGCGGATCAGCGCGGGCCGGTCCCGTTCGTCCGCTGCATCGAGCAAGGACCCGAACGTCGCGGCAACATCTCGTGGGAGCGCGGTCAGAGGACGCCGTGCGACAGCGTCGTCGAGCAACGCCGACAAGCGACTGTGCTTGTGTGCCAATGCCGTCTGCTCGGTCTCGATGCCGGCCAGCAGGGCTCGCAGGTCCCCGACCACGTCGGGCTCGTCCGTCGCTTTTCCGTCGAGCACTGCCGCTATCGCGCCCAGCGGCATTCCGCACTCGGCCAACCATCGGATTCGCATCAGCCGAACGACGTCGTCGATCGTGTACTCGCGGTAGCCGTTGGACAGCCGCCGAGGCTCGGAGAGCAAGCCGAGTCGGTGGTAGTGGCGCACCGTCCGCGGGGTCGTTCCGGCGGCATCGGCGAGGGATCCGATTCTCATGCGTCCAGTGTGAACGTTGACGTAGCGTCAAGGTCAAGACCGATCGCCGGATACTGTTCGGGTCCCCACGACGGCGTATCGTCGGTGTGTCGTGTGAATCGATGTGGCTCGCACCGTTCGAGGAAGTGAACCGGACAATCATGGTCGACGCCGATCGCTGGTATCGGGAGATGTTCGAGGCCAGCACGGTCGGAATGGCACTCGCCGACGAACACGGGCTGCTGTTACTCGCGAACGAGGCGTATGCGGCAATCGTGGGGTGCCCCAGGGATCTACTGTGGGGCCGATCCTCCCGTGAATTCACCCACCCCGACGACCTGGACCAACACGCGGCGATGGAACAGATGATGGACGACGCCGAGGCCCGTGGTGAATCCGTACACGTCGAGAAGCGATACCTGCATCCCGACGGCACAGTGCGGTGGGGTTGGGTGTCGGCCAGCGAGGTCCCCGGCCCGGACGGCCGACGATGGACCATGGCGGTGGTCCACGACGTCACCGACCGGCGGCGGTTGGAGGACGACCTACGGGAGGCTGCGCTGACCGATCCCTTGACCGGGCTGCTCAATCGGCGCGGTTGGCGAGATCGGTTGTCTCAGTTGACGACTCCGCGCGGATTCGACGTGTCGCTGGCCATGGCGATGATCGATTTCGATCGCTTCAAGTCGTTCAACGACAAATACGGACACGGCCGCGGCGATCGCCTGTTGGTCCAGTTCTCCACTGCTGCAATGCAGTTGCTTGCAGGGCGAGCGTATGTCGCCAGATGGGGCGGGGAGGAATTCGCCATCGCGATGCCCGATACCGGGTCGACGACGATGGCAACCGTGCTGACCGAACTCGCAGCCGTCGTCCCGGACGAGCAGACATTTTCCGCCGGTTACACGACATTGCGTCCGGGGGAATCGCTCTACGACTGTTTCGACCGAGCAGACCTGTTGCTGTACAGAGCGAAGAGAGACGGAGGGGCGCGATCACTCGGCGACCGTTCCAGCACCCCGTCGCAATGACGGCCCTCAGGATGCCAATCGGCCGAATCCGACTACACCCGAGTCGGATTCGTAATTCAGAGTGTGAATCCTGATCTTGCCGGCTTCGTTCCCGCCCACGGTGACGGCCTCGCTGCCGTCGACAGCCACGATGACGTTGGTGTGTTGGCCGACCCAACTGCTGTTGTCGTACAACACCACATCACCCACCGACGGCGTGTAGTTGCCGACGGTCTCGAACCGTCCCTGTTGCTGGTAGTACTCCTGCAGCGTGTAGACGCCGGGAATGCGCCACGAACCCGAGTTGGGATTCGACAACGGCATGCCCGCTTCCTTCATGATCCAGCTGACGAAGTCGGCGCACCAGGCCTCGTCCACGCCCTCTGCATAGAAGGTTCCCGGACGCTGCTTCTCGTGCTCGACTCGCAGCAGGTCCACCACACGTGCCTGGTCGACGGTCAACTCGGCGCTGTTCACCTCGGGGAACGATTCGGTGTCCCACGGTAGATAGCGACTCGGGGCGAGCCACAGAACACCGACGGCCACCACCACGACCACAGCGGTGACCGCTGCGGTCCACAGGGGCCAGCGTCGCCGCGTGCGGGTATCGGTGTCGATGCTCATGCCCACACGGTAGCGCGTGAGCGAACACCGGTTGGCACAATAGCTGTGTGACCCATTCGCACGAGCAGACGGTCGACGCCGTTCCACAACCCATCGTGGACGCCGCACGAGCGGCATCGCGCATCGTCGTTCTGACCGGGGCCGGCATGTCGGCCGAATCCGGAATTGCAACGTTTCGCGACGACCGGACCGGTCTGTGGCAGGACTTCGATCCGAAGGACCTCGCCAGTCCCGAGGGCTGGCTCGCCGACAGCGACCTCGTGTGGGGTTGGTACCGGTGGCGTGCAGCATTGGTTCGTCGTTCCGAACCCAACGCCGGCCACCGCGCCGTCGCGCAATGGCAGCAGCATGCGCAGGTGGACATCGCCACGCAGAACGTCGACGATCTGCACGAACGAGCCGGATCCACAGTGCTCGCACACGTACACGGAAGCCTCTTCGAGCCGTACTGCAGCGAGTGTGGAGTGCGCGCGGAACTCGACGACACCGACATTCTGGACGACGGCATTCTGATCGACGCAGATCAGCGTGTTCCGCCGCCGGACTGTCCCCGGTGCGGCGGACTCATCCGTCCCGGGGCCGTGTGGTTCGGCGAATCGCTGCCCGAACAGGCGTGGGAAGCAGCCGAGAATGCTGTGCGCGCTGCAGATCTGGTGCTCGTGGTCGGTACGTCGGGCGTGGTGTACCCGTTCGCCGGACTGCCCGCCGTCGCACGCAGTGCGGGCGCAACGGTGGTCGAGATCAACCCGGTCGAGACCGAGGTATCCGACATGGCCGACCACCGATGGCGCACAACGGCCGCGGTGGGTCTGCCACTGCTGGTCGCACAATTGTGAACGGACGGGCGGCGCGCGAACTACCCTGATCACACCATCGACTTCGAGGAGGCCGAGATGGCGGAGTACTGGTTGCTCGTGTGCGCCCTCGCGTGTTCGTCCGTCGGTGCGTGGTGGGCAACCTCGGATCCGACATCTCGACGCGTTCGCCGAATCGAATTTCTCGCCTGGATCCTCGGCATCGTCGGCGCGGTCACCCTGGCCGATCAGCTGGGGGTGTCCAGGCCGTGGTCCACTGCTGCACTCGTAGTCGGAATCATGGTTCTGGTCCTCGGCCTCCCCGCCCTCGTGGCCACAGTGATCAGGAATCGGAAACCGCTCGGAATTCCAGCGCAGAGGTAGCTGCGGCAGACCTGCCCTAGGGACGCAGCCTGCGCAGCAGCAGGAGTGATACGCCCCCGAGAAGCCCGGCAACCACCAACGACAACGCCGACTCGATCGCCTGGAACCGCCAGAACGATCTGTCCTCGTGATAGCGCGTCTCGTAGGCCTCGGCACCCTGATCCCGAATGCACTGGATCTCGATGTTGCGACGTTCCACGCTCTTGCGGTCGGAATACTCCTCGTACTCGGCGACCGTCTCGAATTCGCTCAGATCCCTGTAGTTCTGGGTCCAATTGCAGTCCATCAAGTCGACGGGCACCGGACTGCCGTTGCTGTCGACGTAGTCGGCAGAGAATTCCCAACGTGGGAACAAACTGATCGAGTCGCCTGGTCTGTAGTAGTCCGGAGTGCCGCCGTACATGTCGTCGACCTTCTGCTCCACCGATACTCGGTCTGTCTGGGGAGTCGCATAGTGCTCGCGTAACTGCGTCGGCAGCAGTGCCAGGAATGCAGTCGACACGATGACGGTGGTGATCATCGCAGCGATCGTGTTCCGCATCGCAAGTGCGCATGCCGAACCGACCATCAATCCGACGGCCGTGTACGCGCCTGCGACGAATCCCGTGGCCCCGAAGATGGGAAAGTCCAACCGCGATGCGCTCGACCCCGCGAAGGACATCGCGAAGGAATCGGGTGCAGTGTTGTACTTGGCTGCGAACAGCACGCATCCGAGCACCGTCATCGCCCCGACGATCGGTGTGAACACGACCAGAATGCGCACGCTGTACCAGCGGCGTCTGCTCACGGATTGAGTCAAACCGAGTACGTGGGTGCGACGTTCGAGATCGCGGGAGAAGACGGTCACCCCGACGAATGCCCCCAGGGCGACGGGCAAGACGATCGTCGTGAGTATCGCTATAGTCTGCACGGTCCCGACGGTGCAGTCGGACGAACCGAAGGATCGACAACCCTGCAGATACGGAGACGGAATCACACCGCCGCCGATCACCGTGACGGCAATCGTGATCGCAGCCAACAGCAGTGGCGTCAACGCCCCGAACAGGATGGTCGCGCGAAATTGTCTCCAAGTCACCCAGATCATCAGGTGGTCTCCGTTCCGAGGTGGGCGAGTACGACGTCGTCGAGGGTGGCGTTCTCGACTGTCCACCCCGGTGGTGTCGTTGTCGGTTGTTTGCCCTGTACGACGAATGTTGTTGCCCCGGAACCGAACACCTCGGACACGATGGTGCCGTCCTCGACCGTCGGGTCGGCGTCGGAGCTGCCGACGAGAAGGTGGTGGTCGGCGGTGATGGCGTCGAGGTCCCCGTCGAGTCGCATTCGCCCACCGCGTAGTAGCAACAGCCGGTCGGCGACGTCGACGAGCTCGGACAGCACGTGTGAGGACAGCACGATCGTCGTACCGTTCTCGGCTGCATCGCGCATCAGGGTGCGTGCCACCGCCCTGCGAGCGACCGGATCGAGATCGGCAAGCGGCTCGTCGAGCAGCAGTACTTCGGGTCGACGCCCGAGTGCCAGTGCGAGGGCAATCCGCGTGCGGTGGCCGGGGGAGAGGGACTCGACCCGAGCGGAGGTGGCGATTCCTGCGGCGTCGACGATTTCCTTCGCGTACGCATCGTCCCAGTGCGAGTTCGTGTTTCGGCCGAATCGCAACAGTTCGGCGACGGTGAAGTGTGGGTAGAGGGGCTTGTGCTGCGCCAGATAGGACAGGCCGGGCGAGATTCCGCGTTGGGTCACGCTTTCGCCCAGAACCCGAATGGTTCCGCCGTCCGGTGTCAGCAGGCCGACCGCCAGCGACAGCAGCGTCGACTTTCCGGCACCGTTGGAGCCGACCAGCGCTGTGACGCTTCCTCTTTCGACTGCGAACGAGCATCCGTCGAGGACGGTCTTCCTGCGAAACGATTTGGCCACCTCGTCCATGGTGAGCACCGCGTCGGTCATGTTTCGTCTCTTTCGGTTCGGTCGAATTGCTTGTCGAGTGCGGCGGTGACGATGGCTTCGAGGTCAGGTCTGTCCAGTCCTGCGGCCGTGCAGTGTCGGATCCAGCGGTCGAGTTCGGTCTCGAGCGCCGATCGTTCGGCCATGCCAGGTTTTGCGAGCGAGGCGACGACGAACGTCCCGGAACCGGTTCGTGGTTGGACCAGCCCGTCGCGTTCGAGTTCTCGGTACGCCTTGAGGACGGTGTTGGGATTGATGGCCAGCGCCGTGACCACTTCTTTTGCTGTCGGCAGTCGGTCACCGACGGCGAGTGTTCCCAGTCGTAGGGCCTGTTTGGTCTGCAGTATCAGTTGGACATAGGTGGGAATGCCGGACTGACGATCGATACGGTAGGCGATCACCAGAAGCCTTTCACTAGTTGATTAGTGGAAGACGTTAATACGTACCCCTCGGTTTGTCCATGCTCTGTTCGGATCTCGATATTCGGAGGGCGATCAGCGCGGTGACAGTGGCAGCGCGGGAGCGAGTCGTAGCGTTCTACGACATGACACCCGACACCGAAACGATCGACCAATTCTTCGCTCGCTACACCGCCTACTTGTCGGCCGGCGATTTGGACGGGCTAGCAGATATTTACAACTACCCGGCGTTGGCCGTCACGGCTGGGGGATGCGCCGCCATCTCCGACCCGCAGCAGACCCGAGACTTCTTCGCCCAGGGCCAGTCCTACTATCGCTCGCGTGGGATCGAGGGCGTTCGCGCACGTGGCATCGTCACCGAGATCGAGACGCCCGGTGTGTGGGTCGGGCATCTGCTGTTGGAGAACCTCGACGCCGACGGCTCGCCCGTGGGAACCGAGCGCAACGCCTACCAGGTGGTGACGTCGGCCGACGGCACGCGCAGAATTGCAGTGACAACGCCGCTCGACGCGGGGTAGTGGGCAATCGGCACTCGGTACTGTGGGAAAGAAGATCACGTACTTTCTCGAGTAGGGATGACAGATGGCTGTGGGCTCCGACCGGTTCTGGCGTGTACTCGGCCGCTCTGCGCAGAAGGCGCAGAGCGCGTCGCGTCGGCGCGTCGAGCAGGCAGGAGACCATGCGAGCTGGGCTTCGGGCTTGTCGGACGCCGAATTGGCCACCGAGGCCGCTGCGTTGCGGGCCCCGAGCGCGTCGAAACTCGACGTTCCGCGGTACCTGGCGTTGACGCGTGAGGCGAGCGACCGCACGCTCGGCATGCGACCGTTCGACGTACAACTTCTGGGAGCCGAGCGACTGCTCGCCGGTGACGTGGTGGAAATGGCGACCGGCGAAGGAAAGACGTTGTCCGGGGCCGTGGCTGCGGTGGGATACGTTCTGTCCGGTCGCAGGGTTCACGTCATCTCGGTCAACGACTTTCTCGCACAACGTGATGCGCGGTGGATGTCTCCGCTGTTCGAGGCTCTGGGTATCACCGTCGGTTCCATCGCCGAGTCGTCCTCCGCGCAGGAACGTCGGGATTCCTACGCGTGCGATATCACGTACGCGTCGGTCAACGAGGTCGGATTCGATGTTCTCCGTGACCATTTGGTCGACGATCGTGCCGATCTGGTGTCGCCCGTCCCGGATGTCGCACTGATCGACGAGGCCGACTCGGTGTTGGTCGACGAAGCGTTGGTGCCGTTGGTGTTGGCCGGCTCGGTATCGGGTGACGTGTCGACCTCGACGGTGATGGACGCAGTCCGCCTGTTGGACAAGGGGATCGACTTCGACACCGATGCCGAAGGACGCAATGTGTTCCTCACGGACGAGGGCGCGCTTCGGCTCGAGAAGGAACTCGGCGGAATCGATCTCTACTCCGAGCAGCACGTCGGATCGACCCTCGTTGCGGTCAATGTCGCGCTGCACGCTCAGGTGCTGGTGCAACGCGATGTCGACTACATCGTGCGTGAGGGACGTGTTCAGCTGATCAACGCTTCCCGTGGCCGAGTGGCGGACTTGCAGCGTTGGCCGGACGGGTTACAGGCGGCCGTAGAGATCAAGGAGGGGCTCGAGCCCACCGAGACCGGTGAAATTCTCGACACGATCACGGTGCAGGCGCTGATCAACCGGTATGCCACCGTATGTGGAATGACCGGCACGGCAATGGCGGCGGGGGAGCAGCTGCGTACGTTCTACGGGCTCGGCGTCTCGGTCATCGAGCCGAACGTGCCGACGTTGCGGGTCGACGAGGTCGACCGGGTGTACGACACGGTCGAGCACAAGAATGCCGCAATTGCGCAGCAGGTCAAGGAAATTCATGAGACCGGGCAACCGATACTCGTCGGCACGCACGATGTCGCGGAGTCGGAGACGCTGGCGGCGATCCTCGCGGAATCCGGTGTGGACGCCGTCGTACTCAACGCCAAGAACGACGCCGAGGAGGCCGCGGTCATCGCTGCCGCCGGAGTGCACGGCGCGGTCACCGTCTCGACGCAGATCGCCGGGCGCGGAACCGACATCAAGCTCGGGGGACCGGAGGGGACCGACCGCGACCGCATCGCCGAGTTGGGTGGGCTGTTCGTCGTCGGCACCGGCCGCCACACCACCGAGCGGCTCGACAATCAATTGCGAGGACGTGCGGGCAGGCAGGGCGACCCGGGCCGTTCGGTGTTCTTCGGCAGTTGGGAGGACGACGTCGTCAAGAACAACATCGGTGACAAGGACGCACCGAAAGGCATCGACGACAGCGGCCTGTTCACCTCTGCCGCGGCAGCCGATCGAGTCGATCATGCCCAGCGCATCGCCGAAGGACAGATGCTCGAAATACACTCGCGTACCTGGCGCTACAACCAACTGACGGCGCAGCATCGGGAGATTCTGGACCGTCGTAGGGCAGCGTTGCTGGACACCGGAGAGGCGTTGGCTCTGCTCGAGGAGCAGTCGCCGACGCGATCGAAGGAACTTCGCGAGAACGTGTCGGAGGAGACCCTCGTGGTGGTCGCCCGCCGAATCGTTCTTCACCACCTCGACCGCGCGTGGTCGGACTACCTAGCGCACCTGGCCGACGTGCGCGAGAGCATCCACCTCCGTGCGCTGGGTCGCGAGAATCCACTCGACGAGTACCACCGAATTGCGGTCGAGGCCTTCAAGACTGTCTCCGCCAAGGCCATGGATCTGTCCCACGCGACATTCGAGTCGGCCGAGATCACCTCCGACGGAATCGATCTCGACAATGCCGGTATGCGCCGACCGACGTCGACGTGGACGTACATGGTGCACGACAACCCGTTTGCCTCCCGCGGAAATGCCGGTGCGGCCGGTCTGGGGCCGATCTTCGGTGGCTGACGCGCGCCGGGCACTGCTCGCTCTCGCCTGTGGCGTGAGCGTGTTGGCCTCGGGCTGCACCGATTCGTACGGGGAATTCCCGGCAGACAAGAATTACACCTCCGTCGATGCCGACGGTTCCTACACCCCGGTCTCGGGTACGACGATCCGGCTCGAGTTCGCCGACGACCGCATCTCGGCCGAAGCCGGATGCAACAGGTTGTTCGGCACCGTCGACACTTCGCTGGGGACGCTCACCGTCGATTCCCTGGGTGCCACGCGGATGGGGTGCCCGGCCGAGCTCATGGAGCAGGATCGGTGGCTGTCGGAGTTTCTGTCCTCGAAGCCGAAATGGTCCAGAGAAGACGACACGATGACTCTGGACAACGGACGCGACCGAATCGTGTTCACCGAATCCTGACGGAGCGTGGTTCGGACGCGGCGTGGCGCACGCCGTCCAGAAAGAGCCGGAGACCGAAGTCGAATTTGCTGGTGGGATCGGGGCGCTCGAACATCGGGGACGCGTCGGCGGTCAGCGCCCCGGCCGAGTCCATCTGGAGCCGAGCCTGTTCGTCCACGGTATGGCCGAGCACGTAGTACAGCAACGTATCGGCGGTCAGTTCGGCGTCGACTCTGGGCAACCCGGCACGAATGCAGACCGCGGCGATGCGTTCACGGATGCGGTTGGTGGTGAGCCGCGAGGCGTAGGTCGAGGCGACCAGTTCGGCTCCGTCGCGCCGGGAGAGCAGCGCGTCGCGAAGTCGATGTGCGATCTGCGAGATCTGCGCGTCCCACAGTTCTTCCGTCGACGGTGCGTCGGCACCGGACAGTATGTGATCTGCGATCGCTCCCAGCAGCGTCTGCTTGTTGGGGAAGTGCCAGTACAGCGCTCCGGGTTGGACGTGCAGTGAGGTCGCCAGGCGGCGCATGGTCAGATCCGCGAGGCCGTACTCGTCGAGAATGGCTATTGCACCGTCCAGGACGTCCTGCCTGCGTAGCTGCACTTCCTACCCCTGCCGTTCGACGCGGTGTTTCGCTTTGACAGTAGCCGAGTGCGGTGCCTAACGTGAACGCCGTTCAACTTGAACGGTGTTCAATTCCGAGACCGTTCGACGACGAGGGGACCGGTATGGACATATTGCGTACGGCGCGCCTGCAGGTGCTCGACAACGGCATTGCGCTCGATCGATCCCAGGTGCTCGAGGTACTCGAGCTCGGAGAGGATCGTCTCGAAGAGACGATGCAACTGGCGCACGAGGTTCGGATGCGATGGTGCGGACCGGAAGTGGAGGTCGAGGGGATCGTCAGCCTCAAGACCGGAGGCTGCCCCGAGGACTGCCACTTCTGCTCGCAGTCGGGCCTGTTCGCCTCTCCGGTGCGGGCGGCCTGGCTCGATATTCCGTCGTTGGTCGAGGCGGCGAAACAGACCGCGAAGACCGGAGCCACGGAGTTCTGCATCGTGGCCGCAGTGCGGGGTCCGGACGCTCGACTGCTCGCGCAGGTCGCCGCAGGAATCGAGGCCATTCGCGGCGAGGTCGACATCGACATCGCTTGTTCGCTGGGCATGCTCGACCAGGATCAGGTCGACCAACTCGCCGCAATGGGTGTGCACCGCTACAACCACAACCTCGAGACCTCGCGGTCCTACTTTCCGAACGTGGTCACCACCCATACCTGGGAGGAACGCTGGAACACACTGCGGATGGTCCGCGAGGCCGGCATGGAGGTCTGTTGCGGAGGCATCCTCGGTATGGGCGAGACGCTGGAGCAGCGAGCTGAGTTCGCAGCCGATCTCGGCGCTCTCGAACCCGACGAGGTTCCCCTGAATTTCTTGAACCCACGTCCCGGAACGCCGTTCGGAGATCTGGACGTGCTGCCTGCATCGGATGCGTTGCGAGCCGTTGCCGCCTTCCGGCTGGCCCTGCCGCGGACGATTCTTCGATTCGCGGGCGGCCGCGAGATCACTCTCGGTGATCTCGGAGCTCAGCAGGGAATTCTGGGCGGCATCAACGCGATCATCGTCGGAAACTACTTGACGACGCTCGGTCGTCCCGCCGAGGAGGATCTCGATCTTCTCGGGGAACTGCAGATGCCGATCAAAGCGTTGAACTCGACGATCTGATGCGCGTATTAAGGTGGGTCGAATGACGAGCGAGAGCCGGTACGACCCGCACACCGGTCGGCCTGTCGAGGTCGGTACGGATGCGGGGGCACCGTCGTTCTCGGTTGCCGTCGGTCTCGGGCTGGAGCCGCCGAGGTACTGCGACCGGTGCGGTCGCAGGATGGTGGTGCAGATCGTGCCCGACGGATGGACGTCGGTGTGCTCGCGGCACGGCCTGATCGATTCCGCCGCGACGGGTAGGCGTTAGGTGACGACCTCGTCTGCCGTCGAGACTCCGGAGCGGCGTCGAACGCTTCGCTTTGTGGCTCTGGTCGGCGGTGTGACGATCGCGCTGTCCGCCGTCGGCGGTCTGCTGTGGGGATTCCTGGCACCGAGCCAGCAGTTGCTCGTCGTCGCGCAGGACAGAGGAGCAACACTGACCGGGGAGAGTCTGCATCGATTCGACGCTCTCGCCCTGTTCGTCCTCGTCTCGTTCGCTCTCGGCATTCTCGTGCCGATCGGGTGGTGGCTGTGGATTTCCCAGCGGGGTCCACGGCTGTTCGTGGCCGTGTTCGTCGGGTCGTTCGTCGGCTCGATCGCAGCAGTGCTGGTGGGCAACGGCGTTGCGGCGCTGCGATTCCCGAGGGCGGACGAGCCGGCCGTCGGATCGATCGTCCGGGTTGCACCGAGTATCGACACGCCAACGGCACTGATCGTGCAGGCGCTGACGGCGTCGTTGGTGATACTGCTGCTCGCGGCGATGAATCCCAACGACGATCTGCAGCACCCCGATTCCGATCCCGAGCTCGACGAGATCGAATTCGACGTCGCTCCGCCGCCGCCGTCGTTCGACTCGCGGGTGCCCGACTGACGGCGGATCTCGTTCATGCCTGTGGTGGCCGCAATGCCGCGAACTCGTCGGTGACGCGAATGCTGTTGTCGGCGAACCGGAACAATGCTGGAGGCCGTCCACCCACTCGACCCGACGGTGCACGCCGTCCGGTGGGTTCGATGACGCCGCGGCGGCTCAGTACCCGTTGCAGATTGGTGGCGTCGACCTGATAGCCGAGGGCTGCGCCGTAGATTTCGCGAAGCGTCGAAATCGCGAATTCTGCAGGAGCGAGGGCGAATCCGATGTTGGTGTACGACAGTTTGGCGACCAGTCGATGCCGTGCGTGCTCGACGACCGTTCCGTGATCGAACGACATGGCGGGCAGCTCCGACACCGGGTACCAGGTCGTATCCGCGGGCAGGGTCGGCTCGGCCGCGATCGGTACGAGGCCCAGGAACGTCGACGCGATTCGGCGATCTCCCGGCACTCTGTCGGGCTCGCTGAAGATGGACAGCTGCTCGAGGTGTGCCACCTTGCGTACGTCGACCTTCTCGGCGAGCTGCCTCCGCGCGGACGTGGCCAGGTTCTCGTCGTAGCGCAGGGTGCCCCCGGGGAGTGACCAGGTGCCCGCCTCGGGGTCGAGCGCACGCTGCCACAGCAGGACCGCCAGTTCAGGGGTGTCGGGGTCGGAAAAGACCCGAACTTGGAACACCGCAATGAGTACTTCGTGGACGGTGCTACGATGAATCATGTTTTCGATCATAAGTCGAAAACTTCCTCGGAGGAAATTCGGTCACCGACGACCGGATGATCGGTGAAGGAGAACCGTCATGACCAGCAGCGCTACCCAGGTGAACTTCCTGGACTCGGCTTTCGCCGGAGTCCGCGACATCGTCGATGGAGCCGGTGGTTACGGGGGAGTCGACGCGTCGGCGGAATGGGCCGCGGAAGTGCGACGGCTCGCCGATCTGCGAGGTGCGACCCTGCTGGCGCACAACTATCAGCTGCCTGCGATTCAGGACGTTGCCGATCACGTCGGTGATTCGCTCGCGCTCTCGCGCATGGCCGCCGAGGTATCCGAGGACACCATCGTGTTCTGCGGCGTGCACTTCATGGCCGAGACCGCCAAGATCCTCAGCCCGCAGAAGACGATCCTGATCCCGGACCAGCGTGCGGGTTGCTCGCTCGCCGACTCGATCACTGCCGAGCAGTTGCGCGAGTGGAAGGCAGACTTCCCGGATGCCGTCGTCGTCTCTTACGTCAACACCACCGCTGAGATCAAGGCGCTCACCGACATCTGCTGCACCTCGTCCAACGCGGTCGAGGTCGTGCAATCGATCGATCCGAGCCGCGACATCCTCTTCCTGCCCGACCAGTTCCTCGGGGCTCATGTCAAGCGCGTGACCGGGCGAGAGAATCTGCACATCTGGGCCGGTGAATGCCACGTCCACGCAGGCATCAACGGCGACGAGCTCGCCGAGAAGTCTCGGACCCACCCCGATGCGGAGCTGTACGTGCATCCCGAATGCGGTTGCGCCACCTCGGCTCTCTACCTCGCCGGCGAAGGATTCGTGCCCGCCGACAAGGTCAAGATCCTTTCCACCGGCGGCATGCTCGACGCGGCCCGCGCCACCGAATCCAAGCAGGTTCTGGTCGCCACCGAGATCGGGATGCTGCATCAACTCCGCAGGGCTGCACCCGATGTCGACTTCTTGGCCGTCAACGACCGCGCGTCGTGCGGATACATGAAGATGATCACGCCCGCCGCGCTGTTGCGCTGCCTCGTCGAAGGGCGCGACGAGGTCCACGTCGACCTCGAAACGGCGAACATCGCCAGCAAGTCGGTGCAACGCATGATCGAGATCGGCACACCCGGCGGCGGCGAGTGAACCCGTCGGTCGCCTGGGAAACCGCGGCCGACCTCGTCGTCGTCGGCGGCGGAATCGCCGGACTGACCGCGGCTCGCACGGCCGCCGCTCGCGGTCTGCGCGTGCTGACGGTCAGCAAGGGCAGTTCGGTCGACACCGCGACCAAGTATGCGCAGGGCGGAATCGCAGTCGTCGGCACCGATCTCGGCGACTCGATCGATGCGCACGTGTCGGATACCTGCGCAGCAGGCGCGGGCCTGTGCGACGAGGATGCGGTGCGTTCCATCGTGTCCGGCGGCCGTGCGGCGATCGCGTCGCTCGAAGTCGCCGGCGCACATTTCGATCGTGCGCCCGACGGTTCGGTTTCCCGCACCCGAGAGGGTGGCCACAGTGTGCGCCGAATCATCCATTCCGGCGGCGATGCCACCGGAGCGGAGGTACAACGCGCACTGGACTCCGCAGTGCCTTCGGTGGAATTCGACACCACCGCGCTCCGTGTACTGACCACCGACGGCGAGGTGGCCGGACTCCTCGTGCGCGGGCCTCGCGGTGTCGGCGTCGTTCGCACTCCGACGGTGTTGCTCGCGACAGGCGGCCTGGGACAACTGTTCTCGTGCAGTACCAACCCGGCCGGTGCCACGGCCGACGGCATTGCGCTGGCTCTGGATGCGGGCGCACGTGTCGCGGATCTGGAGTTCGTTCAGTTCCACCCGACCGTGCTGTTCGCCGCAGGGTCGACGGGCCGTCGCCCGTTGATCAGCGAAGCGGTGCGTGGAGAGGGTGCACGCTTGGTCGATGCCACCGGCCGCGCATTCATGGACGGTGTTCACCCCATGGGCGACCTCGCACCACGCGACGTGGTCTCGCGTGCCATCGCCGAGTTGCTGTACCGCAGCGGCGACGACCACGTGTTGCTGGACGCCCGTCGCGTGGAGCACGTGCGTGAGCGTTTCCCGACCGTGACGGCATCGTGCCTGGACGCCGGCATCGATCCCGCAACGGATCTCATCCCCGTTGCACCCGCCGCGCACTACTCGTGCGGGGGAGTCGTGACCGACACGTTCGGACGGACGTCCGTCTCGGGATTGCTCGCTGCGGGTGAGGTGGCGCGCACCGGGCTGCACGGTGCCAACCGGCTGGCGTCGAACAGTCTGCTCGAGGGTCTGGTGGTCGGCGAACGCGCTGCGCTCGTCGCCGCGGAGCGGGTCGGAACCACGGTCGCGGTGTCCGATACCGCACTGCCTGTCTACCGGCGGATCGATCGCGCGGTACTGCAGCGAACCATGACCACGCACGTCGGTGTCGTCCGCGATGCGTCCGGTCTTGCGGACGCACAGAACGTGCTGGCACACGGCGTGGTGTCGGAACCGCCGGTCGACGGCGTAGCGGTCGAGGATGCCGCCCTGACGGCAGCGGCAGACGTGATCGTGCTGGCTGCGGCGCACCGCCGAGAGAGCCGAGGGTGTCACACCCGACGGGATTTCCCGGACAGCATGCCCGAGTACCGACGGAGCCCGTATGTCGAACGCGACGAGAACGGACGACTGACGATCGTGAACGATGACGTGATGACGGGAGCAAGCTGACATGACCGGTACTGCCGACGAAGTGAACCCGGGAGTCGACCGCGACGAGGTTCTCGCACTCATCCGCACCGCGCTCGACGAGGATCTCCGGTACGGGCCGGATATCACCACCATGGCAACGGTTCCCGAGGACGCCGTGGCCACGGCGTCGGTGGTGTCTCGACAGTTCGGCACCCTCGCGGGCCTCGATGTCGGACTGCTGGTTCTCGACGAGGTGATCGGTTCGGGCGCGTACTCGATCCGCCACAGGACCGCCGACGGATCGAATGTCGAACCCGGACAGGCTGTTCTGACGGTCGAAGCTCCCACCCGTGGATTGCTCACCGCCGAGCGCACCATGCTCAATATCGTCTGTCACCTGTCGGGTATCGCAACTGCCACGGCCGGCTGGGTCGCCGAGGTCGCAGAGACCGAGTGTCGCATTCGAGACAGTCGAAAGACTTTGCCCGGACTGCGATCGCTGCAGAAGTACGCGGTACGGGCGGGCGGCGGTGTCAACCATCGGATGGGTCTCGGTGACGCCGCGCTGATCAAGGACAACCACGTCGCGGCGGCCGGCTCCGTCGTCGCTGCCCTGCGAGCCGTGCGTGCCGCTGCGCCGAACATCGCCTGCGAGGTAGAGGTCGACAGTCTCGAACAACTCGACGAGGTGCTCGCCGAGAACGTCGAACTCGTTCTGCTGGACAACTTCGCGCTGTGGCAGACGCAGATGGCGGTGCAGCGCCGCGACAAGTTCGCGCCGGACACCAAGTTGGAATCCTCGGGTGGACTGACCGTCGACGTGGCTCGGGATTTCGCGCGTACGGGGGTCGACTTCCTGGCGGTGGGCGGTCTGACACACTCGGTAACAGTGCTCGACCTCGGCCTGGACATGTAGCCGAGCCTCACGATTCGAGGAAGACGTTCGAAGATGGAATTGCAGAGTGCCCGTCTGGACAGCTGGATCTGGGCGGTGCGACTGTTCAAGACGCGGTCTGCCGCCGCCGCAGCCTGTCGCGGTGGGCATGTCCGCGTCAACGGCACCCCCGCAAAGCCCGGCCAACGCGTCGGGCCGGACGACGAGATCCGGCTGCGCGTGGAGGGCGTGGAGAAGATCGTCGTCGTCGTACGTGCCATCACCAAACGCGTCGGCGCGTCGGTGGTAGCCGAGTGCATGATCGATCGCAGTCCGCCGCCGCCACCGAAAGAGGTTCTGGCGTCGGTTCCCCGACGTGACCGCGGAACGGGCCGTCCGACCAAGCGTGATCGACGTGACATCGATCGGCTGCGGCTGCGCCCCTCGTAGTCGTGAGCGTTTTGCGTACCTCCGGGGGCGCACAACGCGCTCGAGGGCGAAGCCCGGCTAGCGTCTCTTTCCGCTGCGACGTGCGTTCGTTTTCGTCTTGACGACCGGTCGAGCCGGTTTGGAGGGCTGCGCCTTCTTCTTGACGGGCGCGTCGTCCGACGATCCGCGTGAACTTCGCGTCGACCGGCCCCGCACGATGCCGATGAATTCTTCGATGCGGTCGTCTTCCCGCTCCGCCACCCAGGCCAGTGCGATCTGCGACTGCTCGACGTCGGTGACCGGGCGGTACACGAGATCTTTGCGAGCGTTGAATCGCGCAACCGAGTGCGGGACGATCGCCACGCCCAGCCCGGCAGCCACGTATTCGAAAGTCTCCGCTGTGCTGGTCATCGGTGGCAGTGCGGGACGATCGCCGGTGCTCAGTTCTGTTGCAACAGCGGCCCATTCGGGCACCGAGGTCGGATCGGCGAGCAGGTGTTCGTCGGCGAGGTCCAGCGCGGTGACCGAGTCGAATGCTGCGACCGCATGGTCTTTGGGCACCACCACGACCTGAACTTCCTGATACAGCCCGATGGCGTTCAGACCCTCACGGTCGATCGGCGGCCTGACGAAGCTGACGTCGACCGTTCTGTCACGCAGATGAGACACCTGCGTGTCCGGAGTCGTCGCCACGACGGACAACGCGACATCGGGAAACCGATCGGCCCAGATTCGCGTCCACTTGGTCAGTGTCACGCCCTCGGCGTATCCGATGGTGAAACTGCGCGGCTCGCCGGCAGCAACCTGTGCAACCTCCGAACGCCGATCGTCCTCGGCGATCTCGACCAACGCGCGTTCGAGCAGATCGCGTCCGTCGGCGGTGAGTTCGGTGGGGGAGGCACCCGGCACGAACAGGTCGACGCCGAGCAACTCTTCGAGTTCCACCACGGTCTTGCTGAGGCGGATTCGGGAGATTCCGAGCGACTGAGCAGCGCGGGCGAAATGCAGTTGTTGCGCCACTGCCGCATACCAGCGCAGTGTCTGCACATCGATGTTCACGGAGTCGAGCCTATGGGACGGTGCACGAAGCGCGGGACGGTGGCGTCGGGACCGCCGATTGCCGGATAAGCTGGTCCGGTGAGCCCGGAGAACAAACAGCAGACCATGAAGCCATTGACCGCGGCGAACAAGCTCGGCATCTATCTACCCGCAGCGCCAAAAGAGTTCCAGAACTCGATGATCAGCAGATCCGACCTGGACGCCCTGCGCAGCGATCCGCCGCAGTGGCTGACCGACTTGCAGACCGACGGACCCTTCCCCCGCGACGTGATCGCGAAGAAGCTCGACGTGTCCATCGCCGGATTGGCACGCGGCGGAGTCACCGAAGCGTTGACCAGTGTGGAGATCGAGGAATTGATCGCCAGCCCACCGCAGTGGCTGGTACGCGAGCGTCGGACTCAGATCCAGGTTCGCAAGGATGCCGAGCGCATCAAGGAGAAGCAGGAAGCGCGTCGCACTGCGGGCAATCGGCCCACGAAACTACGCAACCTCTAGGGCGCGACGACTCCGTCGAGGTATCGCCACCGGCCGTCGACCCGAACGAAACGGCTGATCTCCGACATCGTGCCGGCACCGTCGGGATGCCTGTACCGTGCCTCGAACTGCACGGTGCCGGTCTCGTCGAAAATCCCGCCTGCGTCGGCGGCAAGGATGTCGAGTCGATACCACCGTTGGTCGGGGTTCAACTCCAGGTCGGCCGGTGCGGTGTCGGGATGCCAGGACGTCCGCAGGTAGGCGACGTCGCCGACGGCGAACGCGGTGAAGCGCGAGCGCATCAGCTTCTCGGCCGTCGGCGCTTCGACGGAGCCCGTCAGGTACGGCTCGCAACAGGCATCGAACGTGTCCCCACTCGAACACGGACACCGTGTACTCACTCGTCGACCTCCACTTCGACTGTGTAGGTACCGAGTTCGTGCTCGTCCCGCTTGCCCACGTCCTGAATCCAGGTGTTGGCTTCGAGCAGAGTGTCGAACAGCCCCAACGGAATCGGATCTCCGCCGAGCGCATTCTTCATGATCACGCGGTATTTCCTCATGGGGTCACCCTTCGTACCGTGGCCAGAAATGTTGCGGCGGCGAAGAACAGGCCGGCGAACGTGCGGTTCATGGTCTTCTGCTGACGGTGCGACCGCATCATGCGGAGGACTCGCGATGCCAGAGAGGTGTAACCGGTCATCACCAGCATGTCGACGACGACCATGGTCGCGGCGATGGCGAGGTACTGGGTGATCAGCGGCCGCGTCGGGTCGAGAAACTGGGGCAGTACAGCGACCATGAACACGACGGCTTTCGGGTTGCTCGCGTTGACGAGAAATCCTCGCGCGAGCATCGTCGTGCCTCGATCCGCCACCGCGGGGGCGTCCGCGACTTCGGACGGAGCCGACCGCCACTGGCGAATGCCGAGGTAGACCAGATAGGCGACACCGAACCACTTGATCGCGGTGAAGGCCAGGGCCGAATTGGCAAGGACAGCACCGAGTCCGACTGCGACGATGCCGATCTGGACCAGCAGGCCGATCTGCAGCCCGAAGATGTTCCAGTAGCCGCGGCGCAGGCCGTAGCGCAGACCTGTGGACATCGACGCGATGGCTCCGGCTCCGGGAGACAGACTGATGACGATGCTCGCGCCGAGGAAGGCGAGCCACACTGACCAGGACATGTGTTCATTGAACTACGCCCGTCAATTCGCATTCTGCGCGGTGGCCGGGTGTCGATACGGTCATTGTGGGGTAGACGCTGCAGATGGCAGACATCAGAACCATCGACAGCGGTCCCCAGCAGGTCACGAGACAGACCGAGGTTCGGGCACCGGCAGCCGAACTGTTCGACATCGTGGCCGATCCCACCCGGCACGGCGAGCTGGACGGATCCGGCACAGTCAAGGACACCGTCCGTGGACCCGAGAGGCTGAGCAGCGGCGCGAAATTCTCCGTCGGCATGAAGCAGTACGGCGTGCCGTACAAGATCACCAGCACCGTGACCGAGTTCGTGGATGCGGATCGACACAAGATCATCGAGTGGCAGCACCCGATGGGCCACAGCTGGCGCTGGGAATTCGAGGAGAAGCAGCCGGGCCTGACCACTGTCACCGAGAGCTTCGTCTACGGCACCGCCAAGGTTCCGAAAATGCTCGAGTTGTTCAAGATGCCGCAGAAGAATGCGCAGGGCATCACGAGCACACTGCACAATCTGGCTGCTCGTTACGCCTGACCTCTCGGACAGCCCGTGGCGGTACGGGCCCTGCTCTACAGTGACCCGCATGCCGATCGAACCCGATACCAAGAACTGGACGTGGGTCCTCGACAGTGCCTGCCCCGACTGCGGGTTCGACTCGAGCTCCGTCGAATACGACGCCGTGCCCGAGTTGATTCGCGGCGACGTGGATCGATGGATCGCAGTGCTCCATCGTGAGGACGCGTCAGTGCGGCCCGACGATTCGACGTGGTCGGCGCTCGAATACGGCGCACATGTTCGGGATGCACACCGCATATTCCGCACTCGGTTGGCGCTGGTGCTGACCGAGGACGATCCCGAGTTCGACAACTGGGATCAGGATGCCACGGCCGTGGCCGAGAACTACAACGCGCAGAGTCCGGCGACGGTGGCGTCGGAACTCGGGGAAGCGGCACATGCATTGGCCGACGCCTTCTCGGCTGTGCCGCCGGAAGACCGTGATCGCAGAGGGCGACGCAGCGACGGTTCCCACTTCACCGTCGAAACTCTGGCGGCCTACTACATTCACGATCCCATCCACCATCTGTGGGACGTGCGGGGCTGAGCCGAATTCGGTGGAACTATCCTGGTGGTTCGGACAACACTGATTCGACCGAACCCCGGCACCGAACCGACTCCACGAAGGGGCCCACTATGCCTGCCCGCATCGAGCTCGCCCGCGTCGATCTACGCGGACGAACTCCATCCACTGCCGAACTACGCGGCGCTCTTCCCCGAGGCGGAGTGGATGTCGATTCGGTGCTGCATCAGGTTCGGCCCGTCGTCGACGCCGTCAAGGACCGTGGGGCCGACGCGGCCCTCGAGTTCAGCGAGAAGTTCGACGGAGTCCGTCCGGACCGCGTTCGGGTTCCGCAGCAGGAATTGGTTCGAGCTCTCGACGAGCTGGACCCGGCCGTCCGGGCCGCCCTCGAGGTCGCGATCGAGCGAACCCGCCTGGTGCACTCGGATCAACGCCGCACCGACCACACCACCCAGGTCGTGCCCGGCGGCACGGTGACCGAGCGCTGGATTCCGGTCGATCGCGTGGGTCTCTACGTGCCCGGTGGCAACGCTGTGTACCCGTCGTCGGTCGTGATGAACGTGGTGCCTGCGCAGATCGCTGGCGTCGGTTCGCTGGTGGTGGCGTCGCCGCCGCAGAAGAACTTCGGTGGATTACCCCACCCGACGATCCTGGCGGCCGCGCAGCTCCTCGGAGTCGACGAGGTCTGGGCCGTCGGCGGCGGTCAGGGCATCGCTCTGCTCACGTACGGCGGTGTCGACACCGACGGCGAAGAACTGGCGCCGGTCGATCTGATCACCGGCCCGGGCAACATATACGTCACGGCGGCCAAGCGACTGTGTCGTTCGCTCATCGGAATCGACTCCGAGGCAGGCCCTACCGAGATCGCGATTCTCGCCGACGCCACCGCGGATCCGCTGCACGTCGCAGCAGACCTGATCAGTCAAGCCGAGCACGACGTGATGGCCGCCAGTGTGCTGGTGACCGACAGCCTCGAACTCGCCGATGCCGTCGACGAGGCTGTCAATGCGCAGATGGCGTCCACCCGGCACGCGGAACGCGTCACCACGGCGCTGAGCGGTAGCCAGTCCGGAATCGTTCTGGTCGACGACGTCACACAGGGCCTGGCCGTGGTCAACGCCTATGCGGCCGAACACCTGGAGATTCAGACGAAGGACGCGTCCGACGTCGCCGCTCGCGTGCGCAGCGCCGGTGCTGTATTCGTGGGGGCGTGGTCTCCAGTGAGCCTCGGTGACTACTGCGCCGGCTCCAATCACGTACTGCCGACGGCCGGGTGCGCTCGGCATTCGTCCGGCCTGAGTGTGCAGACGTTCCTGCGTGGGATCCACGTGGTGGACTACAGCGAGGCCGCACTGAAAGATGTTGCTGCGCACGTCATTGCGCTGGCCAACGCCGAAGATCTCCCGGCTCACGGTGAGGCCGTTCGGCTGCGTTTCGAGGGGTTGCGTACCGGTGGTACATCATGAGTGATGCTCTGGGGCAATCAATTTCGCTCGACGATCTGCCGTTGCGCGAGGCGCTGATCGGCAAGTCGCCGTACGGCGCGCCGCAGCTCACCGTGCCGGTTCAGTTGAACACCAACGAGAATCCACACCCGCCGACGCAGGCACTGATCGACGACGTTGCCGAATCGGTGCGCATCGCCGCGGCGCAGCTGCACCGGTATCCGGATCGCGACGCAGACGACTTGCGAGCCGACCTGGCGCGTTATCTCACCGGGCAAACCGGCTTTGCGGTCGACACTGCCAACGTGTGGGCGGCCAACGGCTCCAACGAGATTCTGCAGCAACTCCTCCAGGCCTTCGGTGGGCCGGACCGTACCGCGCTGGGTTTCGTGCCGTCGTACTCGATGCACCCGATCATTTCGTCGGGGACTCAGACCGAGTGGATTCCGGCGCAGCGTCGGGCGGATTTCTCTCTCGACGTCGACTACGCCGTGCAGGCGATCGAGGAGCGTAAGCCGGACGTCGTGTTCGTGACCAGCCCCAACAATCCGACCGGGCACAGTATCGACGAGGCAGATCTACGTCGAATCCTCGACGCCGCACCGGGAATCGTCGTGGTCGACGAGGCGTACGCCGAATTCTCCTCGGCGGCAAGCGCAATCGGATTGATCGAGAGCTACCCCAGCAAGATCGTCGTCAGTCGGACCATGAGCAAGGCATTCGCGTTCGCCGGCGGACGGCTGGGATACCTCGTTGCGGCCCCGGCCGTGATCGACGCAATGCTGTTGGTGCGCTTGCCCTATCACCTCTCGGTGGTCACACAAGCCGCCGCTCGGGCCGCGTTGCGGCATGCCGACGACACCCTCGCGAGCGTGGCCGAACTGTCGGCCGAACGCGATCGTGTTGCCGAAACACTCGCCGACCAGGGATACGACGTGATCCCGTCCGACGCCAACTTCCTGCTCTTCGGCCGATTCGCCGATGCCGCCCGGACGTGGCAGCGATATCTCGACGACGGCGTCCTCATTCGCGACGTCGGTATTCCCGGGTATCTGCGTGTCACCATCGGACTCGCCCACGAGAACGACCGATTCCTCACCGTCAGCTCGGAACTCGCATCGACCGAAAGAGCAGAGGCACTGCAGTGACCACACCCGCTCCCCGTATCGCCAAGATCGAGCGCACCACCAAGGAATCCGACATCTCCGTCGAGCTGAACCTCGACGGCACCGGCATCGTCGACATCTCCACCGGCGTGCCGTTCTACGACCACATGCTCACTGCCCTCGGCACCCATGCCCGCTTCGATCTCACTGTGCGGGCCAAGGGCGACATCGAGATCGAGGCGCATCACACGGTCGAGGACACTGCGATCGTGCTCGGGCAAGCGTTGGGCCAAGCCCTCGGCGACAAGTCCGGCATCACCCGCTTCGGCGACTCGTTCATTCCGATGGACGAGACACTCGTGCATGCGGCGGTCGACGTGTCCGGCCGTCCCTACTGCGTGCACACCGGCGAGCCGGACTACATGGTGCACTCGGTGATCGGCGGCTACCCGGGTGTTCCTTACTCCACCGTGATCAACAAGCATGTGTTCGAGACCTTGGCGTCCAACGCTCGGATCGCGTTGCATGTCCGCGTCATCTACGGCCGCGACCAGCACCACATCACCGAGGCGGAGTTCAAGGCCGTCGCTCGGGCGCTGCGTCAGGCCACCGAATACGACCCTCGGGTCACCGGAATTCTCTCCACCAAGGGCAGTCTGTGATCGGTCGAGCGGTGCTCGTGCGTTGAGTGGTCTGAGTTCGATTCGTGGCCTCCCGGCCGCGATGGCCATGGGTGCGGCCGCGTTCGGCGGCTGGGGCCTGTTGCTCCCGGTGGTTCCGCTGGCGGTGTCGCAATCGGGTTCGTCCGACGCGGTGGCGGCAGCCAGCACCGCGATCTTCATGGCCACCACGGTCATCACCCAACTGTTCGTTCCCTCGATGCTGGTTCGCGTCGGCCATCGGCCCGTACTTGCGGCCGGTTGCCTGCTTCTGGGTGTTCCGGCGTTGCTGTTCATCGTGTCGGTGCAGGCCGTACCGGCACTGGCCGTATCGGCGCTGCGGGGCACGGGTTTCGGAATGTTGACGGTCGCCGGGGCCGCCATCGTCGCCGAGTTGGCACCGACCCACTTGCTCGGCCGCGCGACGGGAGCACAGGGGATCGCGGTTGCGTTGTCGCAGATGGTGACGTTGCCGCTGGGCCTGGTGATCTTCGCGGCCAGCCCGACGGCGGTGTTCGTACTGGGGGCTCTGGTTCCCGCTGCGGGCTTGATCGGGGTGGCTCTGTTACCGCCGACCCGCCCCGCACCGCAACCGGCTCGGGTCGACCGGGTCCGCCTCGACGCTCGGCGGTTCCTGGTGCCGTGCCTCGTCGTTGCGTCGGTGTCGGCGTCGTACGGCGGCATCACCAGTCTGCTGCCGATCGCCGAATCCGAGCGAGCCGCGATGATCGGCGTGGCCCTCGCCGTGGTCAGTGCCGCGATGCTGGTCGGTCGATATGCCGCCGGCTCGGTTGCCGATCGCATCGGAATCGGCCGGTCGGTGGTGCCTGCGCTCATCTCCGCGGCCCTGGGCGTCGGTTTGTTCGCCGTTGCCGCCGCGGGTGCCATGCCTGCCGCACTGTTCTTCGTTGCCGCGGTGTTGTTCGGAATCGGTTACGGCGCATGCCAGAACGACAGTCTGGTGATGGCCTTCGACGCGGCGGGGCCCGCGCGGTACAGCAGCGCCAGTGCCGTGTGGAACATCAGCTTCGATGCCGGTACCGGCGCAGGGGCGCTCGCCCTCGGTGTGATCGCGACGAGTGTGGGCTACACCGCCGGGTTCACTGCAGGTGCAGCCACCGTTGCCGTTGTCGCGGCGGTGGCACTGATCGCGCGTCCACGTCCCCGATAGACTCGTTCCATGACTTCTGTGGTGTTGCTCGACTACGGCTCGGGCAATCTGCACTCGGCGAAAAGGGCGTTGGCCCGCGTCGGTGCCGACGTGACGGTGACCTCCGACTTCGACGAAGCCCTGAATGCAGAAGCGCTGGTGGTTCCCGGGGTCGGTGCATTCGCCGCCTGTATGGAGGGTCTGACGGCCGTTCGAGGTGAGCGCATCATCGGGCGTCGTCTCGCGGGTGGCCGCCCGGTGCTGGGAATTTGCGTCGGAATGCAGATCCTCTTCGATCGCGGTGTCGAGTTCGGCGTCGAGGCGGACGGGTGCGGCGAATGGCCGGGCACCGTCGAACGCCTGCAGGCCGAAGTGCTCCCGCACATGGGTTGGAACACCGTCGAGGCTCCGGAGAACAGCGTGCTGTTCGACGGCATCGACCCCGAGACACGGTTCTATTTCGTCCATTCGTACGCCGCGCAGCAGTGGGAACTCGAACCGAGCGAGACCATCGCCGCGCCGTTGCTCACGTGGGCCGATCACGGTGGCCGCTTCCTCGCTGCCGTGGAGAACGGCGCGCTCTCGGCCACGCAGTTCCACCCGGAGAAGTCCGGCGACGCCGGTGCCGCGTTGCTCGAGAACTGGGTTCGATCGGTGTGAGCGAACGCGAGTTCTCGCTCGGCCGGTTGGCGTTTCGAGCGCTCGGGGCGGCAGTTGCGGTACTCGCCCTCGCGACCGTGTCGATTGCTGTGTGGCAGCCCACCGCCGGCGTTGCTCTGCTCATCGCGTTGGCCGGAGTTGTCGGGGCGATCACGGCCATGGGGGTCGTGTCCACGCGCATGACGCGCAAGGAACTCGGTCCCGACAGCTGACGGTTCGTCCCGGCGGCCTGCGGATCCAGGCAGTGCTGACCCGTTTTGAATTCGACGCGAGTCGGCCCGTAGCATAACCGCACGTGAGCCTGGTCTTATTGCCTGCTGTCGATGTCGCAGGCGGCGAAGCTGTCCGTCTCGTTCAAGGGGAAGCCGGTAGCGAAACGAAGTACGGTTCGCCCCGTGATGCCGCCCTGGCGTGGCAGAACGACGGCGCCGAGTGGGTCCATCTGGTGGATCTCGATGCAGCGTTCGGGCGCGGGTCCAACCGTGAACTGTTGGTCTCGGTCGTCGGTGAGCTCGATGTGAAGGTCGAGCTCTCGGGCGGAATTCGCGACGACGATTCCCTGCGCGCCGCCCTCGCAACCGGATGCGCACGCGTCAACCTGGGTACGGCGGCTCTGGAAGACCCCGAGTGGTGCGCTCGGGCGATCGGCGAATTCGGCGATCGTGTCGCGGTCGGCCTCGACGTGCTGATGGTGGACGGCGCGCCTCGTCTGCGTGGCCGCGGTTGGGTCAGTGACGGCGGTGGCCTGTGGGAGGTACTCGAGCGGCTCGAACGCGACGGCTGCTCGCGGTACGTCGTCACCGACGTCACCAAGGACGGCACCCTGACCGGCCCGAACCTCGAACTTCTCGCCGACGTGTGCGACAGGACCGACAAGCCGGTCATCGCGTCCGGCGGCGTGTCGACGATCGCCGACCTCGAAGCGATCGCCGGACTGGTCGACCGTGGCGTGGAGGGATCCATCGTCGGAAAAGCCTTGTACGCCGGGCGTTTCACACTGCCCGATGCCCTCGCGGCAGTGTCTCGGTAACGACGAATGACCCTTCCCGAGGAACCGAGTCGTCTGCTCGAGATCGCCCGTGGGTTGCTCGACGGCATCCATGATCGGTTCCTCGCGGGCGTCGGCGCACCGAGTGCCGTGCAGAAGGGCCCCGACGACTTCGCCACCGCGGTGGATCTCGAACTCGAGCGTCGTCTGGGCGCGGAACTGTACGACGCCACCGGAATCGCCGTTCACGGTGAAGAGTTCGGCGGTCCCGATCTGAACTCCGGTCTCGTATGGGTACTCGACCCGATCGACGGCACATTCAACTACTCGTCCGGATTGCCCTCTGCCGGAACGTTGTTGGCGTTGCTCGACGACGGGGTGCCGGTCCTCGGGCTCACGTGGCTACCGCTGGTGAATCAGCGATTCTCTGCCGTGGCAGACGGCCCGTTGCTTCTGAACGGGGCACCGCTACCCGCACTGCAACCGAAGTCGTTGCGGGAGTCGATGATCGGGTTCGGTGCGTTCAACGTTGCCAGCCGTGGATCCATCCCCGGCCGCTTCCGGTTTCGCATTCTCGAAGAGTTGTCGATGCACTCCTCGCGGCTGCGCATGCACGGTGCCACCGGAGTCGATCTGGCGTACACCGCCAGCGGCGTACTGGGCGGTGCGGTGGTCTTCGGATACCGCGCCTGGGACAACGCTGCCGGGGCCCTGCTGGTTCGTGCTGCGGGCGGAATCGTCACCGATCTCGATGGCCGACCGTGGACCATCGATTCGAAGTCGGTGCTCGCGGCCGGCCCCGGAGTACACGGCGAACTGCTGAAGGTGATCACCGAACTCGGTGCACCCGGCGACTATCTGGAAGGACCGGTGCGATGAGCGTTGCGGTCAGAGTGATCCCGTGCCTCGATGTCGACGCCGGACGTGTCGTCAAGGGCGTCAACTTCGAAAACCTCCGCGACGCAGGTGATCCCGTCGAGCTCGCGGCAGCGTACGACGCACAGGGAGCCGACGAACTGACGTTCCTCGACGTCACGGCGTCCACATCCGATCGAGGAACCATGCTCGACGTCGTCAGCCGCACCGCCGAGCAGGTGTTCATTCCCCTGACCGTCGGTGGGGGAGTACGCACTGTCGCCGACGTCGACCTACTGCTGCGGGCCGGTGCCGACAAGGTCAGCGTCAACACCGCGGCCATCGCTCGGCCGGAGTTGCTGCGCGAGCTCAGTGAGCGATTCGGGTCCCAGTGCATCGTCCTGTCGGTCGATGCACGCACCGTCCCGCAGGGACAGCAGGACACCCCGTCGGGCTGGGAAGTCACCACCCACGGCGGCAAGCGTGGAACCGGTATCGACGCTGTCGAATGGGCAGTACGCGGTGCCGAACTGGGAGTCGGTGAGATCCTTCTCAATTCGATGGATGCCGACGGCACGAAGGCCGGATTCGACCTGCCGATGATCGCGGCGGTCCGGTCCGCCGTGCACGTTCCCGTCATCGCCAGCGGAGGAGCAGGGCGCGTCGAACATTTCGCGCCCGCCGTCCACGCCGGAGCCGACGCCGTCCTTGCCGCAAGCGTGTTCCACTTCGGGGACCTCACCATCGGCCAGGTCAAAGAATCGATGCGCGCCGAGCGCATCGTCGTCCGCTAGCGAAGAGGTTTTCGATGACTCTCGACCCGACGCTGTCCGCCCGGCTCAAGCGAAACGAGGCCGGGCTGTTCAGTGCTGTGGTGCAGGAGCGCTCGACCGGCCAGGTACTGATGGTTGCCTGGATGGACGACGAAGCGTTGTCGCGCACGCTCGCGACGCGCAAGGGCACCTACTACTCCAGGTCCAGGCAGCAGTACTGGGTCAAGGGCGAGACCTCGGGGCACACGCAGTACGTGCACGAGGTGCGGCTCGATTGTGACGGGGACACAGTGCTGTTGGTCGTCGACCAGATCGGCGCGGCATGCCACACCGGCACCCACACCTGCTTCGACTCCGACGTGCTGTTGGGGCCCGCGGCTCAGGCGTGACCGGTTCCTGCGGCAATTCCCTTGTCCAGCTGAGTGAGTAGCGTCGTACTCAGAGTCGACAGTCGACCCACCTCCGCGTCGGACAATCCGTCGAATATCAGAGCCTGCACTGTCTCGACGTGTCCTGGTGCCGACGCCACGACCTTCTCCATACCGGCGTCGGTCAGCACCGCATAGGAACCGCGGCTCCCCGGAATACTCTCGCGGCGAACCCATCCCGCTTTCTCGAGCTTGGTGACCACGTGCGACAGACGTGACAGTGACGCGTTGGCGTACTCCGCGAGATCGCGCAGTTGAATTCGTCGCTGTGGATTCTCGCTGACGACCGCGAGGACGAAGTAATCGAAGTGGGTCAACTGCGAATCGCGTTGCAGCTGGGCGTCCAATGCTGCGGGCAGTCGGGTGACCAGGGCGACGAGCGCACGCCACGCCTCTTGCTGGCTCTCGGTGAGCCAGCGGGGATCCACCGCATCATTCGGTGTCGCCGACGTGTCCATCGCGGGTACCTTTCGATCGAGACAGTTGTGTTCTGCACATGATGCCTCGAGCATCCCCGGGCCCGAGGCATCGCGTCGAACAATCGACCTAGCTGCGGTGCGCGCGCAGGTATTCCAGCGCCTTGTCCGCGTGGGCCTCGAATCGCACCTCACTGGAGAAACTCTCGAGGACCTTGCGGTCGGTACCGATGACGAACGTCGCGCGCTTGACCGGGGAGAGCTTGGCGAGCAGGCCGCGCTTGACCCCGAATGCCGTCGCGACGGCACCGTCCTCGTCGGAGAGCAACGGATAGTCGAACGATTTGGCGGCGGCGAACTCGGCCTGCTTGGCGACCGCGTCGGCGCTGATGCCGACCCGGGTGGCACCCACCTCGGCGAATTCGCCTGCGAGATCGCGGAAATGGCAGGCTTCGGCGGTGCATCCGGGGGTGAAAGCAGCCGGGTAGAAGAACAGCACTATCGGACCGTCGGTCAGCAATTCGGTCAGCGTTCGCAGCTTTCCGGTCTGGTCCGGCAGGGAAAAATCGGGAACGAGCTCGCCTGGTTTCATGGTCGGCAGGTTACCGCGCGCGAGGGTGTCGCCGCCGAACCTGGGAGGATGGGGTCATGCACGGCGAGACGACTCCCCACACGAGCCCCACCGAGACCGCATCCATGGACGCCGCACCCATCGACGCCCAACCCACCGATGCCGCGGACTCGACCACGTCCCGGGAGGTGTTCCGCCAGCTCGCCGCCGAGCATCGAGTGGTGCCGGTGACGCGAAAGGTGCTCGCCGACTCCGAAACTCCGTTGTCGGCGTACCGCAAGCTTGCCGCCGACCGACCCGGAACGTTCTTGCTCGAATCCGCGGAGAACGGGCGTTCGTGGTCGAGATGGTCGTTCATCGGTGCGGGTGCGCCTGCGGCGCTGACGGTGGTCGACGGCGAGGCGGCGTGGCGCGGCAACGTGCCCGCAGGCGTCCCGAGCGGCGGTGACCCCCTCGACGTGTTGGCCCGAACCTTGGAGCTACTCCATTCCGAGCGCGTGCCGGGCCTGCCGCCGTTGACCGGCGGAATGGTCGGATACCTCGGATACGACTCGGTGCGGCGCATCGAGAAGTTGCCCGAACATGCGCAGGACGATCTCGGCATTCCCGAGATGGTCATGTTGCTGGCCACCGATCTGGCGGCCGTGGACCATCACGAAGGATCGATCACCCTGATCGCGAACGCGGTCAACTGGAACGGCACCGACGAGCACGTCGACCGGGCCTACGACGACGCGGTGAGTCGCCTGGACCGGATGTGCGCGGATCTGTCCGAGCCTGCTGCGTCGACGGTGTCGGTCTTCTCCAAGTCCGCGCCCCGTTTCCGCAGGCAGCGGACATCGGAGGGATTCGGTGCCGATGTCGAGCGGCTGGTCGAGGAGATCGAGGCCGGTGAAGCGTTTCAGGTGGTGCTCTCGCAGCGCTTCGAGATGGACACCGAGGCGTCTCCTCTCGACGTCTATCGCATGCTGCGGGCCTCGAATCCCAGCCCGTACATGTATCTGATGCACGTACCAGGGGAGAACGACGAGACTGCGTTCTCGATCGTCGGATCCAGCCCCGAAGCTCTCGTGACGGTCAAGGACGGTCTCGCGACCACGCACCCGATCGCCGGTACGCGCTGGCGCGGTGCCTCCGAGGAGGACGATGTGCTGCTCGAGAAGGATCTGCTGGCCGACGAGAAGGAGAACGCGGAGCATCTGATGCTCGTCGATCTCGGTCGCAACGATCTCGGCCGAGTGTGTGCTCCCGGGACGGTGCGCGTGGGCGACTATCGCCATATCGAGCGCTACAGCCACGTCATGCACCTGGTGTCGACGGTGACGGGACGGCTCGCCGAGGGAAAGCGGGCTCTGGACGCAGTCAAGGCGTGCTTCCCCGCGGGCACGCTGTCGGGTGCACCCAAGGTGCGGGCGATGGAACTGATCGACGAGCTCGAGCCGACGCGGCGTGGCATCTACGGCGGCATCGTCGGCTATCTCGACTTCGCCGGGGACGCCGATACCGCAATCTCGATTCGCACCGCGCTCATCAAGGACGGCACGGCGTACGTGCAGGCCGGTGCCGGAGTCGTGGCCGACTCGGTAGCGGAGTACGAGGACGAAGAAGCGAGGAACAAGGCCATGGCCGTGCTGAGTGCCGTCGCAGCAGCCGAAACGCTGCGTGAGGTAGGTGGCCGATGACCGAACGCTCCGGCGGCCGCGGATCGGCCGTTCTGCCTGTCGTGCTGCTCGTGGTTGCGGCCGCATGCCTGTGGGGTGCGCCCAGAATGACGTGGGTGAGCGTGACGTCCTCCGACGGTCTCGGCGAGAGCCGGACCGACGATCTCGTCGGCAGTACCTGGGCCGCGGCGACGACTCCTCTCGCCTTGGTGCTTGTCGCTGCTGTGGCGGCCTCGTTCGCGGTGCGCGGGTGGGCATCTCGGGTTCTGGCGTTGCTCATCGCGGTGGTTGCGATCGCTGCGGCGATTCCGGCCGTTCGGCTACTCGCCGCGGGGGCTTCGGACTCGGAGGCGGCTGCGCTCGCCGAGCTCCCGGCTCGTGCCGAGGTGACGATGACGACGGCATCGACACTGCCCGCGCTGATCACGCTCGCAGGGGCCCTGTGTGCGTTCGCGGCGGCTGCCCTGTCGATTCGGAAATCTTTTGGCCCACAGGTACTCTCGTCCAAGTACGCAGCTCCGGCTGTGCGGCGCGACGAAGTGGCTCGCCGGGCCGCTGGAACCACGTCCGCCGTGGGTGCACAGGACGAGGGTGAAGACCTGACCGAGCGCATGATGTGGGACGCGCTCGATGCCGGTGAAGACCCTACCGACGAGTCCGGTACCCGGCGTTCGTCGGATTGATTCGGCCCTCTACGCTAGGTTCCGACCTCGATGAGATTCCTCACATCGAATGTCGATGCTCAGAAAGGACTGGGGCACCATGACTGTTCTCGACTCGATTCTCGACGGTGTACGAGCCGACGTCGCCGCGCGTGAATCGGTGATCGATTTCGCTGCGGTGAAGGCAGCAGCGAAGCTGGCCCCGGCACCTCTCGACGCGGCGGCTGCCCTCCGCGAGGACGGCATCGGCGTCATTGCCGAGGTCAAGCGTGCGAGCCCGTCCAAGGGCGCGTTGGCCGACATCGGTGATCCTGCGGTGCTCGCGCGTGCCTACGAGCAGGGTGGCGCTCGGGTCATCAGCGTGTTGACCGAGGAGCGTCGTTTCCGGGGATCGCTCGCCGATCTCGACGCGGTGCGAGCCGCAGTCTCGATTCCTGTGCTGCGCAAGGATTTCATCGTCGGTCCGTACCAGATCCACGAGGCCCGAGCCCACGGCGCGGACGTCATCTTGCTGATCGTCGCGGCCCTGGAGCAGGACGCACTCACGTCTCTTCTCGATCGCACGGAGTCACTCGGCATGACGGCACTCGTCGAGGTCCACACCGAGGCCGAGGCCGATCGCGCACTCGAGGCGGGTGCCAGCGTCATCGGTATCAACGCCCGCAACCTCAAGACCCTCGAGATCGATCGCGACAGTTTCGGCCGTATCGCGCCCGGTCTGCCCAGTGAGATCATTCGCGTTGCCGAGTCGGGAGTGCGGGGCACTGCCGACCTTCTCGCGTACGCCGGAGCCGGCGCCGACGCAGTGTTGGTCGGAGAAGGTCTGGTCACCGCGGGCGATCCGCGCACTGCGGTCTCGGACCTGGTGACGGCGGGCACGCACCCGTCGTGCCCGAAACCCGCACGCTGAACCGGCACCCCACCCGAACGCGGCGACGGTCCGCCGTTGGGGCACACTGGAGGGGTGAGCACCAGCCAAACTTCTTCCGCCGCGGACGCCCCTCAGGTAGTCCGCTTCAAGGGCGCTGATCTGCCGCAGAGCAGCATCGGCCTCACCGATCGCAGCGCGCACGAGCCCGACGTGGGCGGTCACTTCGGCGTGTACGGGGGCAGGTTCGTGCCCGAGGCGTTGATGGGTGTGATCGAGGAAGTCACCGCCGAGTACGAGAAAGTGCGCAGCGACAACGAGTTCCTCGGTGAGCTGGATCGGCTGCAGCGCGATTACACCGGTCGCCCATCTCCGGTGTTCGAGGCGACCCGGTTGTCCGAGCATGCCGGTGGCGCTCGGATCCTGCTCAAGCGAGAAGACCTGAATCACACCGGTTCTCACAAGATCAACAACGTGCTCGGGCAAGTTCTGCTCGCCAAGCGAATGGGCAAGACTCGTGTCATCGCAGAGACCGGTGCCGGTCAGCACGGCGTCGCGACCGCCACGGCCTGTGCCCTGATGGGTCTCGACTGCGTCGTCTACATGGGTGAGGTCGACACCGAGCGCCAGGCCCTCAACGTCGCCCGGATGCGTTTGCTCGGGTCGGAAGTCGTCGCAGTGAAGTCCGGTTCGCGCACTCTCAAGGATGCGATCAACGAGGCACTGCGAGACTGGGTCACCCACGCCGACAACACTTATTACTGCTTCGGAACCGTCGCGGGGCCGCATCCGTTCCCGGTGATGGTCCGCGATTTCCAGCGCATCATCGGCCTCGAAGCGCGGCAGCAGGTCCTCGCATCCACCGGCCGCCTGCCCGATGCCATCGCGGCATGCGTCGGCGGCGGGTCCAACGCCATCGGAATCTTCCACGCGTTCATCGACGACGCCGATGTGCGTCTCGTCGGGTTCGAGGCTGCCGGCGACGGAGTCGAGACCGGTCGTCACGCGGCGACCATCAGCGGTGGTACGCCTGGAGCCCTGCACGGTGCCTACTCGTACCTGCTGCAGAACGAGGACGGCCAGACAGTCGAATCCCATTCCATCTCAGCAGGATTGGACTATCCCGGGGTCGGACCCGAGCATTCGTACCTGCACGACATCGGGCGCGCCGAGTACCGCGGCGTGACGGACACCGAGGCGATGAACGCCTTCAAGCTGCTGTGCCGCACCGAGGGCATCATCCCGGCCATCGAATCGTCGCACGCCATCGCCGGCGCACTCACCCTCGGCAAGGAACTGGGTGAAGGTGCCATCATCCTGGTCAACCTGTCCGGTCGCGGCGACAAGGACGTCGACACCGCAGCCGAGTGGTTCGGTCTGATCGACGGAGACGGCGAAGCGAACGTGGACGACGAAGCAGGTATCAAGCCATGAGCAACAACGACTCTCGCCTCTCCGGGACGTTCGCCCAGTGCCGTGCCGAAGGGCGCGCTGCACTCGTCGGATACTTGCCCGCCGGCTTTCCGACCGTCCCCCGGTCGATCGAGGTCTTCAAGACCATGGTCGATGCCGGGTGCGACATCGTCGAGGTCGGCATCCCGTACTCCGATCCGGTGATGGACGGCCCCACGATCCAAGCTGCTGCAGACGTGGCGCTGCGGGCCGGTGCCCGGGTCAAGGACGTCTTCGCCGTCACCGAGCAGGTCGCAGCCGCGGGTGGCAAAGCGGTCGTCATGACCTACTGGAATCTGGTGCTCAAATACGGCATCGAGAATTTCGCCCGGAGCCTCGCCGATGCGGGTGGACTCGGAATCATCACTCCCGACCTGATCCCCGATGAGGCTCAGGAATGGATCGAGGTCTCGGATCGGTACGGACTCGACCGAATCTTCCTCGTCGCACCGTCGACGACGGAGGAGCGACTCGTCAGCACCGTCGAAGCCAGCAGCGGCTTCGTCTACGCCGCCTCGACGATGGGCGTGACCGGTGCCCGCGACGCGGTGTCCTCGATGGCACCGGCGTTGGCGGCGCGTATCCGCGAGCATTCCGACATTCCGATCGGCGTCGGTCTCGGCGTTCGGTCGGGCGCACAGGCTGCCGAGATCGCGAAGTATGCCGACGCGGTCATCGTCGGCTCGGCTTTGGTGACCGCTGTCGACAACGGTCTCGACGCGGTTCGTGACCTGACGACCGAACTCGCCGAGGGTGTCCGCTCCGCTAACGTAGCGTCGTGACTTCGACCGCCTTCCTGGCCTACATTCCCAGTCCCGCGCAGGGGGTGTGGCACGTCGGACCGCTCGCGCTCCGTGCCTACGCCCTGTTCATCATCATCGGCATCGTGGTGGCCGTGGTGTGGGGAGATCGCCGGTGGGTCGCTCGCGGCGGAACCAAGGGCACGGTCCTCGACGTCGCCGTGTGGGCCGTACCTTTCGGGCTTCTCGGTGGCCGGCTGTACCACGTGGCCACCGACTGGAAGACGTACTTCGGTGCCGGCGGTCGGCCGATCGAGGCGCTCTACGTGTGGAATGGCGGCCTCGGAATCTGGGGCGCGGTGTTCCTCGGCGGAGTCGGCGCCTGGATCGCGTGTCGTCGACGCGGCATCCCACTCCCGGCATTCGGTGACGCGGTAGGCCCGCCGATCCTGCTGGCCCAGGCAATCGGCCGCATCGGCAACTACTTCAACCAGGAGCTCTACGGTCGCGAAACCACGCAACCGTGGGGTCTCGAGATCTACGAGCGACTCGATGCGAACGGCCGGCTCGATCCGCTGAACGGCGTGTCCACCGGAATGGTCGAGAAGGTCGTCCACCCGACGTTTCTCTACGAACTGCTGTGGAGCGTCCTGATCGTCGTCCTCCTGGTACTCGTCGACCGGAAGTACACGATCGGCCACGGTCGACTGTTCGCGCTCTACGTGGCCGGATACTGCGTCGGTCGGTTCTGGGTGGAACTCATGCGAGACGACTTCGCGACGAAGATCGCCGGCATTCGCGTGAACTCGTTCACCTCGGCGATCATCTTCGTGCTCGCGGTCGCGTATTTCGTTCTCGCCACCAAGGGTCGCGAAGACCCGGCGGCATTGAAGTCGAACGACGACGACGGTCGCGACAGCGAAGACAAGACGGGTGGCGAGTCCGCCGACGGCGATACGCAGGAAGGCACGGGCGAGACATCGTCCGAGAAGAAAGCCGAGGAAGAAGGCAGTACCCGTGGTTGATTTCGAGAAGAGGGCACACCCCGACCCTGCTGATTCGGGCGGCGGCACCGACAAGTCGGCCGGCTCTTTCGGTACACCGTTCGACTACGACGCAACGGCCGAGGCGTCGCTCTCCGAGCCGCCCGCGACATCCGAGTCTGCACCCTCGCACGGTCCCGCCGGTTCTACCGGACCGGGCTGGGACACCTATTCGGGTATCGGCAACGGGCCCGGCTGGTCCAGTACTCCTAGCTATCCGGCCCCCAGCCCAGACGGCAGTATCGACAATTCGATCGGTGGCCTTCCGCCGTCCGCCGGTTACCCGACACCGGGATCCGAGTACCAGGGATACGGTCAGCCGGGTTACGGCCAACAGTCGCCCTACGGTCCACCACAGGGGTACGGCCAGACTGGGGGATACGGCCAACAGGGGTATGGCCAGCCGGGGTACGGCCAGCACTCGGGCTACGGCCAGCAGTCGGGCTACGGCCAGCAAGGGTACGGCCAGCAGGGTTACGGCCAGCAGGGTTACGGCCAGCAGGGGTATGGCCAGCAGGCCTATGGCCAAGCACAGGGCTTTTCGGCCGGGCCCGGTTTCGGTGTCGGACCCGACGCGCCGTACGGGCGGGATCCGGTCACCGGTGAACCGTTGTCGGACAAATCGAAGATCGTCGTTGGACTACTTCAGCTGTTCCTCGGCTGGCTCGGTGTGGGTCGTTTCTACATCGGTAGCACCGGAATCGGTGTCGCGCAGTTGCTGCTGTTCTTCTTCGGCGTGCTGCTGACCGTGGTGTTCGGCCTCGGCTTGATTCTGTTGTTCGGACTGTTCGTGTGGCATGTCGTGGACGCCGTGCTGATTCTCGTCGGCAATGTTCCCGACAGTCGCGGGCTCAAGCTGCGAGACTGATCGACCTACCCGTAGCGCGTCGTCGAGGGAGTTCGTTGTGAGTGATTCAGGTACATCGTCATCGGACGGATCGACACCGGGCGGATCGGCGGGAGACGGCTCGGGTTCGGAGCCCACCATCTCGTTCGAGAAGAACGCGGCACCGGGCCCGGTGTACGGCGCACCCGACCCCAGCTACGGTCCGCCGAATTGGGGCAGTGATCCGTACGGCGCGTCCGGAGGTGACGACCGTAGCTCCGGTGCACCGGACGGTCCACCGCCCGGTGCGGGTTACCCGCCGCCCCCGTTTCCGGGCGGTCCCCAATACGGAGGTCCCCAGTACGGAGGACCCCAGTACGGAGGACCCCACTACCTAGGCCCCCAGTACGCCGGTGCTCCCGGTTGGGTGGATCCGAGCGCTCCTTACGGACGGCATCCCGTCACCGGTGAACCGTTCTCGGACAAGCAGAAGCTCACTGCCGGGCTGCTGAACATCCTGCTGGGTGTTTTCGGCGCAGGACGCTTCTATTTGAATCAGCCGGGAATTGCGGTGGCGCAGATCGCGGTCACGTGGCTCACGTGCGGCATCGGCGGTATCTGGCCGCTGATCGACGGGATCATGATGCTCACGGGCAGCGTGCGCGATGAACACGGGCGCCCCCTGCGCGACTGAGCCCAGCGCCGTTCGCGATTGCATCGTTGCGATCGGCAACTGATACGATTTCGCCATCCGAGAGCGATCTCGGATTCTTTCGCGGGCCAGAGCTGTCCCGGTGAATTCCCGATAGGCATCGAATTCGGTCGATCCGGCACTTTATGTCGGTTCGGGCGACCAGCCGGCGGGGTAGCCGAGGCTCACAGTGCAGCGTGTCGACACTGCGCCATCCGAAGCACCCACCGGTCTACGTGGAGGTGATCGTGGTGTTGTTTTCTCGGATGCCTGCCGAGCAAGGACTGTACGACCCGAGCGCGGAGAAGGACTCCTGCGGCGTCGCGATGATCGCGGACATCGCCGGACGCCGTTCGCACTCGATCGTGTCCGACGGTGTTCTGGCACTGGAGAATCTGGAACATCGTGGTGCTGCCGGTGCCGAGCCCAACAGTGGTGACGGCGCGGGCATTCTGATCCAGCTGCCCGTAGAACTTCTCGATTCGTTGTCGTCGTTCGAGTTACCGTCCGCCAACGGCGACGGCGAGAACACCTTCGCGGCGGGTGTCTGCTTTCTGCCGCAGGGCATCCGTGAGCGCGGGTCGGCCGTGCAGCGAGTCGAATCCATTGCAGCCGAAGAGGGTCTCGAGGTCCTGGGGTGGGTTCCGGTCGAGGTCGATCCCGATCGTGCCGATGTCGGACTGACGGCGCTCGGATGCATGCCGTACATGAGCTATCTCTTCGTCGCGGCCCCCGAGGTCGACGGTTCACGTCCGGCCGGTCTCGAACTCGACCGATTGGTGTACGGGCTGCGTAAGCGGTCGGAGCGCGTCACCCCGGAGATCGAGGCAGAAGGCTCGGGCCTGTTCTTCCCTTCGCTGTCCGCACGCACCATCGTCTACAAGGGCATGCTCACCACCATGCAGCTGCCCCTGTTCTTCCCGGAGCTGCGTAACCCGTTGTGTACGAGTGCAATTGCCATCGTGCACAGTCGTTTTTCCACCAATACCTTCCCGTCGTGGCCGTTGGCGCACCCGCACCGCTACGTAGCGCACAACGGAGAGATCAACACGGTCAAGGGCAACAGGAACCGGATGCGAGCTCGGGAAGCGATGCTGTCCAGCGATCTCATCCCCGGCGATCTGGAGCGGCTCTTCCCCATCTGTAATCCCGATGCATCCGATTCGGTGTCGCTCGACGAGGTCCTCGAATTGCTGCACCTGGGCGGCCGGAGCGTTCCCCACGTCGTGATGATGATGGTGCCGGAGCCGTGGGAGAACCATCGCACGATGGATCCGCGGGTACGGGCGTTCTATCAGTTCCACTCGTCGATGATGGAAGCGTGGGACGGTCCGGCCTGCGTCACGTTCACCGACGGTAGCTACGTCGGGGCCGTTCTCGATCGCAACGGTCTGCGCCCCGGTCGGTGGTGGCAGACGGCCGACGGTCGGGTGATCCTCGCCAGCGAGGCGGGTGTCCTGGACGTGCCGCAATCTCAGGTCGTCGCCAAGGGCCGCCTCGAACCGGGCAAGATGTTTCTGGTCGACACCGTCGCCGGGCGTCTCGTTCCCGACGAGGAGATCAAACTGCAACTGGCGCAGGAACATCCCTACCAGGAATGGCTGCACGCCGGATTGCTGGAAATCAAGAGCCTGCCCGAGCGCGCCCACATTCAGTACAACCACGAGTCCGTGATTCGCAGACAGATCGCCTTCGGCTACACCGAGGAAGATCTCCGCGTCGTGCTCACGCCGATGGCCGCCTCCGGGGGCGAGCCACTGGGGTCGATGGGGACCGACACCCCGTCCGCGGTGATGTCCCAGCGATCTCGTCAGCTGTACGACTACTTCATCGAACTGTTCGCGCAGGTCACGAACCCGCCACTCGACTCCATCCGAGAAGAGATCGTGACGTCGTTGTCGCGAGTGATGGGACCGGAGCAGAATTTGCTCGAGCCCACTGCCGCGTCGTGCAGGCAGATCGTGTTGCCGTGGCCGGTGCTCGACAACGACGAACTCAACAAGATCATCCACATCGACGACGACGGTGATCATCCCGGTCTGTCGGCGATCGTGCTGCGCGCACTGTACGAGGTCGAGCGTGGTGGGGAAGGTCTGGCCGAGGCCATCGAAGAACTGCGCATGCGGGCATCGGAAGCCATCGCTGCCGGCTACCGCACGCTGATCATCTCCGATCGCGATTCGGACCACACTCGGGCACCGATTCCGTCCCTGCTGGCCACCTCAGCTGTGCACCACCACTTGGTGCGCACCAAGGAACGCACCAAGGTCGCTCTCGTCGTCGAGTCCGGCGATGCACGAGAAGTGCACCACCTGGCCTTGCTGATCGGATTCGGTGCGGCGGCGGTCAACCCGTACCTGGCCATGGAGTCGATCGAGGACCTGGTCGGCGAAGGCGAGCTCACCGGGGTCGAACCCACTGTCGCGGTGCGCAACTACCTGTACGGGCTCGGCAAGGGCGTGCTCAAGGTCATGTCCAAGATGGGCATCTCGACCGTCGGGTCCTACACCGGCGCACAGGTTTTCGAGGCGGTCGGTCTCGATCGCGAGGTCGTGCGCGAGTACTTCAAGGGCACCGTCAGCAAGCTCGGCGGAGTCGGTCTCGACGTCCTCGCCGAAGAGGTCAAACTCCGTCACCGGAAGGCATACCCGGAGAATCCCACCGACCGTGTTCACCGCCGCCTCGAGATCGGCGGCGAGTACCAGTTCCGGCGTGAGGGCGAACTTCACCTGTTCACTCCCGAGACGGTGTTCCTGTTGCAGCACGCAACACGCACCGGTCGCTACGACGTGTTCCAGAAATACAGCGACGAAGTGAACCGGCTCGCCCGTGAGGGGGGCGCACTCCGGGGCCTGTTCGAGTTCAAAGACCAGGTGCGCACGCCTGTTCCGCTCGACGAGGTGGAGCCGGTCGAGTCCATCGTCACTCGGTTCAACACCGGCGCGATGAGCTACGGATCCATCTCTGCCGAGGCGCACGAGACCATGGCCGTTGCAATGAACAATCTGGGTGGGCGCTCCAACTCCGGTGAGGGCGGAGAGGACGTCGACCGCCTCTACGATCCGAGCCGGCGCAGTGCGGTCAAGCAGGTCGCGAGTGGACGGTTCGGGGTGACCAGCGATTATCTGGTCAACGCCACCGACATTCAGATCAAGATGGCGCAGGGTGCCAAACCCGGTGAGGGCGGGCAGCTGCCCGGTTACAAGGTGTACCCGTGGGTGGCCAAGACTCGGCACTCGACGCCCGGGGTCGGCCTGATCTCCCCGCCTCCGCACCACGACATCTATTCCATCGAGGATCTCGCGCAGTTGATCCACGATCTCAAGAACGCCAACGAGAACGCGCGCGTCCACGTCAAACTCGTCAGCTCGGTAGGAGTGGGCACGGTGGCGACGGGAGTGAGCAAGGCGCACGCCGACGTCGTACTGATCTCGGGATACGACGGTGGCACGGGCGCGGCTCCGTTGACGTCTCTCAAGCATGCCGGTGCGCCCTGGGAAATCGGGCTGGCCGACGCCCAACAGACGTTGGTGCTCAACGGACTTCGCGATCGCATCACCGTCCAGTGCGACGGCGGAATGCGCACCGGCCGTGATGTGATCGTCGCGGCGCTGCTCGGTGCCGAGGAATTCGGGTTCTCGACGGCACCTCTGATCGTCGCGGGATGCATCATGATGCGGGTCTGCCATCTCGACACCTGCCCAGTGGGTGTCGCGACTCAGAACCCCGAACTGCGCAAGCGATTCACCGGCAAGCCCGAGTTCCTCGAGGACTTCTTCAGGTTCGTCGCCGAGGATGTGCGAAAGTACCTCGCGCAGCTCGGGTTCCGCAGCATCGACGAGGCCGTCGGCCATGCCGACGTGCTCGAGACCGCTGCCGGCGTCGCACATTGGAAGAGCAAGGGACTCGACCTCGCACCCATCTTCGCGATGCCGGTGGATCGACACGGCGCGCCCATGACGCAGCGTCGACGCCTACGCGATCAGGACCACGGCCTCGATTTCGCGCTGGATCGCACGCTGATCCAGCTGGCCGAGGGCGCATTGGAGGACGCGCATCCGGTGACGCTGGAGCTGCCCGTGCGCAACGTCAACCGCACGGTCGGAACACTTCTGGGGTCCGAGGTCACGCGACGCTACGGCGCGGCCGGGTTACCCGACGACACGATTCGCGTGTCGTTCACCGGCTCTGCCGGGCAATCGCTCGGGGCATTCCTGCCGCCCGGAATCACGATCGATCTCGTCGGCGACGCGAACGACTACGTGGGCAAGGGCCTGTCGGGAGGACGCATCGTCGTCCGACCGGCCGAGGACGCACCGTTCGTTGCCGAGGACAACGTCATTGCCGGAAACACGATTCTCTACGGAGCCACGTCGGGGGAGGTGTACCTGCGCGGTAAGGCGGGGGAGCGGTTCGCCGTGCGCAACTCCGGAGCCGTTGCGGTCAACGAGGGCGTGGGAGATCACGCCTTCGAGTACATGACGGGCGGACGGGTGGTCGTGCTCGGGCCGACCGGACGCAACATGGCGGCCGGCATGTCGGGCGGTATCGCCTTCGTTCTGGGTCTCGACCCCGCGGACGTGAACACGGCAATGGTCGAGTTGCAGGTTCCCGATCCGGACGATCTGGTGTGGCTGCGCGAGACGGTCGAGAACCACGAGCGCTGGACCGGCTCCACCGTCGCGGCATCGCTGCTCGCCGACTGGCCCCGCCGGTCCGCTCTGTTCACCAAAGTCATGCCCGTCGACTACCAGCGAGTGCTGGAGGCGACACGAATGGCGCGCGCCGAGGGGCGCGACGTCGACGCTGCGATCATGGAGGCTGCACGTGGCTGATCCACAGGGATTTCTGAAGGTCGTCAAGCGTGAGGCCGCCAAGCGTCCTATCGACGAACGGGTCAGGGACTGGAACGAGGTGTACTCGGATCAGCCCAGCAGCGAACGCGCAGCCGAGGTCTCGGAACAAGCGCGCCGCTGCATGGATTGCGGAATTCCGTTCTGCCACTCCGGAACTGCCGGATGCCCGCTGGGCAACCTGATTCCGGAATGGAACGATCTCGTGCGCCGCGATCGGTGGGACGCGGCCAGTGATCGGTTGCACGCCACCAACAACTTTCCGGAGTTCACCGGACGAGTGTGTCCGGCTCCGTGTGAATCTGCCTGTGTCCTGTCCATTTCCGAGGCCGCCACCGGCGGAAGTGTGACGATCAAGCGGGTCGAGCAGACCATCGCAGACCTGGCCTGGGAACAGGGCAGCGTCGTTCCCCAGCCTCCGACGATCACCACCGGTAAGCGAGTGGCCGTCGTGGGTTCGGGTCCGGCGGGACTGGCTGCGGCGCAACAGCTCACCAGGGCCGGGCACGATGTCACCGTGTACGAGCGCGACGATCGGCTCGGTGGATTGCTTCGATACGGAATCCCCGAATTCAAGTTGGAGAAGTCGGTGCTCGATCAGCGGCTGATGCAGATGCGGGCCGAGGGCACGCATTTCGTCACCGAGTGCGAGGTCGGCATCGACTTCACCGTCGAGCAACTGCGCGCGAGCTTCGATGCGGTCGTGCTCGCCGTCGGCGCTTTGCGGGCTCGCGACAATACCGAGGTGATCGGCCGCGAACTCGACGGCATTCACCTCGCGATGGAGCATCTGGTGCCGTCGAACAAGGAATGTGAGGGCGACGGGCCGACGTCGATATCCGCTGCCGGCAAGCATGTGGTGATCATCGGCGGCGGAGACACCGGGGCCGATTGTCTCGGCACGGCTCACCGTCAGGGTGCCGCGTCGGTCACTCAGCTCGACTACAACCCTGCTCTTCCCGGTGCCCGTGACGACGGCCTTTCGCCATGGCCGTCGTGGCCGTTGGTGCTTCGGACGTCGCCTGCTCATGCGGAGGGTGGCGTCGTGCGTCATCAGGTCGCGGTGCAGCGATTTCTCGGCGACGAGCGCGGACATGTGCGCGCCATGGTGCTCGCCGAGGTCGAGGTGCAGCGCGACGCGGACGGGCGACGCATCGTGACGCCCATCGGTGAAGAGGTCGAATTGCCCTGTGATCTGGCATTGTTCGCCATCGGATTCGAGGGTGTCGAACACGGACCGCTGCTCGACGACTACGGCCTGGCGCTGACCAAGCGCGGCGCGTTGTCGTGTGGTCCCGATTGGCAGACGACGGCCCCGGGTGTGTTCGTCTGTGGGGATGCCCACCGCGGTGCGTCGTTGGTCGTGTGGGCGATCGCCGAGGGGCGTTCGGCTGCCAACGGGGTCGACGCTTACCTCACCGGACACTCGGAATTGCCGTCCCCGGTACACCCCACGGCACTGCCTCTGGCGGTGGTGTGACACTCGTCTCTGTACCGGTACAGGTGCTTTCAGCAGCGGCCCGGCGAGGCTACCCGTCGGTAGTATCCGGCCGGGTTCCTCTGCGATAGAGAACAAGGCGTCCAGCGGCTACGCTCGCAACCGTGAGCCGACGTACGAAGATTGTCTGCACCCTTGGACCCGCAACCGCAACCACAGAGCGCATCCGCGAACTCGTCGAGAGTGGAATGGATGTCGCACGACTGAACTTCAGCCATGGCGATCACCCCGATCACCAGGCCAACTACGAGAGAGTTCGCGCCGCATCGGACGCCACCGGCAAAGCCGTGGGCATCCTGGCCGACCTGCAGGGACCGAAGATCCGACTCGGCCGATTCGCCGAGGGCTCCACCACCTGGGCCGCCGGTGAACTCATCCGCATCACCGTCGAGGAGTGCGAGGGCACCCACGATCGCGTGTCGACCACGTACAAGGAGCTGGCTCAGGACGCCAAGGAAGGCGACCGCCTGCTCGTCGACGACGGCAAGGTCGGCCTCGTCGTCACCGGCGTCGAAGGCAACGACGTGCTGTGTCGGGTCACCGAGGGTGGTCCGGTCAGTAACAACAAGGGCGTCTCCCTCCCGGGCATGGACGTCTCCGTTCCTGCCATGAGCGAGAAGGACATTGCGGACCTCGAGTTCGCCCTCGCGCTCGGATGCGATTTCATCGCGCTCTCTTTCGTGCGCTCTCCCGCCGATGTCGAACTCGTCCACGCAGTCATGGACCGCGTCGGCCGCCGAGTTCCGGTCATTGCCAAGCTCGAGAAGCCCGAGGCCGTCGACAACCTCGAAGCCATCGTGCTCGCGTTCGATGCGATCATGGTCGCCCGCGGTGACCTCGGCGTCGAGTTGCCACTCGAGCAGGTGCCCCTGGTGCAGAAGCGCGCGATCCAGATCGCCCGCGCCAACGCCAAGCCCGTCATCGTTGCGACCCAGATGCTCGAATCGATGATCGAGAACTCCCGTCCCACCCGCGCCGAGGCGTCCGACGTCGCCAACGCAGTGCTCGACGGTACCGACGCGGTCATGCTGTCCGGCGAGACCTCGGTCGGCAAGTACGTCATGGAGACGGTGCGGACGATGGCTCGGATCGTCGAGACCGTGGAAACCGAAGGCGACAGCGTTCCTCCTCTGACTCACGTTCCTCGCACCAAGCGCGGTGTCATTTCCTACGCCGCCCGCGATATCGGCGAGCGTCTGGACGCGAAGGCCCTCGTGGCCTTCACCCAGTCGGGTGACACCGTGCGACGGTTGGCTCGCCTCCACACCAAACTGCCGTTGCTCGCATTCACCTCGATCTCCGAGGTCCGCAGTCAGCTGTCCCTGAGCTGGGGCACCGAGACGTTCCTGGTTCCCGATGTGGGCTCGACGGACGCGATGGTCAAAGAGGTCGACAAGGCGTTGCTCGAACTCGGTCGTTACAACCGAGGCGATCAGGTCGTGATCGTCGCCGGTGCCCCTCCCGGCACAGTAGGCTCGACCAACTTGATCCATGTGCACCGAATCGGAGAAGAGGACCGGTAAGTGGTCGAAGCGGGGGGAACCGGCGTCAGCGAGAGCGCGCCGAGCAGTACAGCAGTACGCGGAACCGATCTCGAAACCCTTCTCGGTCTCCTCGCCCTCGAGGAGACCGAGGAGGATGTGTTCATCGGACAGCATCCGGAGCAGGTGGGGAGCCGGACGTTCGGTGGGCAGCTCGTCGCTCAGGCGCTCATCGCCGCCGGCCGGACCGTATCCGGAACGTCCCGGGACGTTCATGCGATCAATGCGCACTTCATCCGCGGTGGTGACGTCAAGAAGCCCATCGAATACCGGGTGAGTCGTCAGCGCGACGGCCGGGCGTTCGCCAACCGGCAGGTCACTGCGCTGCAGGACGGTAACGAGCTGTTCGTCATGCTCGCTGCTTTCCAGGATTTCGGTAAGGGCCTCGAGCACAGCGTCGAGGTGCCCGAGGTTCCGTATCCCGATGCTCTGCCGCCTCTCGGCGACCACTTCGTGGGGTTCGAGGACCGACTGCAGATGTTCGTCGACGCACTCAAACCGATCGACATGCGGTACGCGAACGATCCGGCGTGGATCATGCACGGCACCGGTGAGAAGCTAAACCACAATCGAGTGTGGATGAAAGCGGACGGCGATCTGCCGGACGAGTCGATCTTTCACGCCGCGACCATGGGCTACGCGTCGGACACCACGGTGCTCGATTCGATCATCACCACCCATGGACTGTCCTGGGGACTCGACCGCATCGTGGCGGCGACGGTCAACCACTCCATCTGGTTTCACCGACCGTTCCGATTCGACGAGTGGGCTCTGTATGCGACCGAATCGCCGGTCGCGGCCGGATCGCGGGGACTCGCCACCGGCCGGTTCTTCTCGATGGACGGTCAGTTGCTCGCAACCGTCGTGCAGGAGGGCCTCATTCGCCACTTCCCGAAACGCGTTCGCGCCTGAGTGCTGCCGACCACAGTCGAGTCTTGGCTTCGAGGGTGAGTGAGGCGTGCGCTGGACTGGTGGACGGCAGACGGATGCACTCGACGTCCTGCTGCACCGCGTTCGCGACGTATCTGCGATAGCTGTCGGCAGCTTTGGCTCCGTTGAACAGCACGGTGTCGATGCCGGGATGACCTGCGATGAGGTTCGCGACATCGTTTGCCACGATGGATGATTCGACTATGGCCGAGTCCAGGCTTCCGGTCCGAGTGCACAGCTTCAGTACGTCCCATACGGCAATCCCGCTGCGCGCCAGTCGCTTAGTTCGCGCCTTGTACGGAAGTTCGGGACCGGCACCGAACAGCGCGCCCATGATCGGCCAGAACGCATTTCGGGGATGAGCGTAATACTGCTGAGCAGCAAGCGATGCGACACCGGGCATCGAACCGAGTATCAGCGTGTGAGCGTGCTCGTCGACTATCGGTTCGAAGCTGTGCACGACGTTCATGTCGCGATTACAGCAAACAGCGCGCGCAGGCACTCGGGTGGGACCACAATGGAGAGATGTTGGATCCACGCGTACTCGACAACAACGAACTCGAAGCCGAACTCGCCGCCTTGCGCAGAGGACGCGACGCCGCGATGGACGAAGGCGCGCGAGATGTGTCCACTGCCGATACCGATCATCTCATCGCCCGCTTCGAGGACGAGATTCGCAGGCGTCACCAGGACGGTGAGTCCGATCAGCCCAGCGCGGATCTGCCCTGACCGAGGATCAGCACGGCGCACGCCGCCGTCGACGAGATGATCCGGACGGTGTTCCACCGCGTCCAGTTCGACGTGAACGACTGCCACATGTCGGCTCCCGACGGACTCGCCGGATCCACCGCTGCCAATGCATCGTTGAGTGGGACGTTGAACGCCACCGTGACCACGAAGCAGCCCACCACGTAGAGCGCTGCTCCCGCGCCGACCCAGGTCGATCGCCCACCCTCCGTGGTGATCGCGAGAACGGTTGCGAGAGAACAGGTCAACGCCGTACCGACGAACAGCGTCAGAAACAGTGGGTTGAGGATCGCGGCGTTCGATCTCTGCATCGCGGCGATCGCGTCGGGCACCGGTAACGACGCCAGGCCAGGAAGAACACTGACCGAGAACGCGAGCATGACGCCCGCGACGAGGCCGCATCCGACTGCTGCGACCAGGGTGGCGATCGAGGAGATCTTGTCGATCATCGGTTTTCCTTCCCGGGGATTCGTCGTGCGCTTCCGACCTTTCCGCGTCACGGGTGGATGGACAATGCGCGCAGGGCTCGAATTCATGTCCGATCGTCCCGGCCGTGGGGGACAATTGTCCGGTGCGTGGAGCCGACCCCTGGAAGTCACCCGATCCGCTCGGTGAGGCTTTGCATTTCCTCCGAATGACCGGGTCCTTCTACGTGCGTTCCGAGATGAGTGGCTCGTGGGGGCTGGCCCTGCCCGCGATGGACGACGCTGTGTGGTTCCACACCGTGGTCGACGGGTCGTGTGTGCTGTCGGTCCCCGGGGAGTCGACGCGGGAGCTCGTTCCCGGCGACTTCGCCTTGGTTCCCCACGGGCGTGGGCACGTATTGGCGGCCGACATCGAGTCTGTCGGCGACGCGACCAGCGTGTACGAGGTGCCACACGACTACGTCAGCGACCGGTACGCGGTGATCGCCCAGTGCGATGCGAGCGGACCCGACACCGTGTTGGTCTGCGGGGCCGTCCGGATGGATCATCCTGCGGCGCAGCAGCTTCTTCGTTTGTTGCCGGCGCTGATCGTGATCGACGCAGACAGCGAACGGCGGCGCACACGTATGCAGACCGTCCTCGCGATGGTGGCCGACGAGGCACGATCGCTCGAGCCCGGGGGAGAGGCAGTGATCACGAGGCTTTCCGACGTTCTGGTGATTCAGGCGTTGAGGTCATGGATTGCGGACACTCCGAGCGCGCAGTCCGGTTGGCTGGGAGCGTTGCAGGACGAGCGCATCGGGGGCGCGCTGGCTCGCATTCATCGAAATCCCCACGAGCGATGGACCGTTGCGGCCCTGGCGTCGAGTGCACACATGTCACGTTCGGCGTTCTCGGCTCGATTCACCGCATTGGTCGGCGATTCGGTGATGAGTTACCTGGCGACGTGGCGGATGCAGGTCGCGTACGACACATTGCGGTCCGAGGACGTGGTGCTGGCCGAATTGGCCAGGCGCAGTGGCTATTTGTCGGAGGCAGCATTCGGCAAAGCGTTCAAACGGGCGATGGGAGTCTCTCCGGGGAGTGTGCGTCGTCGTCGGGACGTGGCGTTGGTGCCGGTTCAGTCGAGTAGATGACGGAGATACACGTTCGGATCGTCGAGATATCGCCGCCAGTGCTGGACCAATTCGAGTTCGTCCCAGGTGCTTCGGCGCAGACCGTGTTCACCCACTTCGACGATGTCCGCACCGGGTGTCGAAGCCAGGATCGGTGAATGCGTGGCACAGACGAGCTGCGCCCCCTCCTCGCCCAAGTGGGACATCAGCGCGACCAGGTTCAGGCACGCGGTGAACGACAGGGCCGACTCCGGTTCGTCCAGCACATAGAAGCCCGGTTCGGCCAACATCGCACCGAACATGGTGAGAAAGCCCTCACCGTGGCTCATTTCGGCGGTGTTCTCGTCCCAGAAGCCCGGCATGCCGCCGAGGTTCTCGGCCATCTCGAATGCAGTCTCGGCGCGCAGGAAGAATCCCCGCTTCTGCTCGCGCGGACCCCGCAGCATGCGCGCGCCTCGTGGCGTGGTCTCGAGTTCGAGCACCTCGCCGAGGACGCTCGTCACCTCGTCCAGTCGACGAGACTTCTGCGCTGCCCGACCCCCGCGGGCGTCGATGCCGAAACGCTCTGCGATTGCCTCGACGAGAGTCGACTTACCGGAACCGTTGTCGCCCACCAGAATTGTGACCGGTGCGAGAAACTCGAGTCCCTCGCGCGCGAGGTCGGCGACAGCGGGAACGGTGAAGGGCCACTCCGATCCCACATCGTCGGCGTGGACAAAGGCGCGCTCTACGAACATGATTCAGGCGGTGACCAGGCGGTCGACGTAACCGGTTTCGTGGGCGGAGTCGGCGCTGCAGGTGTAGTAGACCCACTGAGCGGACTGGTCCGCGGAATCTCCGAAACGGTGGTCGACCTTCTGCGCGCACAATTTGCCCGCGCTGGTGTCATGGCAACGAAGACTGCTGGGTATGTACATCACCCCACTGTAGGCGTGATCGGGGGTGGACCCGACCGCTGTCGCGGCCGGTCGATCGTGCTGTGGTGCCCTCGGTGAGACTCGAACTCACACTGGACGGGTTTTGAATCCGTTTCCTCTGCCAATTGGGATACGAGGGCTGGCGTCTTTCAAGCAACGATTGACGAGTGTAGAAGATGCGCTTTCGGCCCCGTGCACCGGTACCCTTCAGTTGCTCGATGCCCCTGAGGGGCGACGACTGTCGAAGGAGACCGGTACAGATGAATGCTCCTGATACGCACGGTACTGGCAAGCCTGCGCTGCGGGTGGTGGTCGCGGAAGACGAATCCCTGATTCGTCTCGACCTGGTGGAGATGCTCCGCGAAGAGGGTTACGACGTGGTCGGTGAGGCCGCGGACGGTCAGCAGGCTGTGGAACTGGCTGTCGAACTTCGACCGGATCTGGTGATCATGGACGTGAAGATGCCGCGTCGTGACGGCATCGACGCGGCCTCCGAGATCGCGGAGAAGCGGATCGCGCCGGTGGTGATTCTCACAGCGTTCAGTCAGCGAGAGCTCGTGGAGAAGGCGCGCGATGCGGGTGCCATGGCCTATCTGGTCAAACCGTTCACCAAGGCCGATCTGATGCCTGCAGTCGAGTTGGCCGCGAGCCGGTTCGGCGAGATCTCTGCGCTCGAATCGGAGATCGCCGATCTTCAGGATCGACTCGAGACCCGCAAGTTGATCGAGAAGGCCAAGGGCGTCCTGATGGAGTCGCAATCGCTGACGGAACCGCAGGCGTTCAAGTGGATTCAGCGTGCCGCGATGGACCGACGCACGACGATGAAGGCGGTAGCCGAGGTCGTGATCGAAACACTCGGTACTCCGGCGAACAACCCTGTGGCAGAGAGCTGATCGGCCCGCGGAAAGCTACGGCCACGTAAAACTTCGACCTCTTAGGTCACAGTCAGGTCACGAGCGTCGTTCTAGGCCTTGCGAACCGGTTTCGAGCATTAGCGTCTGGTTCACACGTGAGCCACATGTAACTCAGGTGAGCTTCAACGACGAGCAATTTCAAGGAGAACCTAGATGGCAATTCGGACCTATGTCCGCACGGCTGCAGTGCTGAGCGTCACCTCGCTCGCACTGTTCGGCTGTTCGTCGAGCGTCGACTCGGGCTCGACCGACTCCACCAGCGCCAGCGGCGGCACGTCGGCCGCGGAAACGACCGTCTCCACCGACTGCACTCCTGAGCAGGCCACCGCCGGATCCACTCCCGACACGTCGCCGCTGGTGGTAGGAACCCTCCTTCCCGAGACCGGCACCCTGGCCTTCCTCGGACCACCCGAGGTCGCCGGTGTCCAGCTGGCCGTCAACGATGTCAACGGTGCGGGCGGCGTCCTCGACCAGCCCGTCACGCTCATCCCCGGTGACTCGGGCGACACCACCACCGACACCGCCAACACCACGGTCGACCGTCTGCTCGCCGGCGGCTCGAACGTCATCGTCGGTGCGGCGTCGTCCTCGGTGTCGCTCAAGGTCATCGACAAGATCGCCAGCGCGGGTGTCGTGCAGTTCTCGCCTGCCAACACCTCCGACCAGTTCGTCTGCTACCCGGACAAGGGCCAGTACTTCCGTACCGCGCCCACCGATGTGCTGCAGGCACAGGCACTCTCGCAGCTGATCGCCGAGGACGGCGCGCAGCGCGTGGCCATCCTGGCTCTCAACGACCCCTATGGAACGGGCCTGGCCAAGAACACCGCCGACAACCTCGAAGAGGCCGGCATCGCGGCAGACCAGATCCAGACCACGATCTACGACCCGAACGCACAGTCGTTCAACGCCGAGGTCGACGGCGTGAAGAACTTCAACCCGGATGCCGTCGCCATCATCGGCTTCGAGGAGTCCGCGAAGATCATCACCCGTATGCACGAGATCGGCATCGGACCGTCCGACGGCACGTTGGTCTACGGCGTCGACGGCAACATGGGCAACGCACTCGGTGAGTCGGTCGCTGCAGGCCTGCTCGACAAGATGCGCGGCACCACCCCGCTGACCGACGTCGGCACCGCGTTCCAGGACCGACTCAAGGGCGTGGATCCGGCATTGGTCGACTTCAACTACGCCGGTGAGTCCTACGACGCGGTCGTCATCTCGGCGCTGGCAGCCGAGCAGGCGAAGTCGACGGCAGGCACCGACATCGCTGCCAACATCAACAGCATCACCAAGGACGGCACGAAGTGCACGACCTTCGCCGAGTGCCTCCCACTCGTCAAGGCCGGCACCGATATCGACTACGACGGAGTCACCGGCGCGCTGAACTTCAGTGACGCAGGCGAGCCCGCCACCGGTTCCTACGGCAACCTGGTCTTCGGACCGGACAACAAGCTGACGACGGACGGATACATCGTCGTCGGTGAGTGATCTGTAGCTGCTGCACAGCCTCCGGGCCCGAGTCCTGACATCAGGACTCGGGCCCGGAGTCGTTCGAATACACCACGTTGGGTACCTATGGCGCAGGTACGAGAAAGCCCCGACTCGAACTATGTCGAGTCGGGGCTTCCTGCCGAGAAGGTCAGGCCTTCTTTTCTTTGCTTCCCGCGAGAGTGCCGAGGTAGAGCTCGATCACCTTGGGATCGTTCATCAACGCCGGCCCGGTATCGGTGTAGGCGTTGCGACCTTGATCGAGAACATAGCCGCGGTCGCAGATCTGCAGGCAGCGGCGGGCATTCTGCTCGACCATGATGATCGAGACGCCCGCCGCGTTGATCTTCTTGCAGCGGATGAAGACCTCGTCCTGGAACATCGGCGACAAGCCTGCCGACGGTTCGTCGAGCAGCAGCACCGACGGTTCCATCATCAGGGCCCGCCCCATCGCCACCATCTGGCGCTCACCGCCCGACAGTGCACCTGCCTTGACCTTCTTGCGTTCGCCGAGCAGTGGGAACAACTCGCTGACGAAGTCGAACCGCTCACCGAACTTCTTGGGCCGCAGATAGATTCCCATCTCGAGGTTTTCCTCGATCGTGAGCGATGGGAACACGTTCTGCGTCTGGGGCACGTATCCGACGCCCTTGGTCACCAGAACGTGCGCCTCGGCGGAGGTGATGTTGTCACCGCGCAGCTTCACACTGCCCTCGCGGACCGCCACGAGGCCGAACAACGTCTTGAGCAGAGTCGACTTACCGGCACCGTTGGGTCCGATGATGCCAACGATCTCACCGTCGTTCAGAAAGAAGTTGCACTCACTGAGGATGTTCACACCGGGGATGTACCCGGCAACCAGACCGTCGGCGCGCAGCAACGCTCCTTCGGCCAGACGCGCATGCTCGCCCGGCGTGGCCGCGAACTCGGCCGGCGTCAGAGTTCGTTCGCTCATCAGTTGTCCTCCTTGGCTCGGTGCGAGCCGCCCGCAGCAGTGTCGGTGGCTGCGGGGCTGACGAACTCCGGTTCCGAAAGATCGCCTCCTGCTTGCAGTTCCTCCACCTCGGCTTGCTTCAATGCCTCGGCCAGTTCGGCGGTAGCTCCGACGGGATTGCCGTCGGCATCGAATTCGAGTGCTTGATCGTGATGGCTACCGAGATAGGCATCGACGACGGCACCGTTGTTGGAGAGCTCTTCCGGGGTGGACTCGGCGATGATGCTGCCCTGAGCCATTACCACCACCCAGTCGCTGATGTCGCGGATGACATCCATGTCGTGTTCGACGAACACCACTGTCATGCCGTCGTCGCGCAGCGATTTGATGTGGCCCAGAAGCGATTGCGTGAGAGCGGGATTGACTCCGGCCATCGGCTCGTCGAGCATGACGACCGACGGATCGGTCATCAACGCTCGCGCCATCTCCAGGAGTTTGCGCTGGCCACCCGACAACGAGCCGGCCAGATCGTCGGCCTTGGCGTCGAGTTTGAAGCGCCCCAGCAGTTCATAGGCGCGTTCGGTGATCTGACGCTCCTGTGCTTTCCACGTCCACGGCATGAACGTGTTGATCATGCGCTCGCCGCGTTGGCCCGTCGCCCCCAGTCGAACGTTGTCCAGCACAGTCAGTTTCGACAGTGCCTTCGTCAACTGGAAGGTGCGCACGACGCCTTTGCGTGCCACCTGATGTGGGTGCATCCGGCCGAGTTCCTGACCGTCCATCGACCACGTTCCGGTGTCGGGTCGGTCGAATCCGGTGAGCAGGTTGAACAGTGTGGTCTTACCCGCGCCGTTCGGTCCGATCAGACCGGTGATGCATCCGCGCTGGATCTCGAGGTGCGCCACGTCGACGGCCTTGAGGCCGCCGAAGGTACGCGAGACCCCGTCGACCACCAATGTCGCGTCGGGTTTGGCTGCCCCGGGCTCGTTGGCGACGCCGGCGAACAGACTGGCACGCTGATCGCTCGACAGTGCTTTGGCCGCACGTGCTTCGGGTGTGCTGGCTTTCTTGCTCGGTGTCGCATCTGCGGCGGCACCGGTGCTCGGGTCAGGCATTGAGTTGAACCTCTCGCTTGTTGCCGAGAATGCCCTGGGGTCTGAACACCATCAGCACGGCGATCAGAATTCCCAGGAGTACGAATCGGGTGGCACCGACCTGGGCACCGGTGAGGTTGAGCACCGGATCGTCGCCCGAGATCAGTTGCCGCAGAATCGCGTCGGGAATGGACAGCAGGAACCAGAACAGCATTGCGCCGATCACGGGGCCGAACACCGTTGCGGCACCACCGAGAATGAGAGCGCCGAACGCGAAGAACGTCTGCGCGGTCGAATAGAAGTCGGGGTTGATCGACTGCGTCTGCAGTGCGTTGAACACCCCGCCCATACCGCCGATCACGCCGCCGAGAACGAGTGCCTGCATCTTGTAGACGAACACGTTCTTACCCAGCGACCGGGCAGCGTCCTCGTCTTCACGAACCGCCTTGAGAACGCGACCCCACGGGCTGTGTGTCAGCAGGTATACGACCCCGCACAGCAGCAGTACCAACGTCCAGCCGACGAGCATGGCCCACAGGTCGTTACCCAGGAACCGAACGCCGATGAAGCTGTACGTCTTTCCACCCTCGAACGGGCTGAGGTTGGTGAACGGAGCTGCGAATCCGGTGATGCCGTTGGTGGATTTGGTCACCGAATCGGTTGCCGTGGAGCGGAATACCAGTCGCAGGATTTCCGATGCGGCGATCGTCACGATGGCGAGATAATCCGCTCGCAATCGCAGGGTCGGAATGCCGAGCACCAGAGCCAGCAGGCCGGCCGCAGCGAGACCGACCAGAATGCCGAGCCACAGTGGCTGCTCGTAGGTGATCGTGGTGATGCCGACGCCGTAGCCGCCGAGCAGGGCGAAGCCGATCTGGCCGAAGTTGAGCAGGCCGGCGTAGCCGAAGTGCAGGTTCAGGCCGATGGCGAGCAGTGCGTAGAAGATGGCCGACGGGCCGACCAGCTGAGCAAGAGAGATCTGAAGTGCGCCGATGATATCCATGTGCAGATCACCCGATCCTTTGTCGCGAGCCGAGGATGCCCTGAGGACGGACGACGAGGATGAGAATCAAGACGAGCAACCCTCCGATGTATTTGAGGTCGGGATTGATGACCAACGTCGACCACTGCACGAGCAGACCCACGATGACGCAACCGAGGAATGCGCCGTAGGCCGTGCCGAGTCCGCCGAGCGTGATTCCGGCGAACATGAGCAGTAGGAGTTTGAAGCCCATCTCCCATTGCACGCGGCCGCCGAGTTCGGAGAGCCCGAACAGCACGCCGCCGAGGGCGGCCAGGCCGCCACCGAGGCACCACACGAACGTCACGACGCGCTCGACGTTGATACCCGACGAGGCAGCCAGATCACGGTTGTCGGCCACCGCACGCATGGCTTTACCGATCTTGGTGCGCTGCAACATCAGTGCGACGCCGATGAGGACGACGACGCTGATGACGATGCAGGCGAGGTTGACGTTGGTGATCGACAGCGGGCCCCAGTCGTTCTCGGTCTGAGCCTGGTAGTCGTCGAATGGCTCCGAGCGGTCGGAGAAGAAGATCAGGATGAGGTAGCGCAGCGCAATGGCGAGTCCGATCGTGACCACCAGCTGAGCGATCAGGCCGGTTCGACGTTTACGCAACGGCCGCCAGATCAGGGCGTTGTTGAGCCAGCCGATCGCGACTCCGACGATGATCGCCAGCACGGTGGCCGGGATCAGTTGTATCCCGAGGCTCACATTGAAGAACCACGCCGCGACGGCTCCGAGCGTCACGAGTTCGCCGTGTGCGAAGTTGGTCAAGCCCGTCGTTCCGAAGATCAAGCTCAGACCGACCGCCGCGAGCGCGATGACCAGACCGAAGCGGAAGCCGTCGACCGTGGTGCGCACGAACTTCTCGTAGAACGGGGTGCTGGTCGCGGTCCTGGCCTCACCGAAGGAGAAGATGACGGTGTTCGAGCGACCGGCCTGCACGTCGCGCTCGACCTCGCCCTGCACGCTCACCCCGTCGGGGAGCGTTTCCTGGACCACCTGGAATGTGTATGTGCCAGGCGACAATTCGAGAGTCCAGCGTCCGCCGGTCTCGCTGGTGGTGCGGGCCACTTCGCTGCCCGACGCGTCGAGCGCCGCAACGTCGACACCTTCGAGGCGTTCTCCACCGTTGTTGAGCGATCCCGCGACGCTGACGGCGTCTGCGGGCGATGCCTGTTCGGCACTGGTTCCCGGCGCCGCCGGGGGAGTGGGGGTAGGTTCCTGCGCCAACGCAGGCGCACTGAACAGCAGCGCCGCAATGGAACTCAGGATGGCGAGTAGGAGTGTTCGCTGGAAGACGCGAACTGCAGATCTTGCGCGCAACCTCGGTGGTTGCACCTTTCTGGTCCATCGAACATTTGGAGCCACGCACGTCCTCCGGACGGTTGTCGTTGAGTCACGGGATGGGGATTTACTGCAATTGTCGGACTCTATCCGTTGAAACGACGCAAAATCGGCAACTGAGATTTCCGGAAAGTATCGGTTGTGTTTCGCGCTGCGGGAGATCGGTGCCGCGGCGATTGCGTCGCGGTGCCCGCATCCGGCTACGTGATGTCGGACCCGCTACCTAGACTGGTCAACCGTGAGCCCAGTAACCGACAAAAGTGCAGCACCCGCAGCCCGGACCGATGCGAAGTCAGCCGAAGAGCGTCCGACGCTGCTCCTCATCGACGGTCACTCGATGGCCTTCCGTGCCTTCTTCGCGTTGCCGGCGGACAATTTCAAGACCACGAGCGGTCAGTCCACCAATGCCGTGTACGGGTTCACCTCGATGCTGATCAACCTGTTGCGGGACGAGAAGCCGACGCACATCGCCGCCGCCTTCGACGTGTCACGGCAAACGTTCCGGGCCGAGCGCTTCCCCGAATACAAGGCGAACCGCAGCAAGACGCCGGACGAGTTCGCGGGCCAGGTGGACATCACCAAGGATGTGCTCGGTGCCATGGGCATTCCCGTGATGGCCGAGGCAGGGTTCGAAGCCGACGACATCATCGCCACTCTGGTCACGCAAGCCGAGGCGCTGGGCTATCGCGTCCTCGTGGTCACCGGCGATCGTGACGCACTGCAGCTGGTCACCGACAACGTCACGGTGCTCTATCCCCGCAAGGGTGTCTCGGACCTGACGCGATTCACCCCGGACGAGGTCGCCACCAAATACGGTCTGACGCCGTCGCAGTACCCGGACTTCGCAGCTCTGCGCGGAGATCCGAGCGACAACCTTCCCGGCATTCCCGGCGTCGGGGAGAAGACGGCGACCAAGTGGATCATCGAATACGGGTCGCTCACCGCCCTCGTCGACAATGTCGACAAGGTTAAGGGCAAGGTGGGCGACGCATTGCGGGCCAACCTGTCGAGTGTGGTGCTCAACCGCGAGCTCACCGAGATGGTGCGCGACGTGCCGTTGCCCTTCACGCCCGATCAACTCGAGCTGGCCCCGTGGGATCGCGAGAAGATCCACGCCCTGTTCGACGATCTGGAGTTTCGCATCCTGCGGGATCGACTGTTCGAGACACTCGCCTCGGTCGAGCCCGAGGCAGAAGAAGGGTTCGACGTTCGGGGCGGCATCGTCGCGCCAGGGGAGTTGGCGGCGTGGCTGGACGAGCACGCGTCCGACGGTCGGCGTAGCGGGGTATCCATCCTCGGACCGCGCAGGCCGTACGACAGCGACGCGACCTCGGTGGCCATCGCGGCAGCAGACGGCGAGGGCGCCTTCGTCACCACGACGGCTCTCGACGAATCCGACGAACGCGCTCTGGCCGCGTGGTTCGCCGATGCGGATCGACCCAAAGCTCTGCACGAGGCGAAGTGGGCACTGCACGCTGTTCGTGGTCGAGGATGGACGCTCGGTGGGTTGACGACCGATACCGCGCTCGCGGCGTATCTCGTCCGGCCCGGTCAGCGGTCTTTCAACCTCGACGACTTGTCGCTGCGCTACCTCAAGCGCGAACTACGCGTCGAAGATGCCGGCGAGGGGCAGATGTCGCTTCTCGACGCCGAGGACACCGCTGACGCGGCATTCGCCGAGGGCGAAATTCTCAAGGCAAGGGCGGTCATCGATCTCGCCGACGCCCTGGACGCGGAACTCGCGGCAATCGAGTCGACCACTCTGCTCTCGGAGATGGAACTGCCGCTGCTGACAGTGCTTGCCGATATCGAAGCGACGGGCATCGCAGTGGACGGCGATCACCTGCGCTCGCTGCAATCGGGTTTTGCTGCGCAGGTCGACGAGGCCGCGAACTCCGCGTACGGCGTGATCGACAAGCAGATAAATCTCGGATCGCCCAAACAGCTGCAGGTGGTGCTGTTCGAGGAACTCGACATGCCCAAGACCAAGAAGACCAAGACCGGGTACACCACCGACGCCGATGCTCTTCAGGGGCTGTTCGAGAAGACCGAGCATCCGTTCCTGAAGTTCCTGCTCGATCACCGTGATGCCACACGGATGAAGGTGACGGTGGACGGCCTGCTCAAGTCTGTCGCCGACGACGGCCGCATTCACACCACGTTCAATCAGACCGTCGCGGCCACCGGACGACTGTCGTCGACCGAACCGAACCTGCAGAACATCCCGGTGCGGAACGAGGCGGGTCGCCACATCCGCGACGGCTTTGTGGTCGGTGCCGGCTACGACACCCTGCTCACCGCCGATTACAGCCAGATCGAGATGCGCATCATGGCGCACGTATCCGGTGACGAGGGGCTGATCGAAGCGTTCAACACCGGTGAGGACCTGCACAGCTTCGTCGGTTCGCGCGCGTTCGGCGTACCGATCGACGAGGTCACCCCGGAACTACGCCGTCGAGTCAAGGCCATGTCGTACGGCCTCGCCTACGGACTCAGCGCGTTCGGCCTCGCCGCGCAGTTGAAGATCTCCACCGACGAAGCCAAGCAGCAGATGGAGGCGTACTTCGCTCGCTTCGGCGGCGTGCGCGACTACCTGCGCAACGCGGTCGAGGAAGCCCGAAAGGTGGGCTACACCTCGACGCTGTACGGCCGTCGTCGTTACCTCCCAGATCTCAACAGCGACAATCGTCAGCGTCGCGAGGTCGCCGAGCGCGCGGCACTCAACGCTCCGATTCAGGGCACTGCCGCAGACATCATCAAGGTAGCGATGATCGACGTGCACAAGTCTCTGGCGGAGTCGACCTTGAAGTCGCGCATGCTGTTGCAGGTGCACGACGAACTGGTACTCGAGGTCGTCGACTCCGAGCGCGAGGAAGTCGAGGCGTTGGTGCGTAACAAGATGTCGTCGGCCATCGAATTGTCGGTGCCCCTCGAGGTGTCGGTCGGTACCGGTCGCAGCTGGGATGCCGCAGCTCACTGAATCGGGCCATGGCACAGCGAAGGGCCGCTCACCGGATTCGGTGAACGGCCCTTCGTTTTTGTGCTGTGAGGGAATTACTCCGCTGCGGGTGCCTGCTCGGCGATCTGCTGACGGACGACGTCCATGTCGAGTGCCTTGATCTGGCCGACGAGGTCTTCGAGCGCCGGAGCGGGCAATGCGCCGGGCTGGGCGTAGACCAGGATGCCCTCGCGGAAGGCCATGATCGTCGGGATCGACTGGATCTGCGCTGCAGCGGCCAAGCCCTGTTCGGCTTCGGTGTCGACCTTGGCGTGCACGATGTCCGGGTGCGCGTCGGAAGACTTCTCGAACGTCGGCGCGAACTGGCGGCACGGACCGCACCAGGAGGCCCAGAAGTCGACCAACACCACGTCGTTGCTGGTGACGATCTCGTCGAAATTCTGCTGAGTCAAAGTCTGAGTGGCCACGCGTACCCTTTCGATTGATTGCGCTTCTTGTTCGTCTCAACGCAGAGGTTCTCCGGAATCTTCCCGGACCCACTCCTCTCCGTGGTCCGTCACACGGGTTGCGGCGCGGCCCGGAATGTTCGGCGGTACGAGTTGGGCGTCGTGCAGCGAAGTCTGACGAAATGCTGGCGCAGGGCTGCAGCATTCCCGAAACCGACGACTTCGGCGATCGAATCCATCGGCAGGTCGGAGTTCTCGAGGAGCTGCTGCGCAGCCAGTACGCGTTGATCGTTGAGCCACCGCGCGGGCGTCGTGCCGGTCTCGGCGGCGAACTTGCGGGCGAATGTACGAGCCGACATGTTCACCCGCGCAGCCAGTCGGCCGATCGTGAGTTCCGAATCGAGGTTCTCGGTCATCCAATCGAGCAACGGTGCCAACGTTTCGGTTCGGATCGCCGGTAGTGGACTGGTGACGAACTGCGCCTGGCCGCCGTCACGGTGTGGCGGAACGACCATTCTGCGCGCGATTCCGTTGGCCACGACACTGCCTTGGTATTTGCGGACGATGTGCAGGCACAGGTCGATACCGGCCGCGGTGCCCGCACTGGTCAGTACATTCCCGTCGTCCACGTAGAGAACGTTTGGGTCGACCTGGGCCAACGGGTATTTCGCGGCCAGGGAGGCCGAGTGTCGCCAATGGGTCGTACACCGCCTGCCGTCGAGCAGGCCCGCGGCGCCGAGTACGAACGCGCCGTTGCACAGGCTGGCGACCAGCGCGCCTCGGTCCACCGCCGCACGGAGTTTGTCGAGTAGTGGCTCGATCGAGGGGCTGTACGTACTGCCGCACACGTAGCTTCCGTCGTCGGCCGATTCGGTGCCGCCGGCCGGAACGATGATCAGATCGGCGCTGTCGAGCCGGTCGAGATCGTGGGGCACATCGATCGTGTAACCCACCCGGGTGCGAATCGTGTCGGGGACCCCGGCGATCAACGAGAAGTCGTAGGTGGGCAGTCCCTCGTCGGAGCGGTCGAATCCGAACACCTCGCAGGCCACGCCGAGCTCGAACTGCTCGGTCAACGGCAGCAGTACTGCGACCACCTTCTTCAGCATGACAGCAGTATGGCAGAAAATCGACGATACATGTCATTACTGCCACTCGTGTTGGGTCGGCGCAGGTAGGACGCTGGTGGCATGACAATTGTACTGGTGGTTGTGTTGATGTTTCTCGCCCTCGATGCGTGGGTTGCTGTCGGCCGCACGCCGGATACACATGCGGAGGTGACCCAATTCGGAGACTTCCGGTTCTGACAGGCCTGGCGGTCAGCCGATGCGCCATTCGCACTTGTTGTCGCCGTCCCACCGACGCAAGGCAACGGCAGAGCCGATCAGGTCGTCCAGGTGCGGGCACAGCAGGCGCGTCGCGGCACCGGCTTCGTCGGGTGTCAACCGCCGGGCCAGCGTCACGTGCGGCGTCCAATGCCCGATGGCGACATTGTCGAACGAGCCCGGGCCTACGGCGGCATGCATCCGAGCATGCAGGTCGAGCAGTTCGACGCTCGGCACGACCAGACGGGCCAGGGTGGCGGTCCGGCCACCGAATACGACGAGGCCGCCGAGACGAACATCGAACGGGTCGAAACGCACGGCCGTACCGGAATCGACGGACGCGGGCATGGACGACGCCACCGAGACGGTGATGTGCGGTCGATTCGACTCGCCCCGATGACGGTTCTGGCTCGGCAGGCCGGCATCGGAGAGTGCCGCCCACTCGCGGCGAACCGCAGTATCGAGCCCCGAGTCGAGGAGGAGTTCGGCGGACTGCACCATGTAGTCATGATGGCGCAGACGGACGGACGAGATGCACCGACTTTACGAATTGGGGCCATGACCGGCGACGGCATCGGTCACGAGATCGTCCCTGCGACGATCCGGGTGGTGGACGCAGCTCTGGCCGCAGTGCACGGTCCCGTCGTCGACTGGCAGCACTTGCCGCTGGGGTTGGGTGCTCTCGACGAGCACGGAACGCCGATGCCCGAGCACACGTTGAACGAGCTCGGCAGGCTCGAGGCGTGGATTCTCGGGCCTCACGACAGCGCGTCGTACCCTGAGCCGTTCCGATCTCAGCTGACTCCGGGCGGACGAATTCGCAAGCATTTCGATCTGTTCGCCAACATCCGTCCGGCCAAGGCACTTCCTGGAGTGCGCGCGATGTCGCCGCAGATGGACCTGGTGGTGGTGCGGGAGAACACCGAGGGCTTCTACGCCGACCGCAACATGTTCGTCGGCAGTGGCGAGTTCATGCCCACGCCCGATGTAGCGCTCGCGGTGGGAGTGTTCACCCGTTCGGCGTGCGAACGCATCGCTCGTGAGGCCTTCTCGCTCGCAGACCGGCGGCGGAAGAAAGTGACGATCGTGCACAAGACCAACGTGCTGTCGTTGACGACGGGGTTGTTTCGCGATGCCTGCCGGTCCGTCGGCGAGGAGTTTCCGCAGGTAGACGTCACCGAAGAGCACGTGGACGCCCTCGCGGCGCATCTGGTTCGACGCGGTGAGGACTACGACGTCATCGTGGCCGAGAACATGTTCGGGGACATCCTCTCCGACCTGACCGGAGAGTTGTCCGGGTCACTCGGCACGGCACCGTCGATCAACTCTTCGCGTACCCAGGCCATGGCGCAGGCCTCCCATGGATCCGCCCCGGATATCGCAGGCAGGAATCGCGCCAACCCGACGGCACTGTTCCTGTCGGCCGCGATGCTGCTCGAGTGGCTCGCCGATCGGCACGGGGACGTACGGCTCGCCGCCGCAGCCGGCCGGATTCGGCACGCCGTAGACGACACCGTCGAATCCGGGGTCGCGACAGCGGACCTCGGCGGTCAGGCGTCGACCAGCGCCTTCACCGAGACCGTCGAAGCCAGGGTGCACCGGCGCTGATCGACTACGGACTCACCGCGGTTTTCGACTACTGAAGATCGCGGTGCCGGGAAACAGCTGGCCGCGCAGTGGGCTCCACTGACCCCACTCGCGGTCGAGCCACTCCGGCCAATCCGGTTCGACGATGTCGCGAACCTCGAGACCTGCGGCGACCAGCTCGCGCACGCGATCACCGATCGTGCGGTGATGCTCGACGTAGTTGGGGGTCCCGTCGGCGTCGTACTCGACGTACGGGGTTCGATCGAAGTACGGAATCGTCGCGGTCAGGCCGCCCACCCCGGGATCGTCGGGGAACACCCAGCGCATCGGATGGTTGACCGCGAACACCCAGATGCCGCCCGGCCGCAGTACCCGCGCCACTTCCTTCATCACGTTGGCGGAGTCCGCGACGAACGGAACCGCACCGAAGGCCGAGCACACGATGTCGAACCCCTCGTCGGCGAACGGTAGGGACTCGGCACTGGCCTGCACCAGCGGAACCGTCGACCCGCCCGCGGTCATCGCGTCGACGCCGCGCTGCAACATGCCCATCGAGATGTCGAGGCCGATGGCGCGCGCCCCCTGAGTCCCGAGCCAGCGGGCGCAGGGTGCGCTCCCGCAGCCCACCTCGAGAATGTCCTTGCCCGCGACGTCACCCAGCAGATGCGCGTCGCCCTCGTGCAGTCCCTCCGGGCACCAGACGAACTCTCCGGATTCGGTCGACGCGCCCAGAAACGCGCCGTGCGTACGGTGATAGTTGTCGGCATCCGAATCCCACCAGGTTCGACTCGCGCGGTCGCTCGCGACCGAATCGATTCGGCCGCGGCCGGGGGTGGACAGCGGTGCGGAAGGATTGGTCACACGCCGACTCTAACCGGGTTTGTGCTGGTACTGCGGCATCGCGTACCCTGTTCAACGCGAGTGTGTTCATGCTGCGCCCAGGTCGGGTTTGCCCGGCGTCGACGCGTGCGGAGCCGGCAACGGATCCGCGGAAGATGCTCGTGCTGCACACGTTTCACAAGTCCGACCGAACATCCATCAACCGATACCCAACCCGTCCGGAGCAACTCAACACATGCCCTCAACCACAACCTCACCGCAGGTAGCCGTCAACGATATCGGCTCCGCAGAGGATTTTCTCGCCGCCATCGACGCCACGATCAAGTACTTCAACGATGGTGACATCGTCGAGGGCACCATCGTCAAGGTCGATCGTGACGAGGTTCTACTCGACATCGGTTACAAGACCGAAGGCGTCATCCCTTCCCGCGAGCTCTCCATCAAGCACGATGTCGACCCCAACGAGGTCGTCTCCGTGGGAGATGAGATCGAAGCACTCGTCCTCACCAAGGAGGACAAGGAAGGCCGTCTGATCCTGTCCAAGAAGCGAGCTCAGTACGAGCGCGCTTGGGGCACGATCGAGGAGCTCAAGGAGAAGGACGAGGCCGTCAAGGGCACCGTCATCGAGGTCGTCAAGGGTGGACTCATCCTCGACATCGGTCTCCGTGGCTTCCTCCCCGCCTCGCTCGTCGAGATGCGTCGCGTCCGCGACCTCCAGCCGTACGTCGGCAAGGAGATCGAGGCCAAGATCATCGAGCTCGACAAGAACCGCAACAACGTGGTCCTGTCGCGTCGCGCATGGCTCGAGCAGACCCAGTCCGAGGTCCGCAGCGAGTTCCTGCACCAGCTGCAGAAGGGCCAGGTCCGCAAGGGCGTCGTGTCCTCCATCGTCAACTTCGGTGCCTTCGTGGACCTGGGTGGCGTCGACGGCCTGGTGCACGTCTCCGAGCTGTCCTGGAAGCACATCGATCACCCGTCCGAGGTTGTCGAGGTCGGCACCGAGGTCACCGTCGAGGTTCTCGACGTCGACCTGGACCGCGAGCGTGTGTCGCTGTCGCTCAAGGCAACGCAGGAAGATCCGTGGCGCCAGTTCGCTCGCACCCACGCGATCGGCCAGATCGTGCCCGGCAAGGTCACCAAGCTCGTTCCGTTCGGTGCGTTCGTTCGCGTCGAAGAGGGCATCGAGGGCCTCGTGCACATCTCCGAGCTGGCCGAGCGCCACGTGGAGGTTCCGGACCAGGTCGTGGGTGTCGGCGACGACGCACTCGTCAAGGTCATCGACATCGATCTCGAGCGTCGCCGGATTTCGTTGAGCCTCAAGCAGGCCAACGAGGACTACGCAGAAGAGTTCGATCCGTCCAAGTACGGCATGGCCGACTCGTACGACGAGGGTGGCAACTACATCTTCCCCGAGGGCTTCGACTCCGAGACCAACGAATGGCTCGAAGGTTACGAGAAGCAGCGTGAAGAGTGGGAAGGTCGCTACGCCGAGGCCGAGCGTCGCCACAAGATGCACACCGCTCAGATGGAGAAGACGGCCAAGGACGAAGCTGCCGAAGCCGCCAACACCAACTACTCCTCCGAGTCGGGTCAGGCTCCCGCCGATGCAGAAGGCGATGCTCCCGCAGCGTCGGCTCCCGCCTCGACCGGTGGATCGCTGGCCAGCGATGCGCAGCTCGCTGCACTTCGCGAGAAGCTGTCGGGCAACGCCTGATAGAAGTAGTCCACCCGTGAGGGTGTGACCTCGGCCCCGGTTCTCCCTGTGAGAACCGGGGCTTTCTCGTTCGAATACGCAGGTGCAACGGGAACGACAATGGACCCGGTTCTGGTGAACCGGGTCCAAGGTTGAGGGGGAGTGCGAACTACGCGGCGGTGGCTGGACTCCACTGGCCGACGCTCGCCGTGCGCTTACGCATCGTGGCGAAGCTGTGGCGGGCAGGGGTCAGGAGGTTGGTGAACCAGTTACGCCGGTGGTCGGCCAGCGCCGAGGCAACTTCTGGAATGAGAATGCAATGAACGCCTGCATCCATGCCGAGGCGGTGCCGACCCGGTTGGATCTGATTGCTTTGCATGGGTGTCCTTTTCGCTGGCGGTGGGTCGGCACATCGAGGTCGCGCTCGTCGAAGATAACCGACAGGCTTGCAAAACCGGTGCATTTGGGGCTGGTGGGCTTCGGCGTGTTCGAGTGTCAGACTGGACGCATGCTGAGACTGGGACTGACCGGCGGAATTGGTGCCGGCAAATCGACCGTGGCGAAAGTGCTGACCGAACTCGGGGGAGTGCTCGTCGACTCGGACGTACTTGCCCGCGAAGTGGTGGAGCCGGGAACGCCTGGGCTGCAACAACTGACGGACACCTTCGGTACCGAGATACTGGCACCCGACGGGTCACTCGATCGGCCGGCCTTGGCCGCCAAGGCTTTCGGCGACGAGGAGTCGCGAAAGAAGCTCAACGCCATCGTGCATCCATTGGTCGGACAGCGCACTACCGAGATCATCGAGGGTGCGGCAGCGGATGCCGTGGTGGTGCACGATATTCCACTTCTCGTCGAAGGCTCGATGGCTCCGTTCTTCCATCTGGTCGTCGTCGTCTGGGTCGACGCCGAGGAACGAGTACGTCGGCTGACCGGCCAACGAAACATGCCCGAGGCCGATGCCCGCGCGCGCATCGCCGCGCAGGCGACCGACGATGCGCGCCGAGCGGCGGCAGATGTGTGGATAGACAACACGGGTGCGCCCGGCAGCGTCGACGATCAGGTACGAAACTTGTGGAACGAGCGCGTGATTCCCTTCGAGCGCAACCTCAGAGAGGGCATTGTCGCCCGGACGCATCCGGAACTCGTGACTGCAGACCCGGCCTGGGAATCCCAGGCGCGGCGAATGATCGCGCGCCTTGCTCTCGCGTGTGGGGACAAGGCTGTTCGGATCGACCACGTCGGATCGACGGCGGTACCCGGACTCGATGCCAAGGACGTGCTCGACATCCAGATCACGGTGCGCTCGCTGGCCGACGCAGATTCGGTCGGCGAACAGTTGCGCGTCGCCGGGTTCCCCGGAGTCGAGTCCAGTGACTTCGACGATCCGAAGCCCGCGTACGGAGTGGGTGGTGAGGCCGATCCGGCCGTGTGGGGCAAGCGTTTTCACGGCAACGCAGACCCCGGCCGACCGGCCAACGTCCATGTTCGAGTCGACGGTTGGCCAAACCAGACGTTCGCCCTGTTGTTCCGTGACTGGCTCCGGGCGGACGCGGCTGTCGCGACGGAATACGCCGCGATCAAGCGGCGTGCTTCCGAAGCCGCCGCCGGAATCACCGACTACCGCTCGGCGATCGAGGCATACGAGAACGCAAAGGCACCGTGGTTCGACGTGGCGTATCGGCGGGCGTGGCAGTGGGCGGAGGAGACGAACTGGACTGCCTGAGGCAGAGCTGCGCGGTTCAGGCCGGTTTGCCGTTCCATTCCGTCGGCATGCCGACGGACGCGAGCCAGGCGTTCAGGTCGTAATCGTGCCGCGTCAGTCCTTCGATGGCCGCGATCGATCGGGACAGCGCCCGCTCGGCCGTCGGGGTGTCCAGATGCTGCGCCACGCGCGCGTCGAACAGCTCGTCGACGTCCAGCAGGTCGTAGTCGCGGCCGGTGCGAACACTGAGGTCGAGATAGTGATCGACCGAGGTCCATCGGCTGGCCCCGGCCGTGTACTCGCCGATGTCGACGTAGTAGTCCTGGTCTCTGGCGTGCGCGGGCAGATAATGGAACACCGAGGCCCGGAGCCCGAGAGCAGGCAGTAGCCAGGACTCCAGGTAGTCGAAGTGGGCATGGTCGGATGGCCGGGCCATGTACAGCCCCCACGGCTCGACGCGGTATTCGTCGACCACGCGAACGAACCCTTTGGGGTCGACGTTGGTCTTCGCGACCAGGTCGAACGTTTCGTGTTTCGGGGCATGAACGACGGTGTGCGCACCGGCTGACGTGTGAGCGACCATGCCTGTAGAAGCTACCGGGAACAGACCTCCGAGGTCTCTCCGACGGAACTTGTCGGTGGTCGCGTCTACGCTTGTGTAATGGCGTTTGCATCCGAACATCCCGTTGTCGCGCACTCCGAACACCGTCCGGTGGGAGCGATCGAGCGCACCGGACCGGCGTTCGAGGTCGTCAGCGAACACGTTCCGGCCGGTGATCAGCCGACCGCCATCGCCGAACTCGAACGTCGGATCAAGGCGGACGAGAAGGACGTCGTGCTTCTCGGTGCCACCGGTACCGGTAAATCTGCCACCACCGCCTGGCTGATCGAGAAACTGCAGCGCCCCACCCTGGTGATGGCACCGAACAAAACTCTCGCAGCGCAGTTGGCGAACGAGCTACGAGACATGTTGCCCAACAACGCAGTCGAGTACTTCGTGTCGTACTACGACTACTACCAGCCCGAGGCGTACATCGCGCAGACCGATACTTATATCGAAAAGGACTCGTCCATCAACGACGACGTCGAGCGTCTGCGGCACTCGGCGACGGCATCCCTGCTCTCTCGCCGAGACGTGGTCGTGGTGGCGTCGGTGTCGTGCATCTACGGTCTCGGTACCCCGCAGTCGTACGTCGATCGGTCGATCGAGCTCGAGGTCAACGTCGAGGTCCAGCGTGATGCGCTGCTCCGGCTTCTGGTCGACGTGCAGTACACGCGCAACGACATGGCGTTCACCCGCGGATCGTTCCGAGTCCGCGGCGATACCGTGGAGATCATTCCGTCGTACGAGGAGCTCGCTATTCGCATCGAGTTCTTCGGAGACGAGATCGAGGCGCTGTACTACCTGCATCCGCTGACGGGCGACATCGTTCGCCAAGTCGATTCGGTACGCATCTTCCCGGCCACCCATTACGTCGCCGGGCCGGAGCGCATGGAACGGGCGGTCAAGGACATCGAGGCCGAGCTCGAGGCGCGCCTGGCGGAGCTCGAAGGCAAGGGAAAGCTGCTCGAGGCGCAGCGGCTTCGGATGCGCACGCAATACGACCTGGAAATGATCAAGCAGGTCGGCTTCTGCTCCGGCATCGAGAACTACTCGCGGCACATAGACGGTCGCGGGGCCGGCACCGCACCCGCGACCCTGATCGACTACTTCCCCGAGGACTTCCTACTCGTCATCGACGAATCCCACGTCACCGTCCCACAGATCGGCGCGATGTACGAAGGCGACATGTCGCGCAAGCGGAACCTGGTCGATTTCGGGTTCCGGTTGCCGTCTGCGACGGACAACCGGCCGCTGACGTGGGAAGAGTTCACACAGAGGATCGGCCAGACCGTCTACCTGTCCGCTACTCCCGGCAAGTACGAACTGGGGCAGACCGGCGGCGAATTCGTCGAGCAGGTCATCCGTCCTACCGGCCTCGTCGATCCGAAGGTCGTCATAAAACCGACCAAGGGGCAGATCGACGACCTCGTCCACCAAATTCGCGAGCGTGCCGAGAAGGACGAACGAGTTCTCGTCACCACTTTGACCAAGAAGATGTCGGAGGACCTGACCGACTATCTGCTCGAGCTGGGCATCCGCGTCCGGTACCTGCACTCCGACATCGATACCTTGCGCCGAGTCGAGCTGCTGCGGCAGCTTCGGCTGGGTGAGTACGACGTCCTGGTCGGCATCAACCTCCTCCGGGAGGGCCTCGACCTTCCCGAGGTGTCATTGGTCGCCATTCTCGACGCGGACAAGGAGGGATTCCTTCGCAGCGGCACCAGCCTCATTCAGACGATCGGCCGCGCCGCTCGAAACGTGTCCGGTGAAGTGCACATGTACGCCGACAAGATGACCGACTCCATGACGTACGCGATCGAAGAGACCGAACGTCGGCGCGAGAAGCAGATCGCCTACAACAAGGAGCGGGGAGTCGATCCGCAACCGCTGCGCAAGAAGATCGCCGACATTCTCGATCAGGTGTATCAGGAGGCAGAGGACACCGACACGGCCGTCGAAGTGGGTGGCTCGGGTCGGAACGCCAGCCGTGGTCGGCGAGCGCAGGGCGAAGCAGGCAGGTCGGTCAGCTCCGGCGTGTACGAGGGGCAGGATGTCTCGTCGATGCCGCGCGCCGAGTTGGCGGACCTGATCAAGAACATGACCGATCAGATGATGAACGCTGCCCGCGAGTTGAAGTTCGAGCTGGCCGGTCGACTGCGCGACGAGATCCAGGACCTGAAGAAGGAGCTCCGCGGCATGGACGCGGCCGGCCTCAAATAGGTCGAGCGGGTGGTGCGAGTCGAGCCTGCGGAACGATCCGAAATGGTTCGGTTACGGTTCAGTGATGGACGCAACCACCGCCGGCCGCACCTCTCGTGCACTCGAACTGATCCACTCGATGACCTACTTCCTGCCGGAGACGCAGGACGCTCTCGTTGCCGCTGGGTTACCGCCACGGGCCTGCTATTTCGCCGGTCGTGCAGCACCTCTCGGGCCGGTCGGTGCAGGTGTCGTGACAGCCACGTTCTACAACTTCAACCGCGATCTGATCAGCCCGCTGGTTCCGGCAGCCTGGGCCATCGCCTCTCCCGACGAGATCATGGCAATCCGTTACGCCACACTCGACACCGCATTCGAGCGTCTGTTGGGCTCCGAGACGTTGGCGTCCCCGGATATGGCCGAAGCTGCCGACCTCGCATCGATCGCTGCGCGTGGAATCCCAGGAGACGACGGTCGGCCGCTGTACGCCGCCTACGCCGAACTCGACTGGCCTCAAGCGCCGCACCTCGTGTTGTGGCACGCGCTCACCCTGATCCGTGAGTACCGCGGCGACGGTCACATTGCCGCGCTGCAGACGGCGGGGTTGAACGGCCTGGACGCGCTGATCACCCACACCGCCACCGGGTACGGCTTCGAGAAGGAATTCGCGCGCAAGCGTCGTGGATGGTCGACCGAGCAGTGGAACGAAGCCGTGGCGTCCTTGGCCGATCGTGAATTGTTGACGGCCGACGGCGCTTTGACTCAGGACGGGAAAGATCTCCGCACGTTGGTCGAGGACATCACCAACGACCTCGCCGTCGCGCCGTGGGCCGCCCTCGGCGAGGACGGTGCAGCTCGGTTGGTTTCGCTCGCGACGCCGTGGCGTGAGTCGATCGTCGGCCAGGGCACCATTCCCGAGGGCGTCTTCGGGCCAGCGATCAAAAAGAAGTAGGCCGCCTCAGCTGGTGATGTCCTTGGTGGCGAATCGTCTCCACGCGATCAGCCCGAAGACCGCCGCGTAGGTGATGGCCGAGAACGATCCGACCACCATGTCGTTCCAGTCGATGTTCGTGCCGAAGGCGTCGATCCACGAGTTCGCGTAGTGCCCGGGCAGATAGTTGCGCAGCGACCCCAATGCCGTGATCTGATCGAGGATCTGCATCAGAATCGACGTCATCACCGCGCCGCCGACGGCCCCGAGAGGGGCGTCGGTGAGCACCGACAGCAACATGGCGAGACCCGCTACCCACAGCAGATTGATGCCGATGTAGGCGACCGCAATCAGTAGTCGCACCAGGGAAGTGCCGTACGACAGTCCTTCACCCAGCGGCGTGACCAGTGATTCGGCGCCGTACATCACCGTCCCGATCAGCAGGGACACTCCGACCAGCACCAGAATGGCGGCGCTGGACAGCGTGGCCGAGACGAGTGCCTTCTGGGTCAACAGTCGGCTTCGAGGAACCGGGATGGCGAGCAGGTAGCGCAGGCTCGACCACGAGGCCTCGCTCGCAACGGAGTCGCCGAAGAACAGCGCCACCACGACGATGAGCAGAAATCCGACGGACATGAACAGTGCGAAGACGGTGAAGTTCATGCCGCCTCGCGTGCCGAGCTCGATGAGTCCGCCGGCGTCGGAGTCGGCGCTGGAGCTGCCCACGGTGAAGGCGACGACAAGGATCACCGGTAGCAGGGCAAGGAAACCGATGGCGAGCTGAGTGCGTCGCCGGCCCAACTGTCGACGCAGTTCGGTACGAAACGGCAGGGTGCGGCCGCCGCTGTAGCCCGCTGCGCGGCCGTCTGCGTGCGTTGTACTCATGAGCGATCCTCGCTGGAGTCGGTCTCGTGAACGACTGTGCCTGGGGTATCTCGATGAACGAGGTCGAGGAACACGTCCTCGAGTCGGGTGGACTGGGAAAAGCCGCGGACCGACACCCCCGCCGTAACGAGTTCTCTGATGACGACGGCGGAATCGGCGTCGGTCAGGTCGACGGTCACCGTGCCGTCGTCGACGATCACCGCGCCGTCATGGCCGGCGGCGTCGAGTACCGACTGGGCGCGGCCGGCGTCGTCGACCCTGATCTCGGTCTGCCCACCGGCCGCTGTCAGCTCGCGGACGGTGCCCGAGCTGATCACGGAGCCACGGTTCATGACCACGACGTGCGTGCACGTCTGTTCCACTTCGGCGAGGAGGTGGCTCGAGACCAACACGGTGCGCCCCGTCTTCGCGTAGTTGATCAGCACGTCACGCATGGTTCGGATCTGTGGCGGGTCGAGGCCGTTGGTCGGTTCGTCCAACACCATGAGATCGGGTAGACCCAGCATGGCCTGTGCAATGGCGAGGCGCTGACGCATGCCTTGGCTGTAGGACTTGACCTTGCGTTCGATCGCTGCGCCGAGGTCTGCGATCTCGAGTGCCTCGTCGAGGTGAGCGTCTTCGATCGGTCGCCCAGTCGCCTCCCAGTACAGCCGCAGGTTCTGGGTGCCGGTCAGATGCGGAAGGAAGCCGGAACCCTCGACGAAGGAGCCGAGCCGCGACAACACCGGGGCACCGGGTGTGACCTTGTGACCGAAGACTCGGATGTCGCCGCCGGTGGGGGTGATCAGGCCCATCAGCATGCGCAACGTGGTGGTCTTTCCGGCACCGTTCGGTCCTAGCAGTCCGAGTACCTGACCCTGTTTCACCTCGAAGCTGACGCCGTCCACGGCGCGGAACCCGTTCGAGTACGTCTTGGCCAGATCGGTGATCACCAGGGGAGTGTCGACCAGAGCCTCGTCGACCTCGGCCACCGTGCGGCGTCTGGTTCGCACGATCGTCGCCACGACGATGCATCCGACCACCAGGACGACCACGCCGATTCCGATCAGTGGAGCGACGGGTACCGTGCTGTTCGCGCTCGCCACCGCGGGAACCGTCGGCAACGCGACGGACGTGTTCGCCATGGTCACGCTGAACTGTGCGGGCTCCAGCGGGACGGCGTAGGCCTGATCGGTGGTGGAGACGCTCAGTTCGAGACGATGACCTTGCTGGACGGTATAGCTGATTCCAGGGAGGGCGACGGTGACGTCGACGGGATCGATGCTCCCGGTGTCGGGCAGTCGGATGGCCGACACTGCGCCGCCGGGAAGGGTCCGTGTGCCGTTCGGGGCGACGTCGTACAGTTTCGCGAACAGCACAGCCTGGCCGGGCCCGGCGAGGGACGCCACCCGGAGATCGACTCTCGGCGCGCCGGTGATGGTCAGTGACGAGTCGACGGGCTCGCTGGTGAAAATCGCGGACTGGCCCGGAAGGTCCGCAGTCAGCGCTGCACCGGCTCCGGTCGATCCGAGTGTCGACAACACCGAACCCAGACCGGGGACCGTCGAGATGGCGGACGGTGACGCGCCGGGCGGACGAATGATCGTCCCGTCGTCCGAGGCGGGGGTGAAGGTCACCGTATTCGTCTGTGTGGGTTCGGAGTTCGGGGTCAGGCCTGGGTAGTCGGGAGCCGTCATCCGACGATTGCGTTCTCCTCCTCGCTCATCGGCTGCGCGCTGCGTCGAATACACGAACGGCGCGCTCTCGGAGGTCGCGGGATCGGGGGTGCCGCGCAGAGTCCGGTCGAAGAAGTCCGCGACGGCTCGATCCGACGCACCGTTCGTTCCACCGGCATCGTGCCCACCGTCGAACCACCGAACGGTCACGTCACCGCCTGCGGCTGCGATCTGCCGAGCCGTCGCGTCGGCCTGGTCGAGACCGAACAGAGTGTCTTGGGTGCCCTGTAGGAGAAGCGTCGGAGCCGTGATGTTCGACGCGACCGCGACGGGCGAGTGGGCAGTCAGCAGATCGAGCAGCGGCTGGCTGGGGATGCCGGTCACTGCGGATTGTGCGTAGGCGTCGCAGAATTCCTGGGCGAATCTGCCGCATGCGGATGCGCCACCGCCATCGTTACCACCACCGTTACCGTCCGTGGAACTGCCGGGCGCAGCGCTGGAGGCCCCCGCTCCGAAGAAGACCCCGGCCCATCCACGTTTGAGGACGCCGGGTCCGCCGTATTCGGCACCGGCCGGGGAATCGATGTTTCCGAGCGCTTCTCGACCTGCGGACGAGGTGACGCCGAAGTTGGGGAACAGGGCCTGGCCCAGGTCGTTCCAGGTGATGGCAGCGGCCACCGAGTCCACACGCGGGTCTGTTCCGCCTGCGCTGAGGGCCAGTGCCCCGCCGTACGACCCGCCTGCCACGCCGACGTGGGGATCACCAGGAGCGTCGAGCTGTACTTCGGGCTGTTCGGCCAGCCAGTCGATCAGGCCGCGGGCATCGGCGACCTCGCGATCGGGGTCGTTGATGGAGATGGAACCCGTGCTGTCACCGAAGCCGCGCGCGGTGTAGGCGAGAACCACGTATCCGCGCGCGGCGAGATCACGAGCTTCGCCGTCGACCGAGTCCTTGCTGCCGCCGAAGCCGTGCGCGAGCAACACAGCCGGAGCGGGGGTGGACTCGGGAATGTAGAGCCGGGTGTCGAGGTCGACGGTCTCCGTCGAACCGGGGCTGTCCGGTAGCGTGATGCGCGCGTCACGCGTAGCAGTGTCGGCTTCGCGTCCCTGGGGGAGGAATGCGAATGCGAGGGCGGCCACGATCACGATCGAGATCGCGACGGCACCGAGAGCGAGGGCCCGTCTCGACAACGGCGGGCGGGGGATCGGCATGCAAACCAATGTATGTGAGTGGCGCGGATCGTGTTGTTCCCCAAGTTCACGTGCCGATCGTCGACTTCCGGCTACTGTCAGCGCATTAGTCCCCGGACCACGTCTTTCGGTCCTGTGACTTGCACCAATCCAGTTCGACCAGAAGTGTCACATCTGTGTGTGACCGACAAATGGAGGAATGAATGAGCGCCTACCGCACCGTCGTCGTCGGAACCGATGGCTCCGAATCGTCACTGCGGGCAGTGGAGAAGGCCGCGGCTCTGGCGGGAGATGCCGATGCCACCCTGGTGATCGCGTGTGCTTACTACCCGGCCGATCCGAAAGACACCTCTGCCGCCGCCGACGCACTCCGCGAGGACGCCTACCAGATCACCGGTTCGGCACCGACGCGCGAAATCCTGCGCACCGCCCGAGAGCACGCCACCAAGGCCGGCGCGAAGAACATCGAGGAGAAGCCGATCGTCGGAGCGCCCGTCGAGTCCCTCCTGGCACTCGTGGACGAGGTCAAGGGCGATCTACTCGTCGTCGGCAACCGTGGGCTGAACTCGCTGACCGGTCGCTTGCTCGGTTCGGTTCCGTCCGACGCGGCCCGCAAGTCGACCTGTGACGTGCTGATCGTCCATACCGTCCGCTGATTTTCTCGTAGTACGACAATCGGCCCGCCCCGTCGACGATGACGGGGCGGGCCGATTGTTCTCGTCGGACTGTTCTCGTCAGACCTCGGCGTCGAAGGGCTGCAGGGCCCCGAGCTCCTGGGGCAGAGGATCCACATGGACGACGCCGAGTCGCTGGGTTGCTCGGGTCAGGGCCACGTAGAGGTCGTTCATACCCTTGACGGACTCCGCAACGATCGCGCTCGGCTCGACGATGAGCACCGAGTCGAACTCGAGCCCTTTCGCGTCCTTGACCGTCGACACGGTCACCACATCCGACGCCAGGTGCTGCAGTTGGGAGACCAGTTCGGAGGGAACGAGCACTGCGCTCAGGCCGGGACGAGGGTGGTCGGCCACTCGCTTCTCGACCGTCGTCACCAGATCTGCTGCGGCTACGCGTTGAGCCCACGGCTCGACGCCGGTGCTGCGAATGGATCGCGGTTCGGACTGCTCCGGATCGATCGCCGCGAGCACGTCGTGCGCCACCGTCATGATCTCCGACGGCGTTCGGTAGTTGACCGTCAGTTCGGTGAGCTTCCAGCGTTGAGCCACATAGGGTTCGAGCACCGATCCCCAGGACGTGGTTCCGGCCGGGTCACCGGTCTGCGCGGTGTCACCCACCAGTGTCATCCACCGATTGGGGATGCGCCGCATCACCATTCGCCACGCCATCGCCGACAGCTCTTGTGCCTCGTCCACGATCACGTGCCCGTAGGTCCAGGTACGGTCGCCGGCTGCGCGTTCGGCGGTGGTGAGTCGCTGACCCGAATTCTGGCGTCGCGCAAGCTGATCGGCGTCGATCAGGTCGTAGGCCATCAGAATCTCCGGGTCCAGTTCGTCTTCGAGGTCCTGTGGTGCAGACCCGGTCAGGATGTCCAGCGCGCCCTGGGCATCGGCGATCTGGCCACGCCATTGACGCTGGGCCTGCTCACGTTCGGCAGCATCGTCGACGCCGAGCAGCTCGGCGAGCTCGTCGAGCAGCGGGGCATCCGCGGACGAGAAGCCGTGGCCGCGGCGCAGCAGCGACTCGCGCTCCGACTCGCCGAGCGCAGGTGCGGCCGATGCGATCTTCTCCGGCGATGCGAACAGGTCTCGAAGAACCTGCTGGGGTGACAGATCCGGCCACAACTCGTCTATCGCAGCCATCACGTCGTGGTCCTCGCGCATCTCGTCCCGCATGTCCGCAATGTCGTCGGCGCTGAGCAAGCTCGATCCGTCCACCACGTTCTGGCCGAATTTCGCGGCCAGCTGATTGGCCAACTGGTCGATGACCGAGGACACGAACAGAGGTCGAGCCAAGTTGTGTGGTCGCCGGGAGGACCGGGCGCGGCCGCGGGCACGCGTGACTATCTTTCGATCGAGGGTGATGTCGTAGGTGTCGAACTTCAGCCGGCGCGGCTGTGCGGGCACCTCCTGGCGATCACGCACTGCCTGCGTCAGTACGTCGACCATCGACAGTCTGCCCTTGACCTCGGTGGCCAGAGCCGAATCCTCGCGCTGCGCACGGACTCCGGGGTACAGATCGCCGATCGTCGACAGCAGTACCCCGGTTTCGCCCAGCGACGGCAGCACCTGGCCGATGTAGTCGAGGAACGTGGCGTTGGGCCCGATGATCAGGACACCGCTCTTGCCGAGCTGTTGACGGTACGTGTACAGCAGATACGCTGCTCGGTGCAGTGCCACGGCCGTCTTGCCGGTGCCCGGTCCGCCCTGCACCACCAGCACACTGCGATGCTGTGAGCGGATGATCGCGTCCTGCTCGCTCTGGATCGTTTCGACGATGTCGTTCATCTGACCGGTTCGCGCCGCATCGAGCGCGGACAGCAGCGCACCCTCGCTGGCGACGCCACCCGCAACAGCGGCATCGTTGGACGACTGCGCGGAATCGAGGTCCAGGAACTCGTCGGCGATGGCGGTCACCTTGCGTCCGCGGGTACGGATGTGCCTGCGGCGCAACACGTTTTCGGGAGCTGCCGGTGTCGCCAGATAGAACGGACGGGCCATGGGAGCTCGCCAGTCCAGCAGTAGTGTCTCGTAATCGTTCTTGTCGTCGAGGATTCCGACACGGCCGATGTAACGCTCGGGGCGGTCGTCGACTTTCGGATCGAGGGTGTCCGGATCGAGGTCGATGCGTCCGAAGCAGAGTCCGTTCTCGGCTGCGTCGTACTTGGCGATGTCCTCGGTGTACATCTGGTTGAAGGATTCGCGCTCGCTTCGGGCCTGCGGTGTTCCGCCGGTCTCGAGCAGCACGGCGCGAAGTCGGTTTGCGGCATACTCGCGCAGTGCATCGAGCTGCGTGTACAACCGCGTCAGATGCGCCTGTTCGAGGTCTTCCTCGATGGGTGCACCGGGATCGTTCGATGGGTGGCCGTCGTCCGGCAAAGGTTCTCCTCGGGAGTTCGGCCGAGGCGAAAATATCGCCTCGAAATCAGCCAGAGCAGTCTACGCCGCAGAACGGCCCTGTCGCAGAACCGCGAGTTCTGGGACAGGGCCGTGCGCGAACGACGTCGAGCGTCGTGGGTAGACCTACTTCGCGTACTGCTGGAGCTTCTTGTCCAAGTTCTTCTGCGCCTTGGCAACTCGATTCTCGAGCTTGGCCCGAGCCTGCTCGGTTGCCTTTTCGAGTTCCTTGTTCTGCTTCTCGGCCCGCTTACGAGCGCGCTTGCCGAGGGTGTCGACCCGATCCGACGCGATGTCGGCCCACGTGGCGCCGCGCTTCTGAGCCTCTTCGGCCAGAACGGATCCCTTCTCGGCAGCGAGATCGGCGAGCTTTGCTCCGCGCTTCTGTGCCACCTCGGCCAGTTCACTGCGACGGTCGGCAGCGACGTCGACCAACTTCGAGCCCCGCTTCTGAGCGAGCTCGGCCCAATCCGAGCTGCGGTGCGCGGCCTTGTCGGCGAGCTTCGATCCACGCTTCTGCGCTTCTTCGGCCAGATCGCTTCCGCGGTCGGCAGCAAGCTCGGCCAGCTTCGAGCCCCGCTTCTCGGCTTCCTCGGCCAGCTCCGAACCCTTGTCGGCGGCGATGTGAGCCCACCGGTTCAGAGCGGGCTGCGCGACCTCTGCCAGCTCCGAGCCCTTCTCGCCGGCGATGTCGGCGAACTTGGCCAGCTTCGGCTGTGCAGCGTCGGCGAGCTTGGCCAGCTTCGGCTGTGCGGCGTCGGCCAGGTCGGCACCGCGGCTCGCTGCGATCGAGGCAATTTCCTTGACGCGTTCGCCGGTGTCGTGAGTGGTGTGACCGGGCAGCGCTGAGACCACAGATTCCTGTGCGCGGCGTGCCGCCCGCTTGCTGCGCCACGCGACGGAGGGCTTGCCCTCGGTGTCGACGGCCGCGATCAGCAATCCGCCGAGCAGGCTGAGGTTCTTGAAGAAGTGGATGCGTTGCGCAGCCTTGGTCTCCGGGTCGGTTTCGTTCCAGAACGCGTGTCCGGCCAGTGTCGTCGGAACGAGGCTTCCGGCCAGAGCGAGCGATGCGATGCGCGGTGCCTTGCCGGTGGCCAACAGAATGCCGCCGGCGACCTGGATACCGCCGTTGATCCGAACCAACGTCTCGGGATCGGTCGGCACGTTCGCGGTGACCTCGTTCGGCAGAGCATCCTTGCTCTGCTCGATCAGCGGAGCGGCTGCCTTCGCCCTGCCGGCGGGATTACGAAGTGCATCGACGCCCCCGGAGATGAAAATCGTAGACATCAGCGGACGGGCGATACGGCGGACCAGCATTGACAGCCTCCTGCGTAGTTTCTCGTGTCATGGCGGTTGTACGTGCGGACTCGCACCGAAAATAGTTCGAAGTCACCGGTGCGTGCACTTTTGTCACACTCTTCATACCCCGTGTTTCACGGTCTCAAGCACGCGCGGCGTCACCAGCCGCGTTCGCGCCATTCCGCCAGGTGCGGCCGCTCGTCACCGAGGGTGGTGTCCTTGCCGTGCCCGGGGTAGACGATGGTGTCGTCGGCGTAGCGGTCGAACAATTTGGCGCTCACGTCGTCGAGGAGGTGGGTGAAGTCCTCGGGGCCGTTGGTTTTGCCGACGCCGCCGGGGAACAGAGAATCGCCGGTGAAGAGGTGCGTCGTCTTGCCCTCGGCATCGGTCAGCGCGAGTGCTATCGAGCCCGGAGTGTGACCGGTCAGATGCACCACATCGAAGGTGAGCTCACCCACCGACACCGTGTCGTGGTCGGCCAGAAGACGGTCCGGAGCTACCGGCAGCGGTTCTGCGTCCAGCTCGTGGGCCGCGGTGGGCGAGTCGGTGCCACCGGCGATATCGGCCAGCGCCTGCCAGTGGTCGGCATGCTGATGGGTGGTGACGATCAGAGACAGGGTCGGTGCGTTCTCGTCGAGAAGCAGTGAGATGCGGTCCGCCTCGTTGGCGGCGTCTATCAGCAGGGAATGGCCCGTTGCGGAACAGACGACCAGGTAAGTGTTGTTGTCCATGGGGCCGACCGACATCTTGGTGATCGTGGCTCCGGGGATCGTCCGCCGCTGCGGGGGTGAACCCTGTGCAACGACGCCGGTGTAATTGTCGTCGATGACCATGAGGTGCTCGTCCATTTCGAGGACGCTACCGTCGGCAGCAACGACGGGAGCGCCGGGGTCACGCTCGTGGAAAAGTGTGTCGGTACCTGGACCTACCATTGCTACGAGGTGAGGTTCGTCGCTCACCTCGACAGGTTTTCGACGTGGAGTCCTCGGCTACACGGCATGTGATCGGTGCATCGGCACCACGCGTCATCATCGACTCGACGTCGGACAATGCTGCGTCGAGCAGCAACACGGCTCGACGTGCTCGTGAGAAAAGAAGGGAACACAGTGGCGGATCGCCTGATAGTGCGAGGTGCACGGGAGCACAACTTGAGGGGGGTCGATATCGACCTGCCCCGGGACGCGCTGATCGTGTTCACCGGTTTGTCCGGTTCGGGCAAGTCGTCTCTCGCCTTCGACACGATCTTCGCCGAAGGCCAGCGTCGCTACGTGGAGTCGCTGTCCGCATACGCACGGCAGTTCCTCGGTCAGATGGACAAGCCCGACGTCGACTTCATCGAAGGCCTGTCGCCCGCGGTCTCGATCGACCAGAAGTCGACCAACCGCAACCCACGCTCGACCGTGGGCACCATCACCGAGGTCTACGACTACCTACGGTTGCTTTACGCCAGGGCGGGCACTGCGCACTGCCCGGTGTGCGGCGAGCAGATCGCCAAGCAGACTCCACAGCAGATCGTCGATCAGGTTCTCGACATGGAGGAGGGCCTGAAATTCCAGGTCCTAGCGCCGGTGGTCCGAACCCGTAAGGGCGAGTTCGTCGACCTGTTCGACTCGCTCAACACTCAGGGCTACTCACGTGTGCGCGTCGACGGTGTCGTCCACCAGCTCAGTAGCCCACCGGTGTTGAAGAAGCAGGAAAAGCACGACATCGAGGTCGTCGTCGACCGGCTCACCGTCAAGTCCAGTTCGAAGCAGCGGCTCACCGACTCGGTGGAAACCGCACTGCGGCTGGCAGACGGGATCGTGGTTCTCGACTTCGTCGACCGTGAGGAGAACGCCCCCGATCGGGAGCGTCGTTTCTCGGAGAAGCTCGCGTGTCCCAACGGCCACCCGCTGTCCATCGACGACCTCGAACCGCGATCGTTCTCGTTCAACTCGCCTTACGGTGCCTGCCCCGACTGTGTCGGGCTCGGCGTGCGCAAGGAGGTCGATCCCGAGCTGGTGGTGCCCGACGGTGATCTGAGTCTGGCCGACGGGGCCATCGCGCCGTGGTCCATGGGCCAGACGTCGGAGTACTTCGGCCGCTTGCTGTCCGGACTCGCCGACGCCATGGGCTTCGATCTGCACGCTCCGTGGAACAAGCTGCCGGCAAAGGTCAAGCGAGCTGTCCTGGAGGGCAGCGACCACCAGGTGCACGTGAAGTACAAGAACCGGTACGGCCGCACCCGGTCGTACTACGCCGAGTTCGAGGGCGTCATGCCCTTCCTGCACCGCCGCCTCGAGCAGACCGAATCCGAACAGATGAAGGAACGGTACGACGGCTACATGCGCGACGTTCCGTGTCCTACCTGCAACGGAGCCAGGCTGCGTCCAGAAATTCTGTCGGTCACCATCGCGGCAGGTGATTTCGGGCCGAAGTCGATCGCCGAGGTGTGTGAACTGTCCATCGCCGACACGGCCGACTTCCTCAACAGCCTCACTCTGGGGCGACGCGAGGAAGCGATTGCAGGCCAGGTCCTCAAGGAGGTTCAGGCTCGACTCGGCTTCCTGCTGGACGTGGGTCTCGAATACCTGTCGTTGGCGCGCACCGCGGGCTCGCTGTCCGGCGGCGAGGCGCAACGTATCCGGCTCGCCACGCAGATCGGCTCCGGCCTCGTCGGCGTGCTCTACGTACTGGACGAGCCGTCCATCGGACTGCATCAACGGGACAACCGCCGGCTCATCGACACGCTGACGAGACTGCGCGATCTCGGCAACACATTGATCGTCGTCGAGCACGACGAGGACACCATCCGTACCTCGGACTGGGTCGTCGATATCGGACCGTTGGCCGGTGAGCACGGCGGACGCGTCGTGCACAGCGGTTCCTACGCGGACCTCCTCACCAACGACGAATCGCTCACGGGTGCGTATCTGTCGGGTCGCATGGAGATCCCGCTGCCGGACACCCGTCGGGTGGTCGACAAGAAGCGACAGGTCACCGTCGTGGGTGCCCGTGAACACAACCTCCAGGGAATCGACGTCAGCTTCCCCCTCGGTGTTCTGACGTCGGTCACCGGTGTCTCCGGCTCGGGCAAGTCGACTCTGGTCAACGACATCCTTGCGACCGTGATGGCCAACAAGCTCAACGGTGCCCGGCAGGTTCCCGGTCGGCACACCCGGATCAACGGTCTGGACCAACTGGACAAGCTGGTTCGCGTCGACCAGTCGCCGATCGGCCGCACGCCCCGGTCCAATGCTGCGACGTACACCGGGGTCTTCGACAAGATCCGTACGTTGTTCGCGGCCACCACCGAGGCCAAGGTTCGTGGGTATCAACCCGGACGATTCTCGTTCAACGTCAAGGGTGGTCGGTGCGAGGCGTGCTCGGGAGACGGCACGTTGAAGATCGAGATGAACTTCCTGCCCGACGTCTACGTCCCGTGCGAGGTGTGCGAGGGCGCTCGCTACAACCGTGAGACGCTCGAGGTGCATTACAAGGGCAAGACCATCGCCGAGGTTCTGGACATGCCGATCGAGGAGGCTGCCGACTTCTTCGAGGCCATCACGTCGATTCACCGGTATCTCAAGACCCTCGTCGAGGTCGGCCTCGGCTACGTCCGCCTGGGGCAACCGGCAACGACCTTGTCCGGCGGCGAAGCTCAGCGTGTGAAACTCGCAGCCGAGTTGCAGAAGCGATCGACCGGCCGCACGGTCTACATCCTCGACGAGCCGACCACGGGCCTGCACTTCGAGGACATCCGGAAATTGCTCGGCGTGGTGAACGGACTGGTCGACAAGGGGAACACCGTCATCGTCATCGAGCACAATCTCGATGTCATCAAGGTCTCCGACTGGGTAATCGACATGGGGCCCGAAGGCGGTTCGGGCGGCGGAACGGTTGTGGCACAGGGTAATCCGGAAGCCGTAGCAGCGGTGCCCGAAAGCTACACCGGAAAATTCCTGCAGGAGGCGCTCTCCCGTGAGGTAGTGGCGTCCACGCCGAAGGCGGCCCCGAAGAAGCGTCGGGCTCGTAAGGTCGCTGCGGTCTGACGCGAACACGTCGACGACGAAGCCGCATCCGGATTGCCGGATGCGGCTTCGTCGTCTGTCGGTGGGGGTGGGGTGCGCTCGTTCAGTGCACCGGGCCGGTGTACTTCTCACCGGGGCCGAGTCCCGGCTCGTCCGGGTGTGCGGAGGCTTCCCGGAACGCGCGTTGCAATGCCTGCAGGCCGTCGCGAATCGGTCCGGCGTGCGGACCGAGATACTCGACCGACGCGGTGACCAAGCCGGCGAGTGCGGTGATGACGCGTCGGGCCTCATCGAGATCGAGGTAGGGGCTCTCCGCGCGATCGGGCTCGGACAGACCCAGCTTCTCGGCCGCAGAACTCATCAGCATCACCGCTGCGCGGCTGATGACCTCGACCGCGGGAACCTCGGCGAGTTCCCGGACTTCTTGCTCGATACCGGTGGGGTCGGTGCCTGCGGGTTCGGCGGGCGTGGATGAACTGGTCATACCTACGAGAATCCCACGCCGCGGGTGTTGTCAGTGGGATCGGGTGTCGACTCGGCGCGATCGATCGACGCGATTGTCGGTTTCGGGCTTCTGCTGGTAGTCTGACTCGACGACCGTCTTCGGCGTGCGCTCCTCGATGGAGTTCACCGCATGAAGGCAGCAAGTGGAGCCCGACTCCCACCGGTATGTGATCCGAAAGGATGGCTTCCGGTCCGGTCGCACGACGGTCTCCCAGTTGGGATTCCCCAGTGCTTCCTCCTCGTGAGGAGACTGTACGACGCGCTATGTCGTACGGATCGACCGGTCGACATCGGGCCCTGCTGTCGGTACAGACCGGCTGCAGGGTTTTTTCGTTTTCGGTGTTGGTTCGCCGAGCGTGATGTCGAGGTTCGAGGGCGACGGGCTGTGTAAGTGGCAGGCGGTCGGGTTACACACCACACCGCACTACCTAGGAGGCCCCATCAGCACTGAGACCCGCATCAACGATCGCATCCGAGTTCCCGAGGTCCGTCTTGTCGGACCAGGCGGTGAACAGGTGGGGATCGTGCGTGTTGAAGATGCACTCCGCTTGGCTCTCGAAGCCGACCTCGATCTTGTCGAAGTAGCTCCCGACGCACGTCCGCCGGTCTGCAAGATCATGGACTACGGGAAGTTCAAGTACGAGGCTGCGCAGAAGGCGCGCGAATCGCGCAAGAACCAAACGCTCACCGTCATCAAGGAGCAGAAGCTCCGCCCCAAGATCGACGCGCACGACTACGAGACCAAGAAGCGCAACGTGGTTCGCTTCCTCGAAGCCGGCTCGAAGGTCAAGGTCACCATCATGTTCCGTGGTCGCGAGCAGTCGCGTCCCGAGCTCGGTTTCCGTTTGTTGCAGCGCCTGGGTGCCGACGTCGCGGAACTCGGTTTCGTGGAGACGTCGGCCAAGCAGGACGGCCGCAACATGACCATGGTCCTGGCTCCGCACAAGGGTGCCAAGACTCGCGTGAAGGCTCAGGAAAGCGCTGCCGCGCCGCCTGCGCAACGCGCACCGGCCCCCGCGCCGGAACAGCCCGCCGCTGCAGCTCCGGCTGCCGAAGCACCGGCCGCAGCAGCTCCGGCTACTCCGGCCCAGACCAACTGAGCTTCGCGCTCTACCAGTAAGACAGTCCCGCACCCGCCTCGGTGCGCAGTCCGTGCCGAGGCGCTGCGTGTCTGTGCCATGCATCACCGAAGAGCTAATACAGAACAGAGGATTTCATGCCCAAGCAGAAGACGCACAGTGGTGCCAAGAAGCGATTCAAGGTGTCCGGCAGCGGCAAGATCCTGCGCCAGAAGGCCGGCCGTCGCCACCTGCTCGAGCACAAGCCCACCAAGGTGACTCGTCGCCTCGATGGCGTCGCCGTTGTCAAGAAGGCCGACGTGCCTCGGATCAAGCGCCTGCTCGGCATCTGATCCGGCCCGCCGCCGACTGATTTCGGTCGGCTTCATCCCATTACCATTCGGGGTTTCACACGCCCCCAGATCGACAGGATTCACCAGTGGCACGCGTAAAAAGGGCCGTCAACGCCCAGAAGAAGCGCCGTTCGATTCTCGAAGCGTCCAAGGGCTACCGCGGACAGCGCTCACGTCTGTACACCAAGGCCAAGGAGCAGCAGCTCCACTCGCTCACCTACGCGTACCGGGACCGCCGCGCGCGCAAGGGTGACTTCCGCAAGCTGTGGATCACGCGAATCAACGCTGCAGCGCGGGCCAACGACATCACCTACAACCGATTCGTCCAGGGCCTGAAGGCCGCGGGCGTCGAGGTGGACCGCAAGATCCTCGCCGAGCTCGCTGTGTCCGATGCCGAGGCATTCGCCGGCTTGGTCGCCATCGCCAAGGCTGCATTGCCTGCCGATGTCAACGCTCCTGCTGGAGAAGCAGCCTGAGCGAGTCGCCGCACGACGATTCAACTCCGAAACGACCCGTGGATTCGCTGACCGAGCGAACTCCGCGGGTCGTTTCGGCCGTAAAGCTCGCTCGCGCTGCAGAGCGCAAGAAGGCGGGACTGTTCCTTGCCGAGGGCTTCAATGCTGTGTCCGAGGCTGCGCGGTTCGGTTCGGTCCGAGAGCTGTTCTTCACCGCGGACGCCTTCGACCGACACGAGAGCCTCATCGCCTCCGTCGAGGCCGCTGGAGCACGGGTGTTTCCGATCACCGATCGGGCCGCGAAGGCGTTGTCCGACACTGTCACTCCGCAGGGCCTGATCGCAGTCACCGAGTTGGTCGACGTCCCGATCGGCCGTGCGTTGGCCGGGACACCGCGGCTGGTGGCCGTTCCTGTGGAAATGGCCGAGCCTGGTAATGCCGGCACGATCATTCGTGTTGCCGACGCCGCGGGGGCCGATTCTGTGGTCCTGCTCGGCGACTCCGTCGATCCTCACAACGGCAAATGCGTGCGGGCCTCGGCCGGCAGCGTCTTCCATCTCCCCATCGCGCGGGAGCGCTCGATCGAGGGCGGCGTCGACGCACTGCGCCGTGCAGGACTGACGGTCGTGGCGACCGCCGCCGACGGCGAAGTCGACCTGGACGACGCAGACGAGCTGCTCCAGCAGCCGACTGCGTGGTTGTTCGGCAACGAGGCCCACGGTTTGTCCCTCCCCGTTGCCCAAGCTGCCGATCACCGGATCAGAATTCCCATCCACGGTCGGGCGGAGAGTCTGAACCTGGCGACCGCCGCGGCACTGTGTCTCTACGCGAGCGCCCGTGTTCGACGACGGTCGGCGAACCCGTGAATACGGTCGCCTAGGATCGTTACCACTCTGCCTCGTGCAGACCGACCATTATTCGAGGAGTGCATCTGTCGTGGCGAAGAAAGAGTCCGGGCCCGAGCCGGTAGATCCGAGCGTTCTCGAAGGGTCCGCACTCGACGCTGCGGTGGACTCGGCCGAGCAGGCGTTCGCCGACGCGTCGGACCTCGATGCGCTCACGAAGGTCAAAATCGATCACGTGGGTGGAAAGGCGCCACTGGCGTTGGCTCAGCGCGCCCTCGGAGCTCTTCCCGGTGACCAGAAGGCGGACGCGGGCAAGCGCGTCAAGGTGGCACGAGACCGGGTGCAGAAGTCCTTCGACGAGCGCCGCGCAGTGCTGTCGGCGGAGCGCGATGCGGCAATTCTCGTGGCCGAGACGATCGACGTGACGCTGCCGACCGACCGGGCACCCGTCGGAGCGCGCCATCCCATCACGATCATCTCCGAGCAGGTTGCCGACGTCTTCGTCGGAATGGGCTGGGAGGTCGAAGAGGGCCCCGAGGTGGAAACCGAGCACTTCAACTTCGACGCGTTGAACTTCCTGCCCGATCACCCGGCTCGCACGATGCAGGACACGTTCCACATCGCGCCGGAGGGCTCGCGGCAGGTACTGCGTACGCACACGTCGCCGGTGCAGGTGCGATCGATGCTCTCTCGCGAGGTGCCGATCTACGTCGTCTGTCCTGGCCGAACGTTCCGTACCGACGAGCTCGACACGACGCACACTCCGGTCTTTCATCAGGTCGAGGGGCTCGCGATCGACAAGGGCCTGACGATGGCGCATCTGCGCGGAACGCTGGACGCGTTCGCGCAGGCTCTGTTCGGCAGCGATACGCGTACTCGGATGCGGCCCAACTACTTTCCGTTCACCGAACCCTCTGCGGAGGTCGATGTGTGGTTCCCCAAGAAGAAGGGTGGAGCCGGTTGGGTCGAATGGGGTGGCTGCGGAATGGTCAACCCGAAGGTGTTGCAGGCCAGCGGCATCGACCCGGAGGTGTACACCGGTTTCGCGTTCGGCATGGGTCTCGAGCGAACTCTGCAGTTCCGCAACGACATCCCGGACATGCGGGACATCGTCGAGGGGGACATCAGGTTCACTCTGCCCTTCGGTGTTCAGGCCTGACGCCGCTACTCTCCAGCCCCACTTCATCTCGGATACAAGAAAGAGCTGAGCACACGTGCGAGTCCCACATTCCTGGTTGACCGAGGTCCTGCACGCGGGTACTCCCGACTGGTCCGTCTCGCCCGACGAGCTCGACGAGGGTTTCGTACGCGTCGGTTTCGAGGTCGAGGAGCTGGTCTCGTTGGACAACGTGACGGGGCCACTCGTGGTGGGTCGGGTCGAGTCGATCGAGGAACTGACCGAATTCAAGAAGCCCATTCGGTTCTGCCTCGTGAACGTGGGGGCCGACGAGCCTCAGGAGATCGTCTGTGGAGCACGCAATTTCGCCGAGGGGGACCTGATCGTCGCGGCTCTGCCCGGCAGCGTTCTGCCCGGTGGATTCGCCATCGCGTCGCGCAAGACGTACGGCCGCAACTCCAACGGAATGATCTGCTCGACGCTCGAGCTCGGTCTCGGCCGGGACCACTCCGGGATCCTGGTACTACCTGAAGGTACTGCGCAGCCCGGAGACGATGCCAAAGTCGTTCTGGGCCTGGATGACTCGGTGATCGAGCTGAACGTGACACCGGATCGCGGATACGCCTTCTCGGTGCGCGGCCTGGCCCGTGAGTTGGCGTGCAGCTTCGATCTTCCGTATGTGGATCCGGCGCGCACGATGCCCACCGAGGTCACCGGCGACGCCTGGCCCGTGACTGTCGAGCCCGAGTCCGGTACTTCTCGGTTCGCTCTGCGGAAGGTCGTGGGTATCGATTCTGCTGCCGTCACTCCCTGGTGGATGCAGCGGAGACTGCTGCTGGCCGGGGTGCGACCGATCTCGGTGGCCGTGGACGTGACCAACTACGTGCTCCACGAGCTCGGCCAGCCGTTGCATGCTTTCGACGCGAGCAAGCTCGACGGTGATCTCGTCGTGCGGCGCGCGAATGCGGGGGAGACGCTCACGACGCTCGACGGCGTCGAGCGCTCGCTCGATGCGGAAGACGTGGTCATCGCCGACGGAACGGGAGCCATCTCGTTGGCCGGCGTCATGGGCGGGGCGTCCACCGAGGTCGACGACTCGACCAGCGACGTCGTTCTCGAAGCAGCATCGTTCGATCCGCTCGCGGTGTTCCGAACCGGCCGTCGCCACAAGCTGTCGAGCGAGGCGAGCAAGCGATTCGAGCGGACTGTGGATTCGGCGCTCCCGGTTGCGGCGCTCGATCGGGCCGCACAGTTGCTCGTCGAGATCGCCGGTGGCCGTATCGAGCCGGTGCTGACCGACATCGGCGAGGCTGCCCGGTTCCCGTCGGTGACGATGGACTTCGACCTGCCCGATCGGATCGCGGGTGTGCAGTACCCCGACGGGACCGCTGCTCGACGGCTCGCTCAGATCGGCTGCACCGTCGAGGTGGATGTCGACGGTGGCGGCCACGGACAACTGGTCGTCGATCCTCCCTCGTGGCGACCCGACTTGGTGCAGCGCGCCGATCTGGTCGAAGAGGTGCTGCGGCTCGAAGGGCTCGAGAAGATCCCGTCGATTCTGCCGTCCGCTCCCGGTGGGCGCGGCCTCACCGTCGAGCAGAAGCGTCGGCGGGCAGTCGGCAAGGCCCTTGCGTTCGCCGGCTACGTCGAGGTTCTTCCGCCGGTGTTCCTGCCCAAGGGAATCTTCGACACGTGGGGCCTCGACGCGGACGACCCGCGCCGAGCGACGACGTCGGTGTTGAACCCGCTCGAGGCCGACCGCCCCGAGCTTGCGACGACCGTGCTTCCCGGTCTGCTCGAAATGCTGAGCAGGAATATCGCCCGCGGTCAGCGGGACGTGTCTTTGTTCGGAATCGCCCAGGTCGTTCTCCGGCACGACGCCACCGCTGCAGTGGACGCGTTGCCGGTCGATCGGCGACCGACCGACGATCAGATCGCGATGCTCCGTGGGTCCCTCCCCGCACAGCCGGTACACGTGGGCGTGGTGCTCGCCGGTCAGCGTGAGCCCTCTGGGCCCTGGGGTCCGGGCCGAGCAGCCGAGGCCGCGGACGCGTTCGCCGCTGTGCGCACGGTTGCCGCGGCGTCCGGTGTGCACGTCGATCTTCGTGCCGCACAACACCTTCCCTGGCATCCGGGCCGGTGCGCCGAGGTTCTTCTCGACGGTGAGGTCGTCGGGCATGCAGGCGAACTGCATCCGGCCGTGCTCGAGCGAGCCGGTTTGCCGCCGCGTACGTGCGCGGTGGAGCTGAGTTTGAGTGCTCTGCCCGTCGTCGAATCGCTTCCGGCCCCCGAGGTATCGCCGTACCCGGCCGTGTTGCAGGACGTCGCTGTCGTGGTCGACGCGTCCGTGCCCGCTGCGTCCGTCGAGGCTGCGCTGACGATCGGCGGTGGAGAACTGCTCGAGTCCATCCGACTGTTCGACGTCTACGAGGGTGAGCAGGTCGGCGAGGGGCGTAAGTCGTTGGCGTTCGCCCTCCGGTTCCGCGGTACGGACGGCACCCTGACCGAGGATCAGGCGACGGCGGCTCGCGACGCAGCCGTGGCTGCGGCGTCCACAGCGGTCGGTGCCCAGCTGCGTAGCTGAACCGTCGACGGCGCGGCCGGTGTTGTGCGTAGCGTGGTGTCATGACGGGTACGACGACGGGAGCGGCCGATGAGTGAATCCGACACGCAGGGCACGGCCTCGGATCTGCAGGTGTTGAACGAGGTTCTCGCGGCGGTTGTCGGCCGACCTCGGTTGGCTCCGGTGGCAGCGGCGGCATCTGCTCTGGCGGCCGAGTTGGGGACGGCGGAACCCGAGCCCGCCGGGCCGGATCGCGGCGTCCCGCCGGGAACCGTTCCCGATGTGGATGTTCCGCAGGTGACGAAACCTCGTATCGACCAGCCGCTCGGCGATCCACCACCGGGAGCTCCGTTGGGCGGAACGGTGCCGGGCGTCATCGATGCGGAATTGGTCGACGACCTGCCAGTCGGCGGGGGTGGGGGTTATGTCGGCGGTGCTATTACGGGCGACTTCACCGACTCCGGGGTGCCGACCTGGGACGGGGTGCGAGAAAAGGTGGAGCACCGCTCGGGTACGGCTGTCGGGGCGGAGGAGCTGGACCGGGAATCGAGAGCCGGTCAGGACCTGGACAAACAGTGGAACGATCGGCAGGAAGCCGGCCGAAAGAAGCTCGACGAAATCCGTAGATCGATGGGCAACAGCTAGCGTTTCCGGCCCGCCGATGAATGAGCTTGCATGATGCTGCATAATAAACCGCATGACTATTTCGGAGGCAACGCCGAAGCGCATCGCGGTGGCAGGTGCCAGTGGCTACGCCGGTGGTGAGATCCTTCGCCTGCTGCTCGGCCACCCGGCCGTACGCGACGGCTCGTTGGTCATCGGAGCGCTGACTGCGGGCGGCAATGCAGGCGCGACACTGGGTGAGTTCCATCCCCACCTGTTGCCGCTTGCCGACCGTGTTCTCGGCCCCACGACGGTCGACGAACTTGCCGGGCACGACGTGATCTTCCTCGGGTTGCCGCACGGTAAATCCGCCGAACTCGCGCTTCGGTTGCCCGAATCCGTGGTGATCATCGACTGCGGTGCCGATTTTCGCCTCAACGACTCGGCAGCCTGGGAGAAGTACTACAAGTCTCCGCATGCGGGGACTTGGCCGTACGGGCTCCCAGAGCTACCGGGGCACCGCGAGCTCCTGGTCGGGGCCACGCGTATCGCCGTGCCCGGGTGCTATCCGACGGTGTCGAGTCTTGCCCTGGCCCCGGCAGTTGCCGCCGGAATCATCGAGCCACGGGTCAACATCGTTGCGGTCACCGGCACGTCCGGTGCGGGCCGGGCACCCAAGGCCGACCTGCTGGGCTCCGAGGTGATGGGCTCGGTTCGCGCATACGCGGTAGCAGGCGCGCACCGGCACACTCCGGAGATCGTGCAGAATCTGTCGGCGGTGGCCGGTACCGACGTGTCGGTGTCGTTCACTCCGGTACTCGCGCCGATGCCGCGTGGCATTCTGGCCACCTGTACGGCCGTGACCACCGCTACCGAGGCTCAGGCCGTCGAGGTGTACGAGAAGGCCTATGCCGCGGAGCCCTTCGTTCATGTTCTTCCGGCCGGGCGGCTGCCGCAGACCGGTTCGGTCATCGGATCGAACGCTGTGCAGATGAGTGTGTCCGTCGATGCAGACGCCGGTTTGCTGGTCGTCATCGCGGCCATCGACAACCTGGCCAAGGGAACAGCCGGTGCAGCAGTGCAATCGATGAATCTGGCGTTGGGAATCGACGAGACCGACGGTCTCTCTACCGTAGGAGTTGCTCCATGACCGGCCTGAAGAGCGAGACGGACGCGGTCGCCTCGATCGCGGGGAAGCTGGTGCGTTCCCAGGGCGTGACGTCTCCCGCCGGATTCCGTGCGGCCGGGATTCCCGCGGGTATCAAGGCAAGTGGCAGGTCCGATCTGGCTCTGGTGTTCAACGAGGGCCCGGACTTCACGGCAGCGGGCGTCTTCACCCGCAACAAGGTCAAGGCCGCGCCGGTGCTGTGGTCGCAGCAGGTGCTCACCACCGGTCGGCTTCGCGCGGTGGTGTTGAACTCGGGCGGTGCCAACGCTTGTACCGGTGCACCCGGTTTCCAGGACGCGCATCGGACGGCGGAGGAGGTCGCGTCCGTGTTGAGCAACTGGGGTTCGGAAACAGGGGCGATCGACGTTGCCGTGTGCTCGACGGGTCTCATCGGCGACCGGTTGCCGATGGACAAGCTGCTGCCCGGGGTGACCGAGGTGGTGCACGAACTGGCCGGCGGTATCTCCGGAGGCACCGATGCCGCCTACGCGATCATGACCACCGATACCGTGCCGAAGCAGGCCGCGGTTCATCACGCAGACAAGTGGAATGTGGGTGGGATGGCCAAGGGCGCGGGCATGCTCGCACCGTCGTTGGCCACGATGCTCAGTGTCATCACCACCGACGCCGTCGCCACTTCGGAACAGCTGGACAAGGCGTTGCGTGCGGCGACCCGGCTGTCGTACGACCGGCTCGACGTCGACGGTGCGTCCTCCACCAACGACACGGTACTGCTGCTCTCCTCTGGGGCGAGCGGTGTGAGCCCTTCGCAGGAGGACCTCGACGCTGCTGTTCTGGCGGTGTGTGACGACCTCGCCGACCAGATGATGGCCGATGCCGAGGGCGTCACCAAGCGAGTGAAGATCACCGTCTCCGGTGCAGTGTCCGAGGACGAGGCTCTCGTCGGTGCGAGGACGGTCGCCAGGGACAGTCTCACCAAGACAGCTCTGTTCGGTTCGGATCCCAACTGGGGTCGTGTACTGGCGGCAATCGGTATCGCACCGATCGAACTCGATCCGGATCGGATTGCCGTGTCGTTCAACGGCAATCCGGTGTGCATCGACGGCGTCGGCGCTCCGGGTGCGCGCGAGGTCGACCTGTCCGGAGTCGATATTGCCGTGACCATCGACCTCGGACTCGGGTCCGGTACGGCCACGATCAGAACGACGGATCTGTCCCACGCCTACGTCGAAGAGAATTCGGCGTACTCGTCATGACCGCTGCCGCAACACCATTGACCGCAGCGCAGAAGGCGTTCACGCTCGCCGAGGCACTGCCCTGGCTCCAGCGTTTCTCGGGCAAGATCGTCGTGGTGAAGTATGGCGGGAACGCCATGATCGACGACGATCTCAAACGAGCATTCGCCGCCGACATGGTGTTTCTCCGCACCGTCGGAATTCACCCCGTCGTCGTACATGGCGGAGGCCCGCAGATTTCGGCCATGCTCACCCGACTCGGCCTGACGGGTGAGTTCCGCGGCGGATTCCGGGTCACCACACCGGAAGTCATGGACATCGTTCGGATGGTGCTGTTCGGGCAGGTCGGCCGTGAACTCGTCGGCTTGATCAACAGTCACGGGCCCTATGCCGTCGGAATCTCGGGGGAGGACGCGCACCTGTTCACCGCGACGCGTCGTTCGGTCCTGGTCGACGGCGTCGATACCGATATCGGTCTGGTGGGCGACGTCACCTCGGTAGATCCGAAGGCGATCTTCGATCTGATTGCCGCAGGACGCATTCCGGTGGTCTCCACCATCGCACCCGACAGTGACGGCGTGGTGCACAACATCAACGCCGATACCGCTGCTGCTGCTCTCGCCAGTGCGATCGGGGCCGAGAAGTTGGTCGTGCTCACCGATGTCGAGGGTCTCTACACGGCGTGGCCCGATCGCAGCTCGCTGACCTCTCGAATCGACGCGTCGGAACTCGACGCCTTGCTGCCCACGCTCGATGCCGGGATGGTTCCGAAGATGGAAGCGTGCCTGCGGGTCGTTCGTACCGGCGTGCCGTCGGCGCACGTCATCGACGGTCGCGTCGAACATTCGGTTCTCGTGGAGCTGTTCACCGGTGAGGGGATCGGCACCATGGTCACCCCCGATCACTCGTCTACGTCAGGAGTCACGTCATGACCGGCACGCAGTCCACGGTCGATCTACAGCAGCGGTGGTCCACGTCGCTGATGGACAACTACGGTGTGCCGCGAGTAGCGCTCGTTCGAGGCGAAGGCGCTGTGGTGACCGACGCCGACGGCAAGCAGTACCTCGACCTGCTGGCCGGTATCGCCGTCAATATCCTGGGCCACGCTCATCCTGCGGTGATCGAGGCGGTCACTGCTCAGCTCTCCACTCTGGGTCATACGTCGAATCTGTATGCGACGGAACCGGGTATCGAACTGGCCGAGCAATTGCTCGCACACCTGGGTGCGGGTGCGACGGGACGAGTGTTCTTCTGCAACTCGGGTACCGAGGCCAACGAGGCGGCGTTCAAGATCGCGCGTCTGACCGGTCGTCCCCACATCATTGCCGCCGAGAAGGCCTTTCACGGACGGACGATGGGTGCACTGGCGCTCACCGGACAAGCCGACAAGCGAATTCCGTTCGAACCCATGCCTGCCGGTGTCCAGCACGTGCCCTACGGAGACATCGCCGCGCTCGAGGCAGCCGTCGATTCCGACACCGCCGCAGTGTTTCTCGAACCCATCATGGGGGAGGGCGGCGTGGTCGTTCCTCCGGACGGGTATCTCGTTGCCGCACGTGAGATCACGGCGAAGCACGGCGCGCTGTTGGTCCTCGACGAGGTGCAGACCGGTATCGGCCGCACGGGCTGGTTCTACTCCCACCAGTCGGTCGGCATCGTGCCCGACGTGATCACCTTGGCCAAGGGGCTGGGCGGGGGTCTGCCCATCGGAGCCTGCATCGGCATCGGGGCGGCGGGAGAGTTGTTGCATCCGGGCAAGCACGGCACCACCTTCGGCGGCAACCCGGTCTGCGCCGCTGCTGCGTTGGCGGTGTTGCGGACCATTGCCGCCGACGACCTCGTTTCGCACGCCGACAGCCTCGGCAAGACCATCGCTCATTCCATCGAGGCTCTCGAACACCCTCTCGTCAGCCATGTTCGGGGCTCCGGGCTTCTGCTCGGAGTGGTGCTCACGGCCGCGGTTGCGCCTGCAGCCGAGGCAGCGGCCCGTGACGCAGGCTTCCTGATCAATGCAGCGCAACCAGACGTATTGCGGCTCGCACCGCCGCTGATCATCACCGAAGAGCAGGCCGCGTCGTTCGTCTCGGCACTACCGGCAATTCTCGACGCAGCACAGGAGGCACACCAGCCATGACCGTTCAGCACTTCCTTCGCGACGACGACATCACCCCGCAGCAGCAGGGCGAAATTCTGGCGCTCGCGGCCGAGATCAAGCGGGCTCCGTTCTCCAAGCGGCCGCTCGAGGGGCCGAAGGGTGTCGGTGTGATCTTCGAGAAGAACTCCACCAGAACTCGGTTCTCGTTCGAGTTGGGCATTGCGCAGTTGGGCGGCCACGCCGTTGTGGTCACCGGAAGCGACACTCAACTGGGACGCGAGGAGACTCTGCAGGACACCGGCCGCGTGCTCTCCCGCTACGTCGAGGCAGTCGTCTGGCGTACGTTCGGGCAGAAGCGGCTGGAGCAGATGGCAACAGGTGCAACGATTCCCATCGTCAATGCACTGTCCAACGAATTCCATCCCTGCCAGGTCCTCGCCGATCTGCAGACGCTGATCGAGCACAAGGGAAACCTGACCGGACGGACGCTGGCGTACTTCGGCGACGGTGCCAACAACATGGCACATTCGCTTCTCATCGGCGGAGTGACCGCGGGACTCGATGTCAGAATTGCCGCTCCGAAGGAATTCGCACCTCTCGGTTACGTCCTCGATGCCGCACGTGCGCGCGCCGAGGAGACCGGAGCGTCCATCACGGTCACCGAAGACCCCGACGAGGCCGCCGACGGTGCCGATGCTCTCGTCACCGATACATGGACATCGATGGGTCAGGAGAACGACGGACTCGATCGAGTCGCTCCGTTCCGGCCCTACCGCATCGACTCCGAGCTGCTGTCGAAGGCGAAATCCGACGCCGTCGTGCTGCATTGCCTTCCTGCCCACCGCGGCGAGGAAATCACCGACGAGGTGCTCGACGGTCCGCACAGTGTCGTCTGGGACGAGGCCGAGAACCGTCTGCACGCGCAGAAAGCACTGCTGGTCTGGCTCCTCGAGCAGGCTCGGCGACCGTGAGTGACGACGTCACTGCGGTTCCGCTGACCGCGTCGACCCGCGCGGGCAGACAGGCGCGGATCATCGCGTTGCTGGCCACGCATCAGGTGCGCAGTCAACCGCAGTTGGCGTCGTTGCTCGCCGCCGAGGGGATCGACACCACCCAGGCGACGCTGTCGCGTGACCTCGAAGAGTTGGGTGCGGTGAAGTTGCGCGCTCCCGACGGCGGCGTCGGGGTGTACGTGGTCCCCGAGGACGGCAGCCCGGTGCGCGGGGTGTCGGGCGGAACCGACCGTCTCCTGCGGCTGTTGGGGGAGCTGTTGGTGTCTACCGATCACAGCGGAAACCAGGCAGTTCTGCGGACACCGCCCGGAGCTGCGCATTACCTGGCCAGCGCGCTCGATCGTGCTGCATTGCCGGAAGTCGTGGGAACGATCGCCGGTGATGACACGATTCTGCTCATCGCTCGTGAACCGACCACCGGCGGCGAGATCGCCGACAAGATAGAAAAGCTCGCTCGACGCGGAAACTGAGATCCGGTCACTCCGCACTGCACCACACGAACCACGAAGGAGCGTCATCACCATGGCCGAACGCGTCATCCTCGCCTACTCCGGCGGACTCGACACCTCTGTCGCCATCAGCTGGATCGGACGGGAGACCGGCAAGGAGGTCGTCGCTGTTGCCATCGACCTCGGCCAGGGCGGTGAGGACATGAATGTCGTCCGCCAGCGCGCATTGGACTGCGGCGCAGTCGAATCGGTCGTCGTCGACGCCAGGGACGAGTTCGCCGACGAGTACTGCCTGCCGACGGTGCAATCCAACGCGCTGTACATGGATCGGTATCCGTTGGTCTCGGCCATCAGCCGCCCGCTGATCGTCAAGCATCTGGTGGAGAACGCACGTGCGCACGGCGGAACCGTCGTCGCGCACGGGTGCACGGGCAAGGGCAACGACCAGGTCCGGTTCGAGGTCGGCTTCAACACGCTCGCTCCGGAGCTCGAAGTGCTGGCACCGGTACGCGATTACGCGTGGACCCGGGAGAAGGCGATCGCGTTCGCCGAGGAGAACGACATTCCGATCAACGTCACCACCAAGTCGCCGTTCTCCATCGACCAGAACGTGTGGGGACGGGCAGTGGAGACCGGCTTCCTGGAAGATCTGTGGAACGCGCCGACGAAGGATGTGTACGACTACACCGAGGATCCGACGGTCAACTTCCAGGCGCCCGACGAACTGATCCTCACGTTCGACAAGGGTCGCCCGGTCGCCATCGACGGCCGTCCGGTGTCGGTGCTCGGTGCGATCCAAGAACTCAACACCCGTGCGGGCGCTCAGGGTGTCGGCCGATTGGACGTCGTCGAGGATCGCCTCGTCGGCATCAAGAGCCGTGAGATCTACGAGGCCCCCGGTGCGATGGTGCTGATCCGTGCGCACGAAGAACTCGAGCACGTGACCCTCGAGCGCGAACTCGGCCGCTACAAGCGTCATACCGACCAGAAGTGGGCCGAGCTGGTCTACGACGGCCTGTGGTACTCGCCGCTCAAGGGTGCGCTCGACACGTTCGTTCAGCACACGCAGGAACACGTCTCGGGCGAAATTCGCCTGGTCCTGCACGCGGGCGGAATCATCGTCAACGGCCGTCGCAGCGGGGAGTCGTTGTACGACTTCAATCTCGCCACCTACGACGAGGGCGACACGTTCGACCAGTCCGCGGCCAAGGGATTCGTGCAGCTGCACGGGCTCTCCTCCAAGATCGCAGCGAAGCGGGACCTGGGCCTGTGACCACGTCGAGCAACGCACACGGAACCAACGAAGGCTCGCTGTGGGGCGGGCGCTTCGCCTCCGGACCGGCGGCTGCCATGGCAGCCCTGAGCAAATCGACACACTTCGACTGGGTTCTCGCGCCCTACGACATTCGCGCGTCCATGGCCCACGCCCGGGTTCTGAACGGTGCCGGACTGTTGACCCCGCAGGATCTCGAGACCATGCTCGACGGTTTGCAGCGGCTGGCCGACGACGTGGCGTCCGGTGAGTTCGTCGCGGCCGAGTCGGACGAGGATGTGCACGGCGCTCTCGAACGCGGATTGATCGATCGGGTCGGACCCGAGGTGGGTGGCCGCCTGCGTGCCGGCCGCTCACGCAACGACCAGGTCGCGACTCTGTTTCGAATGTGGTTGCGCGACGCCGTCCGTCGGGTGGCGGTCGGTGTTCTCGACGTCGTGGACGCACTGGCGACCCAGGCCGCGGCTCACCCCACCGCGGTCATGCCAGGCAAGACTCATTCGCAGGCGGCGCAGCCGGTGTTGTTGGCGCATCATCTGCTCGCACATACTCATCCGCTGCTGCGTGATGTCCAGCGGTTCGCGGACTTCGACAGGCGAGCGGCGGTGTCGCCCTACGGTTCCGGCGCTCTGGCCGGCTCCTCGCTCGGTCTGAGCCCCGAGAAGATCGCCGCCGAACTCGGCTTCGATTCGTCCGCCGAGAACTCGATCGACGCCACGTCCTCGCGTGATTTCGCGGCGGAAGCCGCGTTCGTGTTGGCGATGACGGCGGTGGACCTGTCTCGGTTCGCCGAGGAGGTCATCTCGTGGAGCACACCCGAATACGGTTACGTGACTCTTGCAGATGCATGGTCGACGGGCAGCTCGATCATGCCGCAGAAGAAGAATCCCGACGTCGCCGAATTGACTCGTGGCAAGACGGGCCGCCTGATCGGAAATCTGACCGGCCTGTTGGCCACCCTCAAGGCACAACCGTTGGCGTACAACCGAGATCTTCAGGAAGATAAGGAGCCGGTCTTCGATTCGGTTGCACAGCTCGAGTTGCTGCTCCCGGCTCTCACCGGTTTGACGGCGACATTGGAGTTCCACACCGATCGCATGGCCGAGCTCGCGCCGGCCGGGTTCACACTCGCGACCGATATCGCCGAATGGATGGTGCGGCAAGGGATTGCGTTCCGGGTCGCCCACGAGGCAGCGGGAGCCTGCGTGCGCGCGGCAGAAGCGCGGGGCGTGGGGCTGGTGGATCTGACCGACGACGAGCTCGCGTCGATCGATCCGGCGCTCACTCCGGCAGTACGCGAGGTGCTCACCGTGGAGGGTTCCATTTCGTCGCGTGATGCTCGCGGCGGCACCGCGGCAGTTCAGGTGGCGCATCAACTCGGTGGTGTGCGGGCGACTGCGTCGACGTTGCGCGCGTGGGCCGAGGTGCCGGTGTTGCGGCACTAGTCGACATCCTCGCCGTATTCCACGAGTGTGATGTGAGAAGCTTTCGTCACGCGAAGACCGATGTCGGTCGTTCCGTCGGGGCCGAACGCAGGAGTGTATTTGTGGGACTGAATGCAGACGCGGTACGTGGTCCACTGCGGCGTGCTATCGCAACGGCCCAGAACGGGCTCGAGGTCATCCGACTGGGTGGTCTCGAGACCGAGGTGGATCCGTCACCTTTTCGGGTGATGGACCGTGAACCGATGTATCGGTTGCGGCGTTACTTCCCCGACGACGTTCCCGTGGACAGTCCTCCGGTGGTGCTGATTCCGCCGATGATGGTCTCCGCGGACGTGTACGACGTCACCACCGATCAAGGTGCGGCCGGCATCCTGCACGGCATGGGCATGGACCCGTGGGTGGTCGATTTCGGTTCGCCCGATACCGAAGAGGGCGGGTGGAGCCGTACTCTGGCCGATCACGTCGTCGCCATCAGCGAGGTCGTGGACAAGGTGCACGAGCACACCGGCCGCGACGTTCACCTCGGCGGATACTCGCAGGGAGGCATGTTCTGCTACCAAGCTGCCGCCTATCGAGGTGGACGAAACCTGGCCAGCCTCATCACGTTCGGGGCTCCGGTCGACACCTTGGCCGGCTTGCCGTTGGGTATCCCGGCGGGTGTCGCCACTCGGGGCGCGGAGTTTCTCGCCGATCATGTATTCACGCGCTTGGCCGTGTCGGGGTGGATGGCGCGGACGGGATTCCAGCTACTCGACCCGGCGAAGACCGTGCGGTCTCGTTTGGATTTCCTGCGACAGTTGCACGATCGGGAAGCACTGTTGCCTCGGGAGCCGCAGCGCCGCTTCCTGGCGATGGACGGCTGGGTGGCGTGGTCCGGGCCCGCCGTGGCCGAGTTGCTCAAGCAATTCGTCGTGCACAACCGCATGATGACCGGCGGCTTCGTCATCAAGGACAGGCTGTTGACGCTTGCCGAGTTGACGGTGCCGGTGCTGGCGTTCGTCGGCGAGGTGGACGACATCGGACAGCCGTTGGCGGTCCGCGGAATCCGGCGTGCCGCACCTCGTGCTCAGGTATTCGAAACCACTTTGCGTGCAGGTCATTTCGGTCTCGTGGTGGGTAGTACGGCAGCTGCGCAGACATGGCCGACCACCGGAAACTGGATTCGGTGGCGCGAGAACCTCGGACCGAAGCCCGAGGCAGTTCGCGTCATGGAACACGAGGAGCACTCGGACAGCGACAGCGGAGTGTCGATCACCAACAGGCTCATCCATACCGCTGCCTCCATCGCCGAAGTGGGAGTCGGTGTGGGACGCGGATTGGCCTCGGCTGCGACCGGTGCTGTGCGCGGCACTCGTGAGATCTCGACCGAGGCCGTGCGCACCCTTCCGCGACTGGCGCGGCTGGGGCAGATGCAGCCGCACAGTCGGGTCTCGTTGGGCCGCTTGATCGCTGAGCAGGGAAGAAAGTCCCCGCTCGGCGAGTGCTTCCTCTTCGACGACCGTGTGCACACCTACGACGCCGTCAACGTGCGTATCGACAACGTGGTTCGAGGTCTGATCAGTGTCGGTGTACGGCCGGCATCGCGCATCGGTGTGCTGATGGAGACCAGGCCGAGTGCCCTCGCCGCCATCGCGGCTCTGTCGCGCATCGGCGCTGTTCCGGTGTTGCTGCAGCCGGGTAGCGACCTCACTGCCGCGTTACGCACCGTGGACGTCGACACTGTGATCGCCGATCCGGAGAATGCCGCAGCGGCCGTTCCGGTTGCGCCCAACGTGCTAGTGCTCGGCGGTGGTGAGACGCGGCGACTCGAGGTTCCGGACGGCTACGAGGTGATCGACCTCGAAGCCATCGACCCCGACGCCGTCCGACTCCCCGCCTGGTTCGAGCCGGATCCCGGTCGCGCTCGCGAACTGGCGATGATTCTGTTCACTACGACCGATCGTGGTCTCGAACCGCGATACATCACCAACCACCGCTGGGCGCTGTCCGCCTTCGGTACCGCGACAACGGCCGCTCTCGGTCCCGGCGATACCGTGTATTGCCTTGCACCGCTGCATCATTCGGCGGGCATACTCGTGACCATCGGCGGCGCGCTTGCCGGCGGATCGAGGATCGCTCTTTCCCGTGGTCTCGATCCCGAGCGCTTCAGGGAAGAGGTGTACCGCTACGGCGTTACCGTCGTCAGCTACACGTGGACGATGATGCAGCAGATCGTCGACGAGGGGCGCTTCCCGGTCGACACCGGTCACCCGGTTCGGCTGTTCATCGGCTCCGGTATGCCGGTGGGATTGTGGCGTCGCACGCTGGCGAAGTTCACCCCGGCGCGAGTCCTCGAGTTCTATGCCTCCACCGAGAACGATGTCATTCTGGCCAATGTCGCCGGGACGAAGATCGGATCGAAGGGACGTCCTCTGCCCGGCAGTGCGCGAGTGGCTCTGGCGGCGTACGACCCGATCACCGGTCGACTCGAAGAGGACGACGACGGATTCGTGCGGCAGTGCCGCGACAACGAGATCGGACTGCTCCTGGGCCGCCCGAGCGGTGACGGAGAGGCGACCAGCCATGTCATGCGTGGGGTCTTCGAGCCCACCGACGCGTGGATACCCACCGAGAACCTGTTCCGGCGTGATTCCGACGGCGATTACTGGCTCATCGATCGTAAGGACACTGTGGTGCGCTCGGCGCGGGGGCCGGTGTACACCCAGCCGATCGTCGACGCCGTCGGCGATCTCGACCAGGTCGGTTCGGCCGTGGTCTACGGGGTTCGTGTTGCCGTCGACGGGCCACGGTCGATCCGCATGGAAGCGTCGGCTATCGAGGTCGCAGTGTGCGCTGTGTCCCTGCAGCCGGAAGCGGTGATCACCGCTCGCGCTCTCACCGATGCTCTGGGAGTTCTTCTGCCGGACGAGCGTCCGGCGATCGTCCACGTTGTGTCCGACATCCCGGTCGGTCGCGCCTATCGACCCAACGCGTCTGCATTGAAACAGGCAGGAATTCCTACTCCGAGCGCACGATCGTGGTACTACGATCCGGAGTCGAACAGCTACCGACGACTGACGAAAGCTGTTGTGGCAGAACGCTTCGTGGGACGTCAGGCCACCGCCGAGAAGTCTTCCTGACATGAAGGAACGGCCGGCGGCCCCGACGACGGAAACAATCGGCGTTCGGTAGCGTGAACGAAGACCATCACTCCGACTCGGTCGGAGCAGACAGAAGGACACCTGTGGCAATCGACTCGACACTGCTCTCCATCCTCGCGTGCCCTGTGGACAAGGGCCCGCTCCTGCTCGTCGAGGACGAATTGCTCTACAACCCGCGACTGCGTCGCGCATATCCGATAGAGAACGGCATTCCGGTGTTGCTCGCCGACGATGCGCGCGATGTCGACGACGCCGAGCACGAGTCGATTCTGGCGCGCGCCACGTCCTAGACCACCTCGTTCATGGTGTACGCCGACGCAATGTCGCGGCCGCACCGGTCAGCGCTGCCACGGTGAACATCACGACCACGGCGATGTCGGCCCCCATGCGCTTGGTTGCATCGGGGTGGACGGATATCTCCTGCAGGGCGTCCACCAGGTAGCTCAGCGGCAGAAGGTTGCTGACTGCACCGAGCCAACTCGGCATCTGATCGCGGGCCACCAGGAGCCCGCAGAGGAAGAGCTGCGGGATCACGACGACCGGCATGAACTGGACCGCTTGAAATTCGGTACGTGCGAAAGCGCTGCACAACAGCCCGATCGCCACTCCGAGCATCGCCCCGAGTACCGCGATCACCAGAACCCACCCGATCGAGCCTTCGATGTCGAGCCCGAGCAATCCGAATGCGAGTGCGCACGCGAGCAGCGCCTGCCCTACAGCGGCGAGCGAGAACGCCGAGCCGTAACTCGCAAGCAGGTCCATCTTGGACATCGGTGTGGTCAGCAGGCGTTCGAGTGTTCCCGTGCTGCGTTCACGCTGCATCGAGATCGACGTGAGCAGAAACATGACGACGAACGGCAGAATGCCGAGCATCGTGATCGCAATTCGATCGAACGACGATTGTTGGTTCGGCGGAGCCGGGACGTCTCGGTACAGGAAATACAGCAACACAATCAGTAGAGACGGCACGAGCAGGACCATGGCCACCGATCGGTGATCGGCTCTGAGCTGGCGCAGGATTCGACCCGTACCCGCTGCGTAGATTCGTGCGTTCACGATGTCTGTTCCGTGGATCTGATGAGCGAGAGGAATGCGCGGTCGAGGTTCGTTTCCTTCGTCCGCGCCAGTAGCGCTTCGGGGCTCGATCGGTCCAGGACGGCACCGTCGCGCATCAGTACGAGCTGGCTGCAGTGTTCTGCCTCCTCCATCACGTGGCTCGAGACCAGCACTGTCGTACCTACCGCTGCGATTGCGGCGAATCGTGACCACAGTTCCGAGCGAAGGACGGGATCCAACCCGACCGTCGGCTCGTCGAGGACGATGAGTTCGGGTTCGGCGACCAGCGCGCTGGCCAGGGAGACCCGGCTCAGTTGGCCACCGGAGAGCTCACCCGCCCGCGACGCCGCATGGTCGGTGAGTCCGACAGCCGCGATGGCGGACGCCACCTCGGAGTGGCGGCGACCGTAGAGCGACCCGAAGTACTGCACGTTCTCGCGAACGGTGAGGTCTCGGTACACGCTCGGTGCCTGCGTCACGTACCCGACGGTGCGGCGCAGGGAGGTGGAGCCGGCTGGGCATCCGAGCACTGTCACGGTTCCGCCGGCAACGATCTGCGTGCCGACGATGGCGCGCATCAACGTGGTCTTTCCGCAGCCCGATGGGCCGAGGAGGCCGGTGATGGCAGCCCGCGGAATCGTCAGGGACAGATTGTGCAGCACCGTTCGGTTGCCGCGGCGAACCGTCAACCCTGTGATCTCGACGGCATGTTGCCCGGTGAACGCCATGTCGGCCTCCAGACTTTCATCGATCGATGCAGTCATAGCCCCGTCGATGCCTCGAGGTCAAGGGTTCAGCATCATGGGACGGGTGAACGCTGCTGACTTGGAAATCGGAGAGCCGGACGACGCAGCCCGACGTGTCCTCGGGGCCACCGTCCATGCAGGCGCGGTGTCGGTACGCATCGTGGAGGTCGAGGCATACGGCGGTCCGGTCGACGGTCCGTGGCCCGATCCCGCTGCGCATTCTTTCCGTGGTCCGACACCCCGAAATGCCGTGATGTTCGGTCCGGCGGGTCGGCTGTACGTCTACCTGAGTTACGGCATGCACCTGTGCATGAACGTCAGTTGCGGGCCGGACGGGACGGCCGCTGCCGTCCTGCTTCGAGCCGGTCAGGTAGTTGCAGGTCACGACCTCGTCGACGGCAGGCGCGGTGGCGGAAAGTCGCGAACAGCGCGGGTCGAGGCCGGGTGGGCTCGAGGGCCCGGCAATCTCGGACGAGCACTCGGAGTGGGACTTGCCGACAACGGGACCGATCTGTTCGACGCGTCGTCACCGATCACCCTCGAGCTGCTCGAACATCCGCTGGGCGACGAGGCGTTGAAAGTCGGTCCACGCGTGGGTGTGAGCGTGGCAGCAGACAGACCGTGGCGTTTCTGGCTACCGGCCTCGCCTGCAGTGTCGAACTACCGGCGCAGTCCCCGCGCTCCCCAGCCCGGCTTGCGTGAGGGCTGAACGAGGCGGCGGCAAGTGCATGCGGGAAGATCGACGTCGTGAGCGAGAACATCATCGACGAATTGACCTGGCGCGGACTGATCGCGCAGTCCACCGACGTGGAAGCACTGAAGAAGGCCACCTCGGACGGGCCGATCACGTTGTACTCCGGTTTCGACCCGACCGGACCCTCGCTCCACGCCGGCCACCTCGTTCCGCTGCTCGCCTTGAAGCGGTTCCAGCGGGCCGGTCATCGGCCGATCATTCTGGCGGGCGGCGCAACCGGACTGATCGGTGATCCTCGCGATGTGGGGGAGCGGACCATGAACTCCCGTGAGGTGGTCACCGAATGGGCGTCGCGTATCCGGGGGCAGCTCGAACGGTTCGTAGACCTGGACGACGGCCCTACCGGTGGCGTGGTGGTCAACAACCTGTCCTGGACAGGGGAGCTGTCCACCATCGACTTCCTCCGAGACGTCGGCAAACACTTCTCGATCAACGTCATGCTCGCGCGGGAGACGGTCAAGACTCGGCTCGAGGGCGACGGCATGTCGTACACCGAGTTCAGCTACATGCTGTTGCAGGCCAACGACTACGTCCAGCTGCGCCGGGAGTACGGCTGCAGTCTGCAGATCGGTGGCTCGGATCAGTGGGGCAACATCATCGCCGGCGTGGAACTGAACCGTCGGCAGGACGCCGAACAGGTTCACGCGCTGACCGTTCCCCTGGTCACGTCGTCGGACGGCAAGAAGTTCGGTAAGTCCACCGGTGGTGGCAGTCTCTGGTTGGACCCCGAGATGACCAGCCCGTACGCCTGGTACCAGTACTTCGTGAACACCGGTGACGCCGATGTGGTCAAGTACCTGCGCTGGTTCACCTTCCTGTCCCAGGACGAACTGGCCGAATTGGAGACAGCAACCGAGGAGCGACCGCACGCGCGAGAAGCTCAGAAGCGACTGGCAGCAGAGATGACGACTCTAGTTCACGGCGAAGAGGCGACTCGCTCGGTCGAACTCGCCAGCCAAGCACTGTTCGGGCGGGCCGAGCTCACCGACCTCGACGAGAGCACTCTGGCAGCGGCGTTGCACGAGGCATCTGTGGCCGACATCGAGGTGGGTGCTCCGAACACGATCGTCGACCTCCTTGTCGCGACAGGGTTGAGCGAGAGCAAGGGTGCTGCGCGACGGGCGGTCAAAGAGGGCGGGGCAGCGGTGAACAACGTCAAGATCGCCGACGAGAACTGGACACCGTCGAGCGACGACCTCTTGCACGGACAATGGTTGGTGGTCCGGCGCGGGAAGCGGAACTTTGCGGGAGCACGCGTGGCTCGCTGAATCCAGGATCGGCCAGTGGCCGGAGTCACATTGATGTAATTTGGTTTGGACATCCGCTCGAGGGGCAATCCATCGAGCGCGACCAGGCTGTTCACACCGATTGTGTCCGAACGACCTGGGGATTTGACGCGTTGTTATCCGGGGCGTAACTTTGTCCAAGTCAGAGCGACACGGACGCCAGCCCAGACCGCAAGGCCTGAGCGAAGCGGACGCGCGCTACACAATCTGGTTCGGACACTACTTCGGTTGTGTCTTAACCGCGGATCGAAGGCCAGTTTGACTGAGCCTGAACATCCGATCTAAGCTGGAACGGTTGCCCCGGACACCGACGAGATCATCTCGGACGTGAATGGTGTGTGCGTGTTCTTTGAGAACTCAACAGTGTGTCGATGAATGTCAGTGCCGAATTTTATTTGGTGAAAGCATTCGATGTATCAGCCATCCGCT